>CAIYLB010000101.1 GCA_903926935.1 uncultured Pseudomonadota bacterium
AGTGGCTTTGATAGCTATTTGATTCGCGCAGATAGAAATGCACAAGAAGCGATGTTGAGCTTAAAAGACTTTAGCGCACCGTATCAAGGTGCTGTTGATGAGCCTCGCCCGGCTTTTTTGCGCTACAACAGAGTGGCTTAAAGAGAGCTTCAACTATGTCAAATAAAATACATGTCAGATAAAATATATGTCAGATAAAACTACTTCAGCATCAGGTTTAGTTTCAAGCTTGCGCCCCGCTGCCAGCAATCCGGCTACATCGCCAGAGCTAACCGCAAGCTTACAAGCTTCTGTTAATCAAAAACACGCCAGTGTGATTAGCCGCTTAAGTGATGCGATTAAAGAGCTAGGTAATCAGCATGAAATCACCTTTGCCAACAGCATGGGTGCTGAAGATATGGTGCTGACTGATATAATTATGCGCGAGTCATTAGCTATTGAGATCTTTTCATTAGATACCGGCCGCTTACCGGTTGAAACCTATGATTTAATCGCAGCGACTGAAAAAACTTATAACACTAAGCTCAAGGTATTTTTTCCACAGGCTGAAGCGGTAGAAACTTACGTCAGATTTAACGGCATTAATGCATTTTATGAAAGTATAGATTTACGTAAATCATGCTGTTTTATGCGTAAAGTAGAGCCGCTACAACGTGCGCTTAAAGGTAAAAAAGCTTGGATTACCGGCATGCGCGCTGAACAATCTAGCACCCGTGTTAATTTACCATTTCGTCAGTTTGATGAAGCTAATAAGTTAGAAAAATTCAACCCCTTAAGCGATTGGACAGAACAAGAAATTTGGGCTTATATCCGCATGCATGCGGTGCCATATAACAAACTGCATGATCAGTTTTATCCAAGCATCGGTTGTGCACCTTGCACACGCCCGATTGCCATGGGTGAAGACGTTCGCGCTGGCCGCTGGTGGTGGGAAGACCCATTAAATAAAGAATGTGGGCTACACGTAAAAAAATAATGTTAAGAAATAACGTTAAGTAGTAAAACGTAATTAAGTAAATAACGTAAAAATTGATTTTAAACTGAAAATTATGACAACTAAACAAGAAAATCCTCGCCAACCTCTCTCGCATTTAGATTGGCTGGAATCAGAAGCCATCTACATACTGCGTGAAGTCGCTGGGCAATGTTCAAATCCAGTCTTACTATTTTCAGGCGGCAAAGATTCACTTTGCATTTTGCGCCTAGCCGAAAAAGCCTTCAGACCGGGTCGCTTCCCATTCCCATTAATGCACATTGATACTGGCCACAATTATAAAGAAGTGATTGATTTCCGTGATCAACGTGCTGCGGAATTAGGCGAGCGCCTCATTGTGCGTAATGTAGAAGATTCAATGAAACGCGGCACCGTAGTACTTAAATCAGCCGATGAATCACGCAATAAACATCAATCTGTCACGTTGCTTGAGGCGATTGAAGAGTTTGGTTTTGATTGCTGTATCGGTGGCGCACGTCGCGACGAAGAAAAAGCTCGCGCTAAAGAACGTATCATGAGCTTCCGCGATGAATTTGGTCAATGGGATCCAAAAAACCAGCGTCCAGAATTGTGGAGTTTGTACAACGCACGCTCACACAAAGGCGAAAACATTCGTGCGTTTCCAATTTCGAACTGGACAGAAATGGACGTTTGGCAATATATCGAACGTGAGAATTTACAATTACCTAGCATTTACTTTGCCCATCAACGTGATGTGGTGATGCGTGGTGGTTCTATCGTGCCGGTGAATGTGCCTTTGGTAAACGGCGAAGTAGCTAACCCAGTAAAAGCCGGCGAAGAAATTATCAATATGCAAGTACGCTTCAGAACTGTGGGCGATATTAGCTGTACCGCACCGGTCATTTCTGACGCAGATGATGTGTCTAAAATCGTACTTGAAACCGCAACATCGACCATTACTGAACGCGGTGCAACTCGTCTGGATGACCAAACATCAGATGCATCAATGGAACAACGTAAGAAAGAAGGTTATTTCTAATGAGCAGCAGCCATACACAAACTATAGATTCACAGCACACCGCCAGCCTTTTACGCTTCATGACCTGCGGCAGCGTAGATGATGGGAAAAGTACACTTATAGGCCGCTTGTTGTTTGATACCAAAACCATTTTGGCAGATACACTAACGCAAATGACGCGCACGTCTGAAAAGCGCGGCTTAACTGCAGTCGATTTATCGTTGCTAACCGACGGTTTACAAGCGGAACGTGAGCAAGGCATCACTATTGATGTGGCTTATCGTTATTTCAGCACTGGCACACGTAAATACATTATTGCCGATGCGCCTGGCCATGAGCAATACACGCGAAATATGGTGACGGCCGCTTCTACCGCCAACTTAGCCATTATTTTGATTGATGCGCGTAAAGGTGTATTGACACAAACACGTCGCCATTCTTATCTGGCCCATTTAGTGGGTATTCCGCACATTGTGGTCGCGGTGAATAAGATGGATTTGGTGAATTATGACCAAGCGGTTTACGAAAAAATTTGTGCGGATTATTTAGTATTTGCCAATGAAATTGGACTAGCACAAAGTCAAATTGCGGCTGGCAACGATATTAGCTTTATTCCAATGTCGGCATTAAACGGCGACATGTTGGTGGATAGACTAGACAATATGCCTTGGTACACAGGCGACACAATGATTGAAATGCTAGAAGCTGCACCTTCAGCGCATACCGAGCACAACGAGCCATTTAGATTTCCGGTGCAGTTTGTTTGCCGTCCACATGCCTCAGATAATCCAGAATTGCATGACTTCCGTGGCTTTATGGGCCGTATCGAATCTGGCGAAATTACAGTGGGTGATGCAGTGACTGTGTTGCCTAACGGCTATCAATCAAAAGTCAAAGCTATTCAAATTGGTGATGCACAATTACAATCAGCCACTACCGAGCAAAGTATTACTTTACTGTTAGAAGACGAAATTGATACTTCTCGCGGCGATATGATTGTTAAAACTAGTGAGGCACAAGCACCAGTGAAACAAATAGATGCTTTTGTCTGCTGGTTATCAGAAACACCAATGTCCCCTGCCCGCACTTATGTGATTCGTCATACCACACGTGAATCAAAGGCGAAAGTCGGCACGATACATTACAAAGTAGACGTGAATACGCTGGAAGAACAAGCAACGACTGATTTAAAAATGAACGACATTGCGCGTATTACTTTTAAACTTGCCCAGCCGTTAATGGTGGATAGTTACAATAGCAATCGTGCTACCGGTGCATTTATTGTCATCGACGAAAGTAGTAACAACACCGTTGGCGCCGGCATGATTATTTAAGCTGATTAATATGCGGCTTTAAAGGCTAAGTATTAAATCGCATATTAAATATAAGCAAAATCAATTAAAATACCCGATTAGAATTTTTAAGCTTTTTAAGGAATATAAATGACTTACGTCGTTACCGAAAACTGTATCCAATGCAAATTTACTGATTGCGTTGATGTATGCCCTGTTGATTGTTTTGTAGAAGGTCCAAACTTTTTAGCTATTAATCCTGATGAGTGTATTGATTGCACATTGTGCGTTGCAGAATGCCCAGCTGAGGCCATTTTTGCTGAAGATGATGTCCCTGCAGACCAGCAAGCTTTCATTGCGCTAAATGCTCGTTTATCTGCAGTTTGGCCTGTCATTACCTCACGCAAAGCTGCGCTTGAGGATGCTGATGCGATGAACGGTGTACCTGGCAAGCTTGATTTACTTATTGAGTAATCTTCCGAACACTTAATAGATCAATAAAAAAGGAGGCGATTGCCTCCTTTTTTATTGGTCAAAGCTTTTACTGAACGCCAACAACATCACGGTCAAGCAAAAACAGTAGAAAGGCTACAAAAAACAACTTCCATCTAAGCTTTAGACTTATCAGACGTATCAGACATATCACCATCACTTTTCCAAGTTAAAAATACCCGACAATCAAACTCAAGCTGGTGATAATCAGGCTCCATGTAACGGCACAGTTGGTAAAACGATTTATCGTGATTACTTTCTTTTAAATGGGCTAATTCATGCACGACTATCATGCGCAAAAAATTAGCAGGCGTTTCTTTAAAAAAATTAGAAATGCGAATCTCTTTTTTAGCTTTAAGCTTGCCGCCCTGCACGCGTGAAATTGCCGTATTAAGCCCAAGTGCATGATGATCTATCGTGAGTCGATTGTCGTAATGTACTTTATCTAGCAATGGTGCATTACGCAGAAACTCTTGTTTAATCTCACTCGCATATTGGTATAGCGCCTTATCCGTTTGAATAGTATGTGATTTTGGATAGCGCTGGGCAATGTAATCTCCCAATTTATTGGTCGATTGCAACTGCCTAATTTGCTCTTGCAAATGAATAGGATAATGTTGTAGATATCTTAGCGGAGTCATTAATGTGCGTTAGTTCTGTTTAAGTCTATGGCGAACCATCTGCTTACGCAATCAATCCTAATTTGAATAAACTCAAGCTTGCCATATTTTACTTTGTCGAATCGCAAGCCATCCTACTAACAAGTAAATAGCCATCGCAATTGCCAAACCAGAAGGTGCATACCACACCAATGGTACGATTAAACCAGCGGATACGGTTGATAACAACATTTGCATAAACGCCTGCCCCGAAGCCGCTGTGCCGCGTATTTTAGGATGACGATCAAGGGCGGCAATAGACAATATCGGCATAGCCAAGGCCATACCTACGTTAAATAATGCTATCGGCAAAATGTTATAAATTGGGTTAATTGGTAAGACAAAACAAACGATTACATTCAGCAAAACCATCACAGCCATCCATGCATACGCCACCTTTACCACCTTTTTCTTTGCATAACGCCCTGCCACGCGTTTTGCAAAATAAGAACCAAGTATCATGCCCAAAACCGTTGGCACAAACATGTAGCCGAACTGATGCTGACCTAATCCTAAATGCTTAACTAAAAATACCGGACTTGCCAAAACGTAGATAAAAAATCCTGCAAAGTTTGCGCCCAAGGCAAACACCACATAATTAAACTCTTTATCGCCAAAGATAATCCGATAGTCTTTAATCACTTGTTTTGCAGACAGCGGCATGCGCTTAGCCACCGGCATGGTTTCAGGCAAATAGCGCATTGCTGCCCATAAACTTAAACTTGCGTATAACGCCAAGAATATAAAAATAGCCTGCCAATGAATGCCTAACAATAAACCGCCAATAATAGGGGCAACGGCTGGCGCTATACCAAACAACATTTGCACTGTGGCCATTACACGCTGTGCTTGTGCGCCTTCAAATAAATCCCGCACCATCGCTCGTGCTACAACATTACCGGCACCGCCAGAAAGACCTTGCAGTGCGCGAAAGAACCATAAGGTTTCAACATTCGGTGCAAAAGCACAGCCTATAGAAGCCAAAACAAAAACACCTAGACCCCATTTAATGGTGGTGATACGTCCGATTGAATCTGAAATTGCGCCATGCCATAAGGTCATCAGCGCATAAGGTAGTAAGTAAAAAGTAAGACTTTGCTGCAATTGCAAAGGTGTGCCGTTTAAAGCGCCTTCCAATGTTGGAAAAGCCGGCAGATAAGTATCAATGGCAAAAGGCGCGAGTGCCGCAAGTCCGGCTAATACAACAGAAAGGACGAACGGAGTAGATAGATGCTTCAAAATTAGGACTCTCAAATAAAAAACGTGCTGCTGATTTTCATCAGCTGGCGCGTTTAATTTAAACACATTTTAGCTAATTCATCCTAACTCATCCGAAAATTAATTAGAGTGCATTAATTAGGCTAAATTAATTAGGGTAAAGCATGAAATTCATCAACACGGTCGTTTAATTCACCCGCGATGATTTTTTTCGAGTTTTTATCATTTCTAAACACAATCGGTTGCGCACTTAATACTGGATTTTTAGAATCCTCAATCGCTTTTTCGATCAAATGATGATGCGGTGACTTACTACATACCGGATCAGCTGTTTCTGCATCGCCAGACAATAAAAAGGCCTGACAGCGGCAGCCACCTAAGTCATTTTCTTTCTCAGAACAACTGCGGCACGGCTCTTTCATCCAACTATCGCCACGGTATTTGTTAAAGGCTGGAGAATCTTTCCAAGCCCACTCCAAGCCTTTTTCACGTACATTTGGGAACTGCATATTAGGCAATACTCGCGCTGAATGGCAAGGTAAAACATCGCCATTTGCGGTAACTATCATGAAAACTTCACCCCAGCCATTCATACATTTTTTGGGGCGATCAGAAAAATAATCTGGCACCACAAAAAACACTTTCATTTTATTGTTTGGGTCAGCTCTAAAGGCATTGGTCACCGCTTCAGCATGATCAACCTGCTCCTTTAGTGGCATTAATTGATTACGATTAACTAAGGACCAGCCGTAATATTGCGTGTTGGCTAGTTCAATATAATCAGCACCTAATGCCTCGGCCATTTCAAGAATTTCTTTGATATGTCCAATATTATAGCGGTGCATCACCACATTCAACACCATCGGGTAACCATGATCTTTAATCATGGCAGCCACTTTTTTCTTCAATTCAAAAGTTTTGGTATTAGTGATGAAGTTATTAATTTCTTCAGTAATATCATGCATAGAAAGCTGGATATGATCTAAACCACCATCTTTAAATGCTTTAATACGTTTTTCAGTAAGGCCAACA
>CAIYLB010000102.1 GCA_903926935.1 uncultured Pseudomonadota bacterium
ATATTGCTTAATTTAAAGTCTTGCAATTTTCGCGCCAAAAAAATATTTCCGACTACTGCCTCAGTAAGTTCGGTTAAAAATAAGCGCCATATTCAATCTTAGACTGCAAAATATAGCGGGGGAAATTTTAGATAACACCAAGGTTTTTCAATGCACAATATATCTGTAGAAAAAGTCAGACTAAAGTATCGCGCACAATTTCAGTGCTAATTTTTGAGTTGAGCACTATTTTCAGGCGACAACTTTTGTTGTATTTATGTTGAATTGTTGCATTTTCGTCAATATTTTGTTGCATGCCATTAATAATTAATTCATTATAGTTGAAAGTTTTGTGATTAATTTTATTTTTATAAGTGCAATCTAGCAAGTTTGAATGTTAACAATGAAAGCCTATAGTAAATAACTGGTTTAGTAAGTGATTCGTTTTAAAACAAGATTTATCAATAAAAAGCATTACTTTTAAATAATTAAGGATACCCAATGAAAGCTTTGAACTGGATTACAAACCGCCATGTGTTAAGCGCACTATGTGCCGCTCCACTTTTATTTAGCAGTGCGTTTGCTTCTGCCGAAGATGCCGCGCCGGCAGTAGCTGCGGCCACTGCACCAGCGCCGGCATATACGCTGACTTATAACCTTGGTATGTATAGTAACTATATTTTCCGTGGTGTTAACTATTCTACTGGTCCTGCGCTGCAAGGTGGTATTGATTGGGCGCATAGCAGTGGTTTTTACTTGGGCACATGGTTCTCTAATTTGGATCCTGATCTTTTTGGTCAAAATGCAACTCTGGGATCAAAGGGTGATCATGTAGAAACTGATTTTTATGCGGGTTATGCGCATACCTTTGAAAATGGTTTTGGTGTAAATGTATTGGGTAATTACTACGCTTACTTAGAAGGTAGAAAACAGCCTACAAATAATAATTTTGGGGCACATAAAGCTGATTCGTTTGAGGGCTCAATCGCGCTGTCATATAAATGGTTTACCTACACTTATTATAATATGTTTACTGATTATTACGGCCTCAATAAAACAGATGCGAATCTTGAAGTTGTCGGTAATCGTGACACAAAAAACTCTGAATATCATGAGTTGAAGGTTAACTATACCTTACCTGTTGCTGATTTAAACTTCATGGCAAAAGTAGGACGTCAAACTACAACAAATCTACAAGGCGATCAAAGTGACTTTGCAATTGGCTTGAACAGAAACTTCTCTATGCCTGGAGCAGGCAAGCCAACAGAAGGCTTTAACGCCGGTGCAATTTACTCTGATACTTTTAATGTTAAAAATCAAGATTACTATGCCGGTATTAACGGCAAAAATCTGATGTTTTTTGTTAAACGCAGCTGGTAGTCAAGCTTAAATAAGCATTTAAATTTAAGTGCTTACTTTTCAATAAAGGACGCTTAGGCGTCCTTTATGCATTCAAAATCGCCCATATGCAGAATCCAATGACATGCCAGCGACTCCTGTGGGACTTACCTTTACCGCAACGTTGCGCTTAGTGTCGGTCAAATGTCAGCTTAAACTTCCAATCTAAAGATAATGTAATATGAATTTCGTGTGGCATTTATATTAAATCCTATAGAAAATAATAACAGTGAAGTTTGTGAACAAATGCCTAGTATGCTATAGTTTCCGTTGATTTACGCGGAGCATGTGGCCTATAAAACTAGATTTTTCTGGTAAAACGTAAAAGTTGTATGAGATTGATACATTGTCTCCTGTAACTTGCTGTCAATGATAGCGTAACTAGCCGTTAATGACAGAGTTTTAGGCTTTCTCTTCGTACCAACTTAATTATTAAGCAAGTCTCAACTGTGTTTATCTAAATGCAGTTTACGACCTGCATTTAGATCTTAGGAATAAAACGCATGGCACTGAATGTTGAAACTATTAGCAAGCTTGAACGCCGTATTACTGTTACGGTTCCGCTTCAACCACTAGAAGCGCAAATTCATCAACGATTAGTGCAGATGTCACGCACTGCGAAATTTGCTGGTTTTAGACCAGGCAAAGCGCCTATGGGTCTAGTGAATCAGCAATATGGTAACCAAGTGCGTGATGAAGTTTATTCAGGCGCGGTTGAACAAAGCTTTGGTGACGCTGTTGATGAAGCAAAATTGCGCGTTGCCGGCTACCCTAATATTGAGCATAAACCATTTGTGGCTGCCTCTGAAGTATTAGAATATACCGCAACCTTTGAAGTGTTTCCAGAAGTGACTATTGGCGACTTGTCAAAAATTAAAATCGAGCGCCCAATACTTGAAGTGGGTGAGGCTGACGTTAAGAAAACGCTAGATGTACTCGTAAAACAACGTGTTAATTATGAGCCAGTTAAGCGTGCAGCAAAAAAAGATGACCGTATTAACGTAACACTTAAAGCTTCTATTGATGGTAAAGAAGTTGAATCTACTGGTGATACTGGTATTGATTTGGTGTTGGGCGAAGCTGGCCGTGTTGCATCATTCGACGAACAATTAACTGGCGGTAAAGCCGGTAGCACAAAACAGTTTGAAATTACTTACCCAGCAGACCATGAGCCAGCACAGCTTGCAGGCAAAACAGTGAGCTACGAAGTAACTTATATCAGCGTGTCGCAACCTAAATATCCTGAACTTGATGCAGACTTTGCTAAGAGTCTAGGTATTGATGATGGCGATATTACTAAAATGAAAGCAGAAATCACTGAAAGCTTGACGCAAGAAGTGGCTAAGCGTGTTAATGCTAAATTAAAAGAACAAGTGTTCCAAGCTTTAGTGGATAACGCAGATTTCGAAATTCCTAGCGTATTGTTAGGCACAGAAATTAACCGCATGATGGAAACTACTGAGCAAAATCTTAAGCAACGTGGCGCTGATTTAAATAACATTAAATTAGAGCCATCAATGTTTCAAGATCAAGCAAAACGTAGTACAAAATTACGTTTAATCTTAGGTGAGTTAATTAATACCAATGCTTTACACGCCAGCGCAGATCAAATTCGCGCCATGGTAGATGTGTTCTCACAAAGTTTTGAACGTCCAGCAGACGTTGTCACTTGGTACTTTGCTGATCCTAAACGTTTGGACGAGCCATCAGCGTTAGCAACAGAAGAGAACGCAGTGGCATGGGTATTGTCTCAAGCTAAGGTAACTGATAAAAAAGTTAAATTTGATGATTTGATGGGAAATGCCTAGATGGCTAATATGCAGATGAATAATATGCAATTATCGCAAACGCAACAGGATTGGAACCCACAAGGTTTAGGTTACATTCCTATGGTTGTTGAGCAGAGTGGGCGTGGTGAACGCTCATTTGATATCTACTCACGCTTACTTAGAGAGCGAGTGGTATTTTTAGTGGGCCCAGTAAATGATGCCTCAGCTAATCTTGTGGTCGCTCAGTTGTTGTTTTTAGAGGCTGAAAATCCGGATAAAGATATTTCTTTCTATATTAATTCTCCGGGTGGTTCTGTTACGGCAGGTATGTCAATTTATGACACGATGCAGTTCATTAAAGCAGACGTCAGTACTTTGTGCATAGGCCAAGCCGCTAGTATGGGCGCATTTTTATTGGCTGCTGGGGCAAAAAACAAACGTTTTAGCCTTCCTAATTCACGCGTCATGATTCATCAGCCATCTGGCGGTTTCCAAGGTCAGTCATCTGACATTGAGATTCATGCCAAAGAAATATTGTATTTGCGTGCCAAGTTAAACGATATATTGGCCCACCATACTGGTAAAACTTCTGAAGAAATTGACCGTGACACTGAACGCGATAACTTCATGAGCGCAGAGCAATCTGTTGCGTATGGCCTAATCGATAAGGTTATTACTAGCAGAGTAGAATCGGCATAGTTTCTACTTTACCGTTTCTAGCGATACGGTTCTGGTGGTACAGTTTTTAACGCTTTAGCGTCGATATTTAGTTAACAGCACCTATTACTTTAGGTGCTGTTTCCATTAAACAGTATTTAATAGGAGGTAATCAATGGCGACTAAAAACGACGGCGATAAATTACTTTATTGTTCATTTTGCGGCAAAAGCCAACACGAAGTTAAAAAACTAATTGCAGGACCTTCTGTATTTGTTTGCAATGAGTGTGTTGATTTATGCAATGACATCATTAAAGAAGAGTCGCAAACGACTGACGGTCTAAAATCAGCTGAAGAGAGCTTACCAACGCCGCAAGAGATTTGTAAGATATTAGATCAATACGTGATTGGCCAAACCCACGCTAAAAAGAATTTAGCCGTGGCAGTTTACAACCACTACAAACGCTTAGGCCATAACAACTTGGCTAATGGCGGTCAAAAAGACGAAGTCGAAATCTCAAAGAGTAATATTTTATTGATCGGCCCAACCGGCTCTGGTAAAACATTGCTGGCACAAACCTTAGCCAGAGTGCTAGATGTGCCATTTGTGATGGCGGATGCGACTACATTAACCGAAGCGGGTTATGTGGGCGAAGACGTTGAGAACATTATGCAAAAATTACTGCAAAAATGTGATTACGATGTTGAAAAAGCGAAGCGCGGCATAGTTTACATAGATGAAGTTGATAAAATTTCTCGCAAATCAGAAAATGCATCTATCACCCGTGATGTCTCGGGTGAAGGTGTTCAGCAGGCTTTACTTAAGCTTATTGAAGGTACTGTCGCGTCAATTCCTCCACAAGGTGGCCGTAAGCATCCTAATCAGGAATTTGTGCAATTAGATACGACTAATATTCTATTTATTTGTGGCGGTGCTTTTGATGGGCTAGAGAAGGTTATTCGTCTACGTTCAGAAAAAGGCGGCATTGGTTTTGGTGCAGAAGTTAAAGGTAAAGCTGATGTGCGTGAAATTGGCGCAGTGCTTAGAGATGTTGAGCCTGGCGATTTGATTAAATTTGGCTTGATTCCAGAGTTTATCGGTAGATTGCCGGTAGTTGCCACGCTAGAATCATTAGATGAAGCAGCTTTAATGACCATTTTAACCGCACCTAAAAATGCATTAACCAAGCAATACATCAAATTATTCAAGATGGAAGGGGTAGATTTAGAGTTTAGAGAAGATGCATTACTCTTAATCGCTAAAAAAGCCCTAGAGCGTAAAACCGGTGCGCGTGGTTTGCGCTCTATTATGGAACACTCATTACTAGAAATTATGTACGAGCTACCATCGCTTAAAAACTTGAGTAAAGTAGTGATTGATGAAGGCGTTATTCGCGGTGATGGCACGCCGATTTTGATTTATGCAGATAAACCAGAAGTGAGCCCAGAAGCAAACTTAGGTGAAGAGGCTGTAGGCTGACCTCCGCACGCATTGCTAAAACTAACTGGCGATATAACATGATTGCCAGTTAGTTTTAACTTACTTAGCTTAACTTACTTAGCTTAAATTTACTTTCCTTAATTACTTTTTTAAAGCTAAATTAGCCTTACTGTGATTAATCCTTGTTTTACTTAATTAATACTCTAATTAAGTCTAGGCAAAAGTATTACCATTAAATCTTGCTAGCACCGTTTCACAATAATATTTACTTCGCGTTTTTAGGCTCCAAGTTCTAATCTCTTATTTTTTATATTTAAATTTTTAATTTATGCTTAAGCATTAATTAAGGTTTAATATTAATCAACTGAGGGTTGAAGAGACGGGATTCAGCCCCATCATCTTACGTATATACGTTTTTTGCTTAACTTGATTACTTAATTTGATTGCTTAATTTTAGAGGTCTATTCATGACACAATTATTTCCTTCATATACATCCGAAAACGGAATGTTGCCGGTGTTGCCACTGCGCGATGTCGTTGTATATCCACATTTAGTTATCCCATTGTTTGTAGGCCGCACTAAATCTGTCAAGGCGCTGGAAATTGCCTCAGAAGGTGACAAACGCATTTTATTAGTCGCACAAAAATCGGCTAATAAAGACGAGCCTGAGGCTAATGATCTTTATGAAGTCGGTACTATTGCTACCGTACTGCAAATGCTTAAATTACCAGATGGCACCGTTAAAGTTTTGGTTGAAGGCATACAGCGCGTTAAAGTCACAGGCTTTGTAGAAACTGAAGAGTGCTTTGCTGCGCATGCTGAGTTGATAGAAGACTCAGCCAGTGACATCGAAATTCAAGCTTTAATGCGTACGGTTTTCGCTCAGTTTGACCAATACGTCAAGCTCAATAAAAAGATTCCGCCAGAAATTTTGACTTCACTCGCTTCTATTGATGAAGCGAGCCGTTTAGCCGATACCATCGCCGCACATTTAACTTTGAAGCTTGATGAGAAGCAAAAAATACTTGAAATGGTTAGCGTAGCTGAGCGTTTAGAGCATTTGCTACGCCTGATGGAAGGTGAGATTGATATTCTGCAAGTTGAAAAACGTATTCGTGGCCGTGTTAAACGCCAAATGGAGAAAACTCAACGTGAGTATTATTTAAACGAGCAAGTAAAAGCCATTCAAAAAGAACTCGGCGAGCAAGATGAAAATGCGGAAATGGAAGAGTTAGAAAAACGCATTGAAGCTGCGCGTATGCCAAAAGATGCGTTAGCTAAAGTAACTAGTGAGCTGAAAAAATTAAAGTTAATGTCACCAATGTCGGCAGAAGCTTCTGTTGTACGTAACTATATTGATATTCTAATTAATCTTCCATGGAAGAAAAAAACCAAAATCAGTAAAAATCTATTAGCGGCTGAAGCCATCTTAGATAACGACCATTACGGCTTGGATAAAGTGAAAGAACGCATCGTTGAGTATTTAGCTGTGCAACAACGCGTAGATAAAATTAAAGCGCCGATTTTATGCCTAGTGGGTCCGCCAGGCGTGGGTAAAACTTCTTTAGGCCAAAGTATCGCCAAAGCGGTTAACCGTAAATTTGTGCGTATGGCCTTAGGTGGTATGCGTGATGAATCTGAAATACGTGGCCATAGACGTACTTACATTGGCTCTATGCCAGGTAAGATTTTACAAAGCATGACTAAAGTTGGCGTTAAAAACCCACTTTTCTTATTAGATGAAGTTGATAAGTTGGGTCAAGATTTCAGAGGTGATCCATCTTCTGCTTTATTAGAGGTTTTAGATCCTGAGCAAAATCATACGTTTGCCGACCATTATGTTGAAGTGGAATATGATTTATCTGACGTGATGTTTGTCGCTACGGCAAACTCAATGAATATTCCTGCGGCTTTATTGGATCGTATGGAAATTATTCATCTTGCCGGTTATACCGAAGATGAAAAAGTGAATATCGCGATGCGTTATTTATTGCCTAAACAACTAAAATCACACGGATTACAAGAGCATGAAATTAATGTTTCTGAGCCAGCCATTCGCGATGTAGTGCGTTTTTATACGCGTGAAGCGGGTGTGCGTAAATTAGAGCAAGAAATTTCTAAAATTTGTCGAAAAGTGGTGAAAGAATTAATTACCACTAAAGCCAAAGAAGGCGCGAAAGCGACTAAGAAAATTAGCGTAACGCCTAAAAACCTAGATAAATATCTTGGCATTCAACGTTTTGATTACGGTGTTGCTGCTAAAGAAGACCAAGTAGGGCAGGTAACTGGCTTAGCTTGGACCTCTGTTGGCGGTGAATTGCTCACCATTGAAGCGGTACTATTGCCGGGTAAAGGCAAAACAACCACGACAGGTAAGTTAGGTGATGTGATGCAAGAATCAACCCAAGCGGCCATGAGTGTTGTGCGTAGTCGTACCAAGCGCTTAGGTATTGCACATGATTTTTATGAAAAAAATGACATTCACATTCACTTTCCAGAAGGCGCTACACCAAAAGATGGACCAAGCGCAGGTATTGCCATTACTACCGCACTAGTTTCTATTCTTACTGGAATTCCTGTACGTGCAGATGTAGCAATGACTGGTGAAATCACACTTAGAGGCGAAGTGTTGCCTATTGGTGGATTGAAAGAGAAATTGCTTGCAGCACATAGAGGTGGAATTAAAACGGTATTGATACCTCAGCAAAATGTTAAAGATCTTGCTGACATACCAGAGAATATCAAAAACAAGCTGGAGATTCATCCCGTGCAATGGATTGATGAGGTGTTAGCTTTAGCTTTAGCATCACAACCACAGCCTTTGCCTGAAAATTTAGCGGTAAGTGAGTTGACTGCTAAGGACGCTCAGGTAGCTGATAAATCTTCAGAAACGGCTGATGCGACTAAGCATTAAGAAATAAATGTAATATAGTTTTATAAATGCTTGACAGGGCCTTTGTAGGCTTGATATAAAGTTATACGAGTGTAAATTGCTCGTATAACTTTCTAGTCTTTATTTAACAAGCCTTAATAGGGGATTACACATGAATAAATCAGAACTGATTGATAATATTGCAAACGCTGCAGGCATTTCAAAGGCAGCAGCTGGACGTGCGTTAGATGCAACCACCGCTTCAATTACAAAAGCCATGAAAAGTGGCGATTTGGTGACTTTGATTGGTTTTGGTACATTTTATGTTGGTAAGCGTGAAGCTAGAAATGGCCGTAATCCACGTACCGGAGAAACGATCAGCATTAAGGCTGCAAATTCCCCTAAATTTAGGGCTGGTAAAGCACTTAAGGATGCTGTAAACTAGCGTTCTTGTTGGTTAAGCGGGTGCTTAGCTCAGTTGGTAGAGCGTCGCCCTTACAAGGCGAATGTCAGCGGTTCGACCCCGTTAGCACCCACCAAAAACCAATAAAATGTGACTAAGACGTTCCTAATTTAAAAATTGAGAGTGCTAGTAGTTTAAGCGCTCTCAATTTTTTTGTAACATAAGAGCGCAAAAGTTTTGGAGTGGTAGTTCAGTTGGTTAGAATGCCTGCCTGTCACGCAGGAGGTCGCGGGTTCGAGTCCCGTCCGCTCCGCCATAAAGACGTAAGTTGTTGATTTATAACAACTTTCCTGCAAAAGCCCCGCCAGTCGCGGGGCTTTTGCTTTTGTACTTTCTCTACAGTCCCTGAAGTCTGTCTTTTCTTGCTCATTTTATCATTATTATCTGCGGCCCAATTTAAGAGTCATTTGTCTTTATTTAGTAAAACCAAGCAGAGACTTTTGTGCGTTCCAATCATTGGGTAGCACGCGGAACTGTTTCATATATTTGAGATTTAAATGCGCTGGCTGCGTGCCATTAAGAATGGTCCGAATAATCTCCGGAGCCAGAAACGCCTTATTGATTGTGCGTGTGACATGCGATTGATCTAGTCCTTCTGCTTCAGCAATTTCCTTTATGCTCTGTACTTTACCTGAGGTGATTAAAGTCAGCCATTGATATGCTTTGGAGATGTGATCAATCAGTCGTTGATCTTTGAGTGTTTGGTTTTTATTTGCATCCGTAATGATCAATCGCATGGCGTAGCCACAACGCTTTAATTGAACATTGGTTTTAAGAGTGATTAATTCTTTAGCACTGTCAGTGCTATCACTAGTGCTACTGCCCGTTGACTCAGCAGGCATCATCAGTGCTGAAGCTTTAATAGACAAACTCACATAAGTACTCCCCACTTCAACACGTTCGATGATTTGACGCAGTAGCTGATATTGCTCAGTTTTATTCTCCTGTAAATCTACCGCTAGCTTTGCTGAATCGGCAATGAGGTTCTGCATCTGCTCTGGCTCAGGATTGAGCGCACCAATCAGAGCATCTGAGTCGGCGAGCCAATCACAGAGCTGGTGAATGACCATGGCTTCTAGTTCTTGCGCTGGAATTCTGATGCCATTGGGCGATGATGCTTTGCCTGCATTTACTAGTTTCTGGGATAGGTAATATCTAAAGCGTTTAGATTGCTTCTGACTATGTGAAGGCGTCAGGCGCAGTCCTTCACTATCGAATAGGATGCCGGTCAATAAACTCTCGGAAGGTGCTTTGGGTCGTTGCGCACGACTTTGTTTATTGCCGGCTATTTTGGCCTGCACTTTATCCCATAACACTTGATCAATAATCGC
>CAIYLB010000103.1 GCA_903926935.1 uncultured Pseudomonadota bacterium
CTTTGCGAGTTTAAATATTTAGCTAATTCTTCACGCACTGTTTGCGAATCGGTTTCGTGATAACGGCGTTTTAAATTGATTAAAATACCTTCGAAGGCGTGAATTTTTTGAAAGAAAACACCGCGCTCGTTGAGATATTTGAACGGGATTTCTACTTTACCGCTGCCATTAAGTAATATTGATTGAGTCGCCTCGGACAATTGTTCAAACGGCGTATCTAGATCAAAATTATAGTGTGAAGCTAAACTGCTGAGCATTTGAAAGTAAAACTGGTTGCGTCTATCCCAGCCTTTAATCGCGCCAGCGGCTAGCGATAAATGCGGAAAAGCCACCACACGTTTAGGGTCAAAAAAGTTGATGTTGCCTAAACCATCACACACAGGGCAAGCGCCCATCGGGTTGTTAAACGAAAATAAGCGCGGTTCTAGTTCAGCCAGTGAGTAGTCACACTCTGGGCATGAGAACTTGGCAGAAAACACATATTCTTTATCGGTATCCATTTCTACCGCAATGGCTTTGCCTTCGGCTAAACGCAAGGCCGTCTCAAAAGATTCAGCAATACGCTGTTTCATGTCTTGCTTAACTTTAATGCGGTCAATAACCACATCAACACTATGTTTAGTTGTTTTAGCTAGCGCTGGTAGTGCATCTACTTCATAAATTTTGCCATCAATACGCAAGCGTACAAAACCCTGCGCCTTTAATTCTTCAATTAAATCAAGCTGTTCACCTTTGCGATTGCTCACTACAGGCGCCAATATCATTAGCTTGGTATCTTCTGGCAAGGCCAACACGTGATCTACCATTTGGCTCACGGTTTGCGCTTCTAACTTGGTGCCGTGTTCTGGACATTCAGGGTCGCCGGCACGCGCGTATAAAAGACGTAGATAATCGTGAATTTCAGTCACCGTGCCCACGGTTGAACGCGGGTTGTGCGAAGTGGACTTTTGCTCGATAGAAATCGCTGGCGATAAGCCCTCAATCAAATCCACATCAGGTTTATCCATACGCGCTAAAAACTGCCGTGCATAAGCAGAAAGCGATTCTACATAGCGCCGCTGACCTTCGGCATAGAGCGTATCAAAGGCAAGAGAAGACTTGCCAGAACCAGACAAACCAGTAATAACCACCAGCTTATTACGTGGAATATCTAGCGATATATTTTTTAAATTGTGCGTGCGCGCACCGCGTATTTTGATGAATTCCATAATGCTTTTACGTAAGACCTAGGTTAACTTCAAGGCAACCTGCTAATATACCTACTTTTACGAATTTAGCTTATAAATTTTTCATGAAAGCATCAAATAAACCACCACATGGCGAGTCAGTCGCTGAAACAATCGCCTCGGCAGAGATGGCTGTCATCGATACCGTAGCGCTAGATAAAATGACGCCTACTGAAGTTCGTGCCACCGCTAGCTTGGCCGCCATTTATGGCTTGCGCATGTTTGGTATGTTTTCCATATTGCCCATTTTTGCGATTTACGCCTCAACGGCTTTTACCGAGCAACCAAGCGCGCTGATGATAGGGCTGGCTTTGGGCGCTTACGGCCTCACACAAGCGATTTTTCAATTGCCTTTTGGCATGGCCTCGGATAAATTTGGCCGTAAGCCTATGATTTACTTCGGACTATTTATATTTGCGATTGGTAGCATGGTAGCGGCTTTAGCGATGAATATTGAAGGCGTTATTATTGGCCGTGCCATTCAAGGCGCCGGCGCGGTTTCTGCTGTAGTAACGGCTTTATTGGCAGATTTAACCCGCGATGAGAATCGCACCAAAGCGATGGCGAGCATAGGCGGTACGATTGGTGTGGCCTTCGCTGTTTCATTAGTCGGTGGTCCTTTGCTTAATCAATGGATAGGCGTGCCCGGCATTTTTGTAATGACGGCCGTATTAACGCTGGCCGCGATTGCCGTGGTGAAGTTTTTGGTGCCAGATCCTTTGCATAGCCATTATCATTCTGATGCCAGTGCGGCACCGGCTAAGCTAAAAGATGTATTGAAGAATACACAATTATTACGCCTGAATTTTGGAATATTCTCTTTGCATGCCGCACAAATGGCCATGTTTGTAGTGGTGCCGTTTGCAATCAAGCAATCAAGTAATTTGCATGAAAACCAGCATTGGCATCTGTATTTGCCAATTTTGCTTGCTTCCTTTGTATTAATGGTACCAGCCATTATTTATGCCGAAAAATACGCAAAAATGAAACTGGTGTTTGTTAGCGCCATTGCCATGATGTTGCTAGCGCAGTTAACGTTTGCCGCGTCTATAGAACATTTCTGGGGTATTGTCGTTTCACTTACGTTGTACTTTATTGCCTTTAACGTGCTCGAAGCTTCATTACCTTCTATTATCAGTAAAATGGCGCCTGCAGCTGCAAAAGGCACTGCGATGGGCGTTTATAACACCTCGCAGTCATTAGGCGTTTTTGTCGGCGGTGCATTGGGTGGTTATTTGTCGCACAAACTAGGCTTTGCCAGCGTATTTATTTTTTGTAGCATAATGATGTTTTTATGGCTAATATTGGCATATTCAATGCAAGCACCACCGGCATTAAAAACTAAGATGTACAGTTTGGATGAAGCAAGCGCGGAGTTAACCAGTGAGCAGGCGGAGTTGCTGAAAAATAATCTAGCTAAACTAGTTGGCGTGATTGAAGCCGTGGTGTTACCACAAGAGCGCACAATTATATTGAAAATAGATAAAACGCAAGAATGGGATGAAACCCAATTGCAAACGCAAGTGTATCAATTGTTGAGGGGATAAAAATGGCATCAGTTAATAAAGTGATTTTAGTAGGTAACTTAGGCAAAGACCCGGAAGTTAGATTTATGCCTAACGGCGAGGCGGTTTGTAATTTTAGTATTGCGACCACCGATAGTTGGAAAGACAAAGCCGGTGCTAAGCAAGAAAGAACAGAATGGCACAATATTGTCATGTATCGTAAATTAGCCGAAATTGCTGGTGAATATCTTAAAAAAGGTCGCCCAGTTTATGTAGAAGGCCGCTTACAAACACGTAAATGGCAAACTAAAGAAGGCCAAGATCGCTACACCACAGAAATTATCGCTGACCAAATGCAAATGCTAGGCGGCCGTGATGCTGGCGGCAGTTCAAATGCAAGTTATGATGGTGCGATGGATCAAAGTAGCGGCAGTAACGATTACAACCAAGCGCCCGCGCAAGGCAGTCAATCTTCTGCTAAGCCAGCGCAGCCTAGCGCTAAACCAGTGGCAAGCGGTTCAGGTTTTGATGATTTTGAGGATGACATTCCTTTTTAGAATTTACCAAAAGTAATATTGTAAACAAACCCCCTAGGTCTTATATATCTTGGGGGTTTTTCTTTGTTTACATATTAGTTATAGTTGATCAAGCAGGATGACCGGCTGAGACATGCACCAATTAGGGATGGAACTGCATAGTGGGCTTGAATTCAAAAGGGGCAAAGCGCTCCCCAATGCTAACTACCCAAGCTTATTATCCGCAATATGATATTTTGGATCTTCCAGCACATTCACTTCTATCATACCTTTGGCTTTATCTAGCAGCTCTAGGCAATCTTGACTAAGGTGCTTTAGATGCAATTGCTTACCCGCAGACTGGTAACGTTCAGCAAGGGAATCAATCGCAGCAAGTGCGGAATGGTCTGCTACTCGTGCATTCTTAAAGTCAATAGCAACCTTTTGCGGGTCGTCGGCAGGCGAAAATAGATTTTGAAACGCAGCGATTGAGGCAAAGAACAATGTTCCCTGCAATTCATATACCTTCCAGCCTTTTTCATTCATACGTGTTGTTACGCTGATTTGTTTCGCATGATTCCAAGCGAACACTAAAGCTGAGAATATGACGCCAATGATTACGGCAATCGCCAAGTCAGCAATAACAGTGATACCAGCCACCAATACAATTACTAACAAATCAGGTTTTGGCACTTTTCCATAGAGCCTAAAGGTACCCCACTCAAAGGTTTTTTCAGCCACAACAAACATCACGCCTATCAGTGCAGCAAGTGGGATCATCTCAATCCAGCGCGATGCAAATAGGATGAATGAAAGCAGGAATGCCGATGTAGCGATACCAGAAAGCCTTTTAAGTGCGCCGTTATTAACGTTAATCATACTTTGGCCAATCATGGCACAGCCACCCATGCCGCCAAAGAACCCAGTCACAACATTGGCAATACCCTGTGCCAATGATTCACGGTTAGGTCGGCCTCTGGTATCGGTCATATCGTCAATCAGGTTGAGCGTCAGCAATGTTTCAATCAAACCAACCGCGGCTAGAATCAAAGAGTATGGGAAAATTATTTTGAATGTTTCAATATTAAATGGCACTCGTGGCAAATGAAAGCTAGGTAAGCCGCCAGCGATGGAGCCTAAATCTCCCACCGTTTTTGTATCTACATTTAAAAAAGTGACGCCAAACGAAATCACCATGATGGCGGCTAAGGTTGATGGAATTGCTTTAGTGAGTTTAGGTAATAAGTAGATAATTGCCATAGTTAGGGCAATTAACCCCGCCATGATGTGCAGCGGTGAGCCACTCATCCATGTGATTTCACCATCTTCAGCAACTGATTTGAAATGTCCAAACTGTGCTAGAAATATGACGATAGCTAGACCATTCACAAAGCCCAACATCACTGGATGTGGCACCATACGGATAAATTTTCCTAACTTGGCAACTGCAAAAAGCATTTGCAGTATGCCCATAAGCACCACGGTAGCAAACAGATATTCAACACCGTGCTGCACAACTAACGCGACCATGACGACCGCCAATGCACCTGTAGCACCTGAAATCATGCCCGGGCGGCCACCAAAGGTCGATGTAATAAAAGCGACGATTACAGCAGCATATAAACCTGTGAGTGGCGATA
Source organism: uncultured Pseudomonadota bacterium (assembly GCA_903926935.1). GTDB lineage: Bacteria > Pseudomonadota > Gammaproteobacteria > Burkholderiales > Methylophilaceae > Methylotenera. The sequence goes on from CAIYLB010000103.1 coordinate 4,887, forward strand.
CATGAGCGATTAAGGCGAAGGCAATGGCTTCTGGAACCATTGCTAAAGCGACCGTTAGGCTGCTGAGTAGATTAGTTTTAATCTCTTGTGGGCTTGATTTTCCGATACTTAAAAATGACAATGCTTTCTCCTGTTATAGCAGATACTTTCATTATCCACGCACGTGAAAATGAATATTTTAGAACGTAAGTTAATATATAGATGCGCACACATATAGAATGTATGGCTTGGAAAACTGGAAGTGTTACAGGAGTTACATTGGTGATAGATTCGATTGTTTAATCAGACTTATTATCGCATAACTTCGGCCAATTACACTTTTCCGGTTTGTCGATAATCTTTAATATGCACTTGAGACATCTAGTTAATTAGTAGTCATCTGCATCAGATACATAACGGCGATTTAATCTAGATTAAACGATAGTAGCGCTTCCCTCACGTTGGAAACTCCATGCACTTAACCACACCAAATTTATCCTAGCTAAGTAAGCTGGATCTCTAGCTATTCGCCAGAAAAATGGCCGAACCTGACAATGGTAGTTATTTTCCCACTAATTATGTGCGTTATCGCACATACAGTGACTTGCGCTTGCGTCAAAATTTACTTGGTTCAATGCTTCTAAAATACGTTTTTTACCAGAGGCCAATGAACTAACTTTTAAAACAAAGCAGGAGCACATCATGCAAATTCAAATTAATACCGATCATAATATTCAGGGTCAACAGGCATTATCAGACCATTTTAGTGGCGTAGTTAAAAGTACCTTAGGGCATTTTAGCGAACATATTACGCGTATTGAGGTACATCTGAGCGATGTCAACGGAAGTAAAGTAAGCAAAGACGATAAACATTGTCTGATTGAAGCACGCTTAGAAGGCCGTCAGCCTATTGCCGCCTCACATAGCGCGGAGACTTTACATCAAGCTGTTGATAAGGCAACTGAAAAACTAGCGCGTGCAATTGAGAGCCGGCTTGGTCGTGTGCAAGATCATAAGACACGCTTTGTTGAGCCTATGCAAGCTGATGTCACCATGCCAGATGAAGGCTAAGCTTTTAATGATCAGGCAGACCAAATGATAATGGTTAATGTTGCCTGCCGAACAGAACAAGAGTTAGTCTTTAGGTATCATGGTTGCTTATACATTTTTTTAAATGATAGGCAGGATTTAACATGAAAAATAATACGTACTTTAAGTCGGCATTACTAGTAATGACATTAGCAGGAAGCATGCTCAGCATACCTGTGTTGGCATTGGATGGCGGGAGTGATTTCAACCAATTGGTTTATACAAAAGTATTTAAAGCCTTAGATACGGACAGTAGCCTTAGTCTTTCAAAGGTCGAAGTCCAAAAAGATAAACCTTTACTAAATCACTTCAACAACGCAGATAAAAACAATGACGATAGTCTTGATAAGCAGGAATATATAGATTTTAAAATCAAAAGATGATTACGCATATCATAGAAGTAAATTAGCTGAAAATAGCTTAATTTGTTAATAATTAGCATTAGGAGTTCTTACATGAAACGTTTATTGATTACCGCGGTAATGTTGTCTGCCACTTACAGTATATCAACGCAGGCCGCTGATGTGGGTGTATCTATCAGTATTGGGCAACCTGGGTTTTTTGGCCGCATTGATATTGGCGACTATCCATATCCGCAGCCACGGCTGATTTATCAACAGCCGAGAATAATCGAGCGTTCACATATAAGACAAGAGCCAATTTACTTACATGTTCCCGCTCGACACAGTCAAAACTGGGCTAGATACTGTCGTGAATATGGCGCTTGTGGTCAAAGTGTTTATTTTGTGCAGGATAGTTGGTATGAGCGAGAATATGCGCCACATTACCAACAACACCATCAATCTCGTAAAGGTGGTCGCCACGACAGTCGAGATAGTAATCGTCCCGGTGATAAAGGCGGACAACAAGGTGATGGCAAGAATCATGGTCGCGGGCATGATAAGTAACGCGCTGGGCCCCGCTACTATACAATAATAGCTATATGGACCAAGATTATCATCAATCATACTAAGTAATTATGGAGCTAAAAATGGAAAAAGATTCGATAGTATTTAACAAAAATCAGTTAGGTGATGACTTTAATGCCTTCCTTGAAGATGCCGAAGCTTTATTAAAGGCTACTGCAGATACGGGCGAGGATAAATTGAATGAGGTGCGCGCAAAGGCTGAAGCATCTTTCAATATAGCTAGAGCTAGCTTGGTGCGGACGCAAGACGCCGTTCTCGTTCAAGCTAAAATTGCGGTGCAAGCTACCGATCTCTATGTGCATAAAAACCCATGGCAAGCGGCAGGTTTAGCAGCTGGTGTTGGTGTTTTAGTTGGCTTGCTTTTCGGTCGTCGTTAGTCTCATTTCTAGACTTCCTTCAATAATGAGGACATTTTTTCAATGTCCGATTTTGTTGTTGTTCAAAATAAACGGGGCTTAAACAATTCAAATAACCATGCCTGCGAACACGATTATAAAATACTTTGATGCAATCAAATACAGCTGCTTCTAGTTCATCTCTTGTGTTGTAAATTTTACCCCTAGCTTTATCTTCCTTTAGGCTACTAAAGAAAGATTTCATGGCTGCATTATCGAAGCAATTGCCATGGCGACTCATTCTGGTCAGGAAGTTGCTTTCCTTGCACCCACGATTAAAATCATCGTTGCAAAATACAGCTAGCCCTCATGGGTTTAGATTTGGTTAATATCCGTGACCTATACCTCATCGGGTGTGGTTGCCACAAATACTTGGCGTAACCGATTTGGTTCAGCA
>CAIYLB010000104.1 GCA_903926935.1 uncultured Pseudomonadota bacterium
CGTTGAATGGGTGATATTGAACGTATGTTGCTAATTACATTCTAAGTAAGTTGTGTCGGTATTCTATAATTGCAAGGCTAAGCAATTACAATAGCCGAAATTTAAAAAAATGGAACACTAGTACGTGAAAAATTTATCTCTTAACTACCTGTTAAACATTCTATTGGCATTAGTTAGCCTAGCTTTGATGCTGTCTTTTTCGGCCAAGATTCACGCTGACGAGGCGAATAAAAGTGCAACGGTAAATGCCTTGTTTGCTAGCAATAGCCAAGATCAATTTCTGACGCCTGATGAAGCATTTAAGCTTAATTTAACGCGATTAGATGCGGAAAATATTCAAGCCAATTTCACCATTGCGCCTGGTCATTATTTATATCGTGAGCGTGTTAAATTCAGTGTAGAGCATACAGCAGAGCTTAAGGCTAGTGATGCACAAATAGTCGCCGTTACTTTGCCTCGCGGCGAAATTAAACAAGATGCTAATTTTGGCAAACAAGAAGTATATCACCATGATTTTAAAGCTAATATCAAGATATCTCCGGGTGTATCTACTATAGCGATTGCGGCTAGCTATCAAGGTTGCAGTGAAAAAGGTTTGTGCTATGCGCCCATCAAAAAAACCATTTCTGTTGCGCTAAGCAAAGCTAAACCAAGTGCTAATATTACTACCAGCAATAGTAATAACGCGACGGATGACGATACGACCGTTTTGTTAAAAACGGGCAACATTTGGCTAATTATATTTGGCTTTTTTGGGGCTGGTTTATTGCTATCGCTTACGCCATGTGTGTTGCCGATGATCCCTATTTTATCCAGCATTATTGTGGGCAGCCAGTCACAAGGCGTGCATCAAACTAAATTGTACAGCTTTGCTTTATCGGTTTCTTACGTGCTCGGCATGGCTTTAAGTTACACGCTTGCTGGCGTTGCGGCCGGTTTATCTGGCAATCTACTCAGCCAATCATTACAAAACGTTTGGGTATTGGGCGCCTCGGCCTTGGTTTTTGTGTTGCTTGCCTTTTCTATGTTTGGTTTTTACGAACTGCAATTGCCAAGCGCACTTGAAACAAAATTAATCAAAACCAGCAATAGTTTTAAAGGCGGAAAATTTTTAGGCGTGTTTATCATGGGTGCGTTGTCGGCCTTAATTGTTAGTCCATGTGTGGCGGCACCTTTGGCTGGAGCTCTGATTTACATCAGTCAGTCACAAAATGTCTTGCTAGGAGGCGTAGCGCTTTTTGCTTTGTCATTGGGCATGGGCGTACCACTGTTGTTGATTGGTGCGTCTGCCGGCAAGTTGTTGCCAAAAACCGGTAATTGGATGAATGCCGTGCGCCACTTTTTTGGCGTGCTGATGTTGGCAATGGCTGTTTGGCTAATTTCGCCAGTTATTCCTACCGGTGTTCAATTGGCGCTGTGGGCAACGCTGTTAATTGTGACTGCAGTTTTCCTAAACGCCCTAGATAATCTGCCAGCCCATGCCAATGGTTTTGCCAAATTTTGGAAAGGCATTGCGGTAATTCTGTTGATAGTCGGCGTCACATTGTTAATTGGCGCGCTTTCTGGTGCAAAATCTGCCTTGCAGCCATTTAACGGTATTACTAGCAGTTTGGCGGCCAATAACAACAGCGCAAATCAATCGCAAAATGTATCGTCAAGCTTGTCTTCGCCAGGCGGATCTGGGCTAAACGAATCTTCACTGGCCTTCACGCGCATTAAAAACATTAGCGAGTTAGATAAAAAATTAGCTGAAACAAACGGCAAGCCAGTCATGTTGGATTTTTACGCAGATTGGTGTGTGGCCTGTAAAGAACTTGAACAGCTGACCTTTAGCGATACTAAGATACAACAATTACTGGCAAATACGACGCTACTACAAGTCGATGTGACAGCTAATACTGACGAAGATAAGGCGTTGCTTAAGCGCTTTGTCTTATTTGGCCCGCCCGGTATTGTTTTTTTTGATGGTCATGGCAAGTTAATATCGTCAGTAAAAACCATTGGTTTTCAAAATGTAGAGCGTTTTACTGCAACGCTGGCGAAGCGCGACTACTGTGTTGCCGCATTGGCTAACCACGAGGCTTCCGCACAAAAATGCTAAAAAAAATATTATCGATAATCACTTATTTGATGGTAACCATGGCGCTAGGATTCGCCATTTACCATTTCTTTTTAAGCCCAAATAATAGACCTAGTCACTCTACTGGACTGGCTACACAAGCTTTATTTACTGCTAATTTACCTAATGAAAACGGTGTCAACCAAGCGCTAAGCAAATATAAAGGTAAAATAATTGTGCTTAATTTTTGGGCCACTTGGTGTGCGCCTTGTCGTGAAGAAATGCCTGAGCTTTCTCAATTGTATGAAGAATATAAAAGTAAAAATGTCGTAGTGTTAGGCGTAGCGGTAGACGAATTAGCCTTGGTAAAAGAGTTTTCACAGGCTACGCCCGTCAGTTATCCTTTATTTGCCGCTGAAAATGACGGCATGAATTTAACGGCTAATTTAGGCAACGACAAAGGTGTTTTGCCCTATACGGTGATTATTAGGCCTGATGGTAGCGTTGTTAAAACTTTCTTTGGCCGGATTAATAAAGCCTTAATATTAGCCAGCTTAAAGCCTTTATTAACGCCATAAACTACGTTGTTTGGCTGTCAGCCTTTAAGTGATTAATATCAATCACTTAAATAGCTAATCTAGCCTAAATTCGTTTAATTGTACTAAATTTACTGGACAAAACCAGTTAACTTCGGCAAACTCGCGTTTATGAGTATCCGCAATTTATCTAATAAGATGGTCAAAAAACTGGTATGTCATGCCGACTAAATCTATTTTAGTGTTACACGGCCCAAACCTTAATTTGCTTGGCTTACGTGAACCGGCACATTATGGCAATGTCACGCTAGATACTATTAATCAAACGCTGGCAGATAAAGCCAAGCTGGCCAATATTGCATTGGAAACCTATCAAAGTAATTTTGAGGGTGAATTAGTGACTAAAATTCAAGCCTTGGCTACAGCCCCGGTAGATTTCATCATTATTAACCCTGCCGCATTTACCCACACGTCTGTAGCAATGCGTGACGCATTAAGTGCCGTTAAAGTGCCGTTTATTGAAGTACATTTATCCAACGTTTACGCGCGCGAGGCGTTTAGGCATCACTCATATTTCACCGATATAGCTGTTGGTGTGATCAGCGGTTTAGGCGCGCAAGGCTATGCTTTAGCGCTGGATTACGCCGTCGAGCAAATCAATCGTAACGTTATAGTGTAATTAAAAAAGCAATTAATTTAGTCTGCGATATGGAAGTTTATATCGCTTTTAGTCATACTTTTACAAGATTTTTAGAGGTTATTATGGATTTACGCAAACTTAAAAAGTTAATTGATCTGGTTGAAGAATCCGGCATTGCCGAGCTTGAACTCACTGAAGACGGTGAAAAGGTACGTATTAGCCGCAATTTCACTTCTAATAATATGCCTATGCAACAGTATGCACCTATGCAATATGCCGCAGCGCCATTTAGCCAGGCGTCACCAGCTGCCGTGGTGGTTGACGCGCCTGTGGTTGAAGAAGGCCACGCAGTTAGCTCACCTATGGTGGGTACTTTTTACCGATCAGCTTCACCTGATTCAAAAGCTTTTGTTGAGGTGGGTGATACGGTCGCCATTGGCGATACCCTTTGTATTATTGAGGCCATGAAGCTACTCAACGAAATTGAGTCAGATAAAGCGGGTGTGGTTAAAAAAATCTTAGTCGATAACGGCCTTGCCGTTGAGTACGGCGAACCACTATTTATTATCGCTTAAGCGCAGGGTTTTAATCATATGGCTATGTTTGACAAAATTTTAATTGCTAATCGCGGCGAAATTGCTTTGCGTGTACAACGTGCTTGTCGCGAACTTGGTATTAGAACGGTCGCCGTTCACTCTGAAGCTGATCGTGAAGCTAAATACGTAAAACTTGCAGATGAATCAGTTTGTATTGGTCCAGCAGCGTCTAGTCAAAGTTATCTGAATATTCCTGCGGTGATTAGTGCGGCTGAAGTGACCGATGCGCAAGCAATCCACCCAGGTTACGGTTTTTTATCTGAGAATGCAGACTTTGCAGAACGTGTAGAACAAAGCGGTTTTGTATTTATTGGCCCAAAAGCGGAAACTATTCGTTTGATGGGTGATAAAGTTTCAGCTAAAGATGCAATGAGAAAAGCTGGTGTGCCTTGCGTGCCAGGCTCAGAAGGCGCTTTGTCTGACGATCCAGCAGAAATTATCAAGACAGCGAAAGAAGTTGGCTACCCAGTCATTATTAAAGCGGCTGGCGGTGGCGGTGGTCGTGGTATGCGGGTGGTGCATACTGAGGCTGCGTTAATCGCATCAGTGAATATGACTAAAGCAGAAGCGCAAGCGGCTTTTGGTAATCCAGTCGTTTACATGGAAAAATACCTTGAGAAGCCACGTCATATTGAAATTCAAATTTTAGCGGATCAGCATGGTAACGCTGTATTTTTAGGTGAGCGTGATTGCTCCATGCAACGCCGCCACCAAAAAATCATTGAAGAAGCACCTGCGCCGCTATTAAACGCACGTTTACGTGACAAAATCGGTGAGCGCTGTGCTGAAGCCTGCCGTAAAATTAAATACCGCGGTGTCGGTACTTTTGAATTTTTGTATGAAAACAATGAGTTTTATTTCATTGAAATGAATACGCGATTGCAAGTTGAGCATACCGTTACCGAAATGATTACTGGTATTGATTTAGTGCAACAGCAAATTTTTGTCGCAGCGGGTGAGAAACTTAAATTCCGTCAAAAAGATATTGTGCTCAAAGGACATGCCATTGAATGCCGTATTAATGCGGAAGATCCGTACAGTTTCGTGCCTTCACCAGGCAAAATTAACAAGTTTCACATGCCAGGCGGCCCTGGTGTACGCATAGATACACATGCCTATGCAGGTTACACAGTGCCTCAGCATTATGACTCTATGATAGGCAAGTTGATTACTTATGGTGACACGCGTGACCAAGCGATTGCACGTATGCGTATTGCTTTATCTGAAATGATGATTGACGGTATTAATACCAATGTTGCGCTTCATGCTGATTTAATGGCCGATGCAGCGTTTCACGCAGGCGGTACCAGCATTCATTATCTTGAACAAAAGCTTGGCATTTATAATAAGTAATTAGTTAAATACAAGCGCGATTACCTTGAAACCGCCTAGCCAAACATTGGCCGATCAATAAATAGCAAGTACTAAAATTAATAAGTAGGGTAAGCATGGCTTGGGTATCGTTAAAAATTGAAGCGCAGGATAATACAGCTGATTTAATTAGCGATACGCTGATGTCAATAGGAGCACTTTCCGCCATTATTGAGGATGCCAATGCAGAAACCGTAGACGAGCAACC
>CAIYLB010000105.1 GCA_903926935.1 uncultured Pseudomonadota bacterium
CTCAAATGACCACATTTCGCCTGGCTCAATGTTTACCAGCGGCTCAAGATCTAAAAGAAGCTGCGCCTCAACTAGCTTTTGCAGTAATTTATTACGCTTAACGCGCCGATAATAATCTAAAACACCTTGCACCATGACTAGTTTAGCTGCAGTGTAACAGCCTATGGCATATTCACTCTGGTTTTTAAAAGCATCTGCCAAAGCCATATGTAACTTCACATGAGACAGCGGTGTTCCTTTGTGCCAATACCTCTCATTCCACTCGGCCGCCTCGCCATCCGGCCAGGTCCAATTTAATTGCTCAGCCCATGCCACTATATTTTGGCGAACATTTACTTGTTCTTTTAGTGCGTTTACATTGCAGCTTTTTCCGCTAAATTCGGTTAAGCGTCCGTGCTGAAGAAGTGCCAGCAATATTTCTTTTTTAGAAACAGTCAGCAGTTTTTGCAATTCACCATGCTCATCGGGAAGACGCACAATGCCGTCACGAATTCCATATTCAGGGCGATACTTTAATTGCAAGGTATCTAGATCCGCGTTGGGGGTATTTAGGGTAAATGTCAGACTGCCATTAGATGCATCCACTTTTGTGACGACTAAACTAGGGGCGATTCCTTGCGACAGCAGATAGGCAGTCACGTCCAGCTTTATTCGGCCTAGACTGCCAGAGTCGCATAAAAAACCAACCCCTTCTTTGGCATCATTTGGTTTATCTTGAACAGCAACATTAGAATAGCTGAGATTGCCATTATTGCCAGAGAACGCATTCAAAGATAATCCAAGCAAGAGCACTGGAATGAAAATCCAACTGGCGATTTTACAAACGATAGACATGCTAAATACTAATTCACAGTGACGCTAACTGGGAATACGTGCTAACACTAGACCTTGCAATGGAACTGCAGACGAAGCAAATTAGCCAATGGCATTAAACGTCACCTTCCACTACCAAATCAGGAATATGCCCAAAAGCAATCCGCATAGGCGCATCTTTTAATGCCTCGTGCGCGCCGCCAAAATAAATAGTGTTTTTACCAAATTTTAGATTCAGCGTATCTATGGCTTTATTGAGTTTCTTCTCATTTTCCAGCGGTTCAATTTGAAACAGATCACGCGCCACCTCATCGGCCGTCACCAATCCGGAAAATGAAATACCAACGGCAAAGGGCTCACATTTTGTGTTGGGGTAATGCTGCCAAAAAGTCTCTAGTGCCTCAATAAGCCGCAGCGTATTGTCGGTTGGTGAAATAGCACTTTCCATACTCCAGCTGGGCAACTCTCTAAATTTGACTTTAATACTGATTTTTGACGCGAGTAATTCGTAGCTGCGCATGCGCATGCAAGACTTTTGCAATAAGCGATGTAGCACCGCTTTAGCGCCGATAGGGTTACGCTGTTCTGGCGGCATCACGTGAGAATGCCCCAAGCTACTACGCGCATTTTTCACATAATGCGGCTCTAGCCCACGCAATTTATCGTACATGCGCTCGCCTTCTACGCTACCCCAAGCAGTTTGAAGTTGATTTTTATTCGCCGCATATAATTGTTCTACTGTAGTGATTTTATACCGATTTAAGCGCGCCTCCATTTGCTTGCCAATGCCGTTTAAATCGCGCAGGCGCAATGTAAATAATCGCTGCGGCAAGTCTTTTGATTCTATCATTACGCAACCATCAGGCTTATGCATATTGGATGCGGTTTTAGCCAAAAATGTATTGGGGGCGATACCGATAGAACATTTAATCAATGGATATTGCTGGGCCATTTTATGCTTAATTTTAGCCGCAAGTTTGAGGGCATTTTCTGGCATCTGTTGACTGCCAGTAAGCTTACAGACCATTTCATCAATCGACAGCACTTGTTCTACATGCGTGCAGCTTTCAACAATGGCGATTAACTTGTGATGAAATTCGACATACAGTGGCGGACGCGCTTCTACAAAAATCATCTCTGGGCATAGTTTGCGAGCATCACGCACGCCTGTGCCAGTTTTAATGCCAAACGCTTTGGCCTCATAACTAGCGGCAATACAGCAGGTTGTTTCAGCCATAACCGCAAGCACGCCAATTGGCTTGCCACGCAATTCAGGCATAAGTTGCTGCTCTACCGAAGCAAAGTAGGAGTTAAAATCGACATATAGAGCGTTTAAGGCCATGGCTAAAAATAGTTAAACCTGATGTAATGTTTTGAGGAATGCGTTGACTAAGTATTGTAAAGTTTATTAGGCCAACTTTTCAGGCTAATTCAAAAAATCAATGAAGGATAAGTATCATGAGTCATGCACAAATCGCAGTTTTCGCCGGAGGCTGCTTCTGGTGTACAGAGCCAGTGTTCACCCAACTAAAAGGTGTAAGTAAAGTCGAATCTGGCTATATTGGTGGCAACACTTTAAACCCAACTTACAAAACAATTTGTAATGGCGATACCGGCCATGCCGAAGCCATCAGAATCACATTCGATGCCGATATCGTTAATTTTGAAACTTTACTCGAGATATTTTTCGTATCGCACGACCCAACCACGCCCAACCGCCAAGGCAATGATATTGGCACGCAATATCGTTCTGCGGTGTTTTGCCAGAATGCTGAGCAACAGAAAATAGTGGCTGAAATGATTGCTAAGTTTAATGCTGCTTCAGTGTTTAACGCACCGATAGTGACGCAAATCAATGGTGCTGAATTATTTTATCCCGCTGAAGATTATCATCAATATTATTTTGCGAAAAACCCAAACCAACCTTATTGCATGGCGGTGGCCGCACCAAAAGCGGCAAAGATATGGGCTAAGTATGCAGCTTTGATTCAATAGAAATACTGGGGTTTATTATATTGACACATCACTGATCGCCATTCCACATTAGCTGGGAATGGCGGACTTACTAAGTTTTACTACTCAGCCATTGCCTGCGCCAAAAAATCATAATCATTAGCAATGCAATACTGATCATTAACCCCATCGCCCACCAAAAGCCATTTTTCTCTGCCAACCAAGGCATTTCGTGAAAATTCATGCCGAAAATCCCGGCAATCAGCGTCGCGGGCATAAACAGCATGGCGACTACAGTTAAGGCGCGCACTTCTAAATTTACCCGATTACTTA
>CAIYLB010000106.1 GCA_903926935.1 uncultured Pseudomonadota bacterium
CACCGCTTGCTGTAAGCGTGCCATAGTTGTTTAAAACCTCATCAATTACAGCTTCTTTAAAAGTTACTGCAGAGACGTATGCACTTGAGGCTAAAGTTCCAGTAGTTAAAACATTGGATACATTAATCGAACCATAGTTGTTTATGACATTATTTACATTATTATAGTTTGTACCATTAGTCTCATAAGCTGAGTTATCTATAAGAATACCCCATTGCTTCAGGTCTGTTGCTGACGGTGTTGCGGCATTTAGAACTATGGAGGTGTAGTTATTAATCGTGTTATTACTACCTGAGACTAAAATACCAGCAGTACCAAATCCGGCGTTAGCGCCACCAGACGTAGTATCGATATGAATTGAACCCCTATTATTGATGATAGTGCCGCTATTATTGAAGCTCTGATCCTCAACCAAGCCTCCAAGTAGGGAGCTATCAAAGTCTGGGTTATCAACCGAATTTACCCCGTTATAGACGTAAACGCCGACTTTATTTAGCTGAGTACCTCCGGTTGTAGTCCCATCAATGTTGACATTGGTGCCTGTAAGCACTCCATTTAACGTAATGGTTTTTCCATCCACAGTGCCAGATGAACCAATAAAAGCACTATTTGCAGCACCAACATTAGCGTTATAGATAACGCTCTGTTCTGTACCACCGTTAGAGCAGCTAACATCACCGGCACTATTCTGCACGCACGTTGATCCAGCGCTTGGTGTAGCACTGGCACTAAATGATGCCATCGCCATTAATGGCAAAGCCGCCAACACTGCAAGGTGTAATTTATGATTAGTACGTGAATGGCCAGTTATTTTCTTATTTGTTGACACTTTTAATCCCCTAAGTATTGAGTATGTCGTTATGGTGAATCTCAGAGGATTACAGCAAAAACCTTGCCACATACTTACTATTTTATTTTCACATATAATTCATATGGTTAACTTAATTTAACCATATAAAACTCCGAAACATGGTGGTTGTTTATAGCCATACGGTTGTTTTAAACCACCATATGCCAGCGTGTGTTTTAGCTGAGATGCCAAGCCTTGTTTAAAACCCAACTTTCAATAGTTGAAATTGACAACAGGCCACTAAAAAAAGATAACGCAGGCTAAATACTCATTGATGTTAAGCCGCGTGTAATACTTTCCAGATTAGTGGTGGAAACAATTAGACGCGGATTAGTGGGAAGTTTTACGCGCTGTTTGACAGCAAAAAGGTCAGTATCAAGGCCTGACAAACACGCCTCATTAATATTGAAAAGGCATGTTTGTCATTGTTAATATTGATACACTGAAGTCAGCGATCTTGGGTGTAGACTTGAGCAACCGACAGCTACTACATAGACATCGATTAAAAAACCAATCCTAATTTTCTTAACTCAACAATTGCTTGCTTAACAATTCCCTGTAAATCACTTATGGAAGGCCTATTTGGAGTGACTTGAGTTTCTTGCACAGTCTTTTTTATACCTAGTGCCGCTTTAGCCATTGAAGCAAGTGTTCGAGATTCATTTTTTTCTATCAAAGGCTCTGATTCTGTAGTGGTATCTGCAATATTATTACTTGCTTTTGGTGTCCAGAGAAGCTGGCCTTTTTCAAAGAGGACCATCACTTCATTGGTGATTGCCTCAATGGTTTGCTGGCCACTGCATAGTTGAAGAACAATTCGCTGTAGTGGCAAAAGCTTTACGTTATTATGAAGAGCGTTAGCCACCACTTCGTGACTGGCTGAAATCAGACGAGAATATTGTAGCGCATATGGAAGATCAGTAGCCACCGCAGCTTTAGGGACGGGGATTGATTCTGTTCGAGCAACTACACCACCCATACTCAAGCACTTAAGCAAGGTTTCGGCCACTTCATTACTTAAGACACCTGATCCCGCCTCGTCTCGCTGTTGACCATCGGTCAATTCAGCAATAACCTCCGCCATGCTAACTGCCGCCGGTGAACGTGATAATATAAAATCAATACTTCTAACAGCCATTGGACTGTTCGCATTGATTGTTTGATTACCAGCCAGATAGGTAGCCTTATGCGTTGAAGTCAAATCATCGGTGCGCTGACAAGCCCCTAAAAATACGACATCGCGGCAACGGTCCAAGGGGATATTCCGCTGCAACGAGACATCTTGATGCACAACTAGGCTGCTACGAAAAAATCGATTGCGGACAAAGTCGAGATACTGCTCTCGTTTGATTAAGTCATTGCCCGCAATTTTTACTAAAGATGCCTCAGCCTCGGGCGATAGACCGTAAGCAAACATCTCTGAAAAAATCGCCTCGCCAAGATATTGCAATTTATTCTCAAGTGCCAAAGAGGCAAACTCATGGAAGTAAAACGGCACATTGGTTTTTTCTAATTGATCATGAAAGACATAATTGGGATCTTGCGTATTAAATACTTCAACCGTCTCTTGCAAGAGACGGCCATAGATATCTGAAGCACCTTGCCTTTGGCCGACGACAAATTCCAGCATAGCGCGAGCCTGTGCAAATCGCATTTTGGGATCCGTAAATTGATCTCCATGATAAAGCATCATATCCCTAGCTACTTCGCGCATTTTCCAACCGGGATAACAGTTATAGCTAATAAACCCAATGCCCATAGGTTGCAAATGATTTTGTATCAATTTTAAGATGGCGCTACGCACACGCTCATCTACCCAGCTAAATACCCCGTGGCATAAAATGTAATCAAACGAACCTAATTGATTAACTACCGTATTTTCAAGATTAGATACATCGGCCTGGTAAAACGCAATATTGCCTAAGCCCATGGTTTTCTGAGTCGCCTTTGCGGCAGCAATTTGCACCTCTGAGTAATCCAAACCAACAAATTGTGTATCGGCATAGAGTTCTGCCATAGGAAAAAGATTAGCGCCGTTCGCACAACCAATCTCCAGCACTCGCGCGCCAGCCATTGGTTCAGGCTTCATGCCCAACAAAATACCAATAGCCCTTAAGTGATCAGGGTGGGTTTGAAAATGCGCTCCAGCTGGATAAGGTACAACATCATAAGGATTCATCAATTACTCCAAAAATAAAAAAACCGACCCATTTCAAAGAAATGGGTCGGCATTGTCATCAAAAACAATAATCTATAAGATTATTTAGACGCCGATCTTTTAGCATAACGATCAACTAACTGGCTCATATTTGAAAGCGACATTAAATGGGCATAAATCCAACCCAACCAGCCACGCGTAAAGAGGTGCATCACTTTTTCTTGAGGCAACTTCATTAATTTAGCTTCATCAATAATAAATAGATGTTCAAATAAGAAGCTTTCTTTTGAATTAGCCAAGTCAAACTTAGCAGACATCTCGGTAAACAACTCTTCCTTAGCTAGCCACGCACAAAACTCAATAGTAAGACGCGCATGAGCATAATGCTCTACTAAAAAGTTCTTGGCAGATTCCAGAACAGGGGCTTCTTTCCCACCCTTCTCAAATAATGCTACGCCTGTTTTTTTCTGTACACGATCAGAAC
>CAIYLB010000107.1 GCA_903926935.1 uncultured Pseudomonadota bacterium
CTGCGCTTGTATGTCAGCTTCTAAAGCACTTACATCAAGCGCTAAATGTACGGCATCGCGTGCCATGGCATGGGCAAGGCCAAAATCTAACACTTCGCGTGTTGGCAAGCTGCTACCAACACGCCCCAGTGCGATACGCGCACGGGTAAATTTTTTAAGTTGCGTCCAAGGGTCACTGGTGATGTTTGATTCTTGGGCCGTATCTGTAGCTACAGCCGTAGATGGCGTTAGCGAAAAATCATCGTCAGTATTTTTTGTCATATTATTGATTAGTTAAAGGTCTATTAAGCTGCACTTAATAAATGTTTAGGCATATTCTGCAACATATTGTGCGCGCTTGTTACCGGCTGAACGCGACCTTCGGCATCCATAATATTCATGCTTTTAAGCCAACGCTCAAATTCTGGTGCGGCCTTTAAGCCCAACACTTTTCTTAAATAAAGCGCATCGTGAAATGATGTGGTTTGGTAATTGAGCATAATGTCATCTGCGCCTGGAATGCCCATAATAAAAGTGAGCCCGGCGGTGGCAAGCAAGGTCATTAGCGTGTCCATGTCATCTTGGTCGGCTTCGGCATGGTTGGTGTAGCAAACATCGCAACCAATCGGCAAGCCTAATAACTTTCCGCAAAAATGGTCTTCTAAGCCAGCGCGAATAATCTGTTTACCATCATACAAATATTCTGGGCCAATAAAGCCCACCACGGTGTTAATGAGTAAGGGCGATAAATGTCGTGCAACCGCGTAAGCGCGGACTTCGCAGGTTTGTTGGTCTACGCCAAAATTAGCATTGGCGGATAAAGCCGAACCTTGGCCAGTTTCAAAATACATTACATTATGACCGCCATCTGCATTTTTTACCGTGCCGCGATTCAAGGACAAAGCGGCAGATTGTGCTTCTTTGAGCAAGGCGATATCAATGCCAAAACTTTTGTTAGCTTTTTCCGTGCCGGCAATCGATTGAAATACTAAATCGACCGGTGCGCCACGTTCTATCAGCTGAATTTGGTTGGTTACATGTGTGAGTATGCAAGATTGGGTGGGAATTTGGTATTGGTCGATGACATCATCAATTAAATAATACAAATCCATCAACGCTGGCAGGCTGTCTGTGGCGGGGTTAATGCCTATCACGGCATCGCCAGCACCGTAGAGCAAACCATCTAACATAGAAGCCGCAATGCCGCGCGCGTCGTCAGTGGGGTGGTTGGGTTGTAAGCGCACTGAAAGATGGCCAGGCAGGCCGATGGTGTTTCTAAACGCAGTCGTCACATGGCACTTTTTTGCCACCAGTATCAAATCTTGGTTACGCATGAGCTTGCTGACAGCGGCGGCCATTTCTGGCGTAATGCCGGGCGCGACACGTTTTAAAGTGGCAGAATCGGCCAAGTCGGAAAGCAACCAATCTCTAAAATCCGCTACCGTTAAGTGGCTGATCTCCGCAAAAGCCTGTTGGTCATGCGTATCCACAATTAGCCGCGTCACTTCATCGGTTTCATATGGAATGATGAGTTCTTCTAAGAATTTTTTGAGCGGAATAGCCGCTAAACACATTCTAGCGGCCATGCGTTCTGCATAGGTTTCCGCCGCGACACCGGCAAGATAATCGCCAGAACGGGCTGGCGTGGCTTTGGCTAAAACCGTTTTTAAATCTGCAAACTGGTAAGTATGCGACCCTACGCTATAACGATATGTCATGAGGCACCTAGGCTTATCTGTGAACAATTTCTTTAAACGTCTTCAAAACTTGTCTAAATAATCATTTTTATTATGCGGCTATTTGTTGTTGCACTGCAAGCACCTTTTTTTAATTATTCGCCGTTAATTTTTTTAGTTTGTTACACGGCTAAAAAGAAGCTTTTATGTCGTAATAATTATGTATTTATGTCGTAAATCTATAGCTACTATTTATAACTATGGTCTTATACTTAGGTGCCAGCGTTGTAGTCAGATTTAAAGTTAATTGTATTTAAAAATGATAGAGAAGGGGATTTTTCTTAACCGGCAGTATTTAGCAATATTTATGTTCTATCCGTTTTCAATGATTACCAATATTACCAATGAGTATCTTTACGCATGCACAATAAAAGGGGTAAAAAATGAGCAACATGAAACATGCAGGTTCGGCAGCAGAGCAGGATGCCGCTGAACTAAAAAAAATGGGGTACGAGCAAGAGTTACATCGCCACATGGGCGGATTTTCTAACTTTGCGATTTCTTTTTCAATTATCTGTATTTTAGCCGGCGGTATTTCAGCATTTCCGCTTGCACTGGGGGCGGCAGGAGGCGCTTCTATTGGTATTGGTTGGTTAGTTGGCGGTTTGTTTGCCACTATTGTTGCTTTAGCCATGGCGCAAATTTCTTCGTCTTACCCAACGGCAGGTGGTTTATATCACTGGGGATCTACGCTAGGCGGCAAAGGTTTCGGTTGGTGTACCGCTTGGTTTAATTTACTTGGGCTGATTTTTGTTGTGGCCTCAGTTAATTTTGCGGTGTATGACTTCTTCTTCAAAACGCTCATCGCACCTATGATAGGCATTGATATTGCTACGCTAGGCTACACGGAACAAATTGGTTCTATTGCCGTGATTACCACCATACAAGCGATCCTTATTTATCGCTTTCCAAAGTTCACCACTAAGATTACCGATATTTCCGGCTATCTAATTTTTGTCATTACCGTGGTGTTAATTTTGTCTCTATTGGTTTATCACCAAGGTGGCTTAGATTTTTCAAGACTTTATACGTTTACTAACTTTACTGGTACAGAAGGTAGCCCTTGGCCGAAAAGCGAAGGTATGGTATTTCCATTCTTACTTGGTTTGTTGTTAGCTCTTTATACCATTACTGGTTTTGATGCTTCAGCACACACCTCAGAAGAAACACGCGATGCCGCAAGAGCTGTACCCAAAGGTATTGTGAGTTCTGTGATTTACTCGGCTATTTTTGGTTATATTATGATTTGTACTTTTGTACTCGTCATGCCAGATGTCGCCACTGGCGTTAAACAAGGTTTCGGCTTCTTTGATGCTTTGCTAAACACCTTGCCAGCGACCTTAAAATCAGTATTAAGTATCGGCATCTTCTTAGTCAACTTTTTGTGTGGATTGGCTTGCTTAACCTCTACCTCACGCATGATGTTCGCCTTTGCCCGTGATGGTGGTTTACCGGCTTCAGGCTGGTTGTGTACGGTTAGCTCAACCTTAAAAACTCCAGTAGCGGCTATTTGGGTTTCTGCAATTTTAGCGGTAATTGCTACCTTATATGCAGAAGCATTTAGTGTACTGGCTGTTGGTTGTGCGGTGTTTTTGTATATTTCTTACATTATGCCAGTGGCCGCTGGTGTATTGGCCGAAGGTAAAGTATGGAAGCATAAAGGTCCGTTTAACTTAGGTAAGTTATCTAAACCAATTGGTGTGCTTGCTGTAATCGGCGGTGGCTTTTTGGTCATTGTTGGCGTGCAACCACCTAATGAAAAAGTGCTGTACGTCACCATCGCGATGCTTGTGGTGATGGTGGTATTTTGGTTCTTATTTGGTGAGCGTAAACGCTTTAAAGGCCCACCTAGCATTAAAGAGTAATGAATAGTTGAATTTCTGGCGTTAGGTTTACTCGCGCTGGATTTAATAGCCATTGCCCGCCATACATTTATTCATGTATGGCGGGTTTTTTATGTGTTTAATTACAGTGCGGAAGATGCTATAGCTGGCGTCTGCAGACCGCCATACCAATAGCGATTAGACGCTAAACATTACTGTTTAGCTAAAGGTGGATATTGCCGATAAATTAAAACTGCTAAAGCTTATTTTTTTGCTGGTACGCTAGATTTTGTCGGAATAATAGAACCTGAAGGCACGACAATATCTTTGCTCTTCTTAGGTTTTTTGGTTTCTTTGTTGCCGCGAATTTGACCCTTAGCCATGGTATTTCTCCTAAAATTTCAGTACTAAAATAAACTGCTGCACATCGTGTTTGAATTGATATGCAAGGTCTAATTTTGCAAATTAAGCCTTCATTAAAACATGCTTGCCAAACGACTTTCATCATAGACTGATGTAAGAATATAGGTGGATTATTTTCTTCAGTTAAAATTAAATGGTCGCTTAGGATGCTACAAATGATTATCTTAGAAAAAAGCCGCTTTGTTAAGTCAATGCGCCTTACTTTTACCCGCAATATAATCCATGACAGCAAACAATACGCCGGAAAGAATAAAAGCCATGTGTATCGCTAACATCCAGCCCATTTGTTCGTTAGCAATATGCTCTGAGTTCGGCGTACTTTGATGCACAAACGCTTTGAGCAAATCAATGGCAGAAATTGCAACAATTGAGCCAATTAATTTAAGTTTAAGCCCAGAGAAATCTACTTTACCCATCCAATCTGGTCTATCTTCACTATTGGCGGTATCGATTTTAGAGACGAAATTTTCGTAGCCACTAAAAATAACCATAATCAATAAGTTGGCAACTAAAGTCATATCAACTAGAGCTAATAATGATAAGACTACCTCTTGTTCGGCCGCACTAAATATATGCACAACAATATGCATAAACTCTTGTGCAAATTTCACCATTAAAATCACTAGACCGCCCACCAAGCCTAGATACATTGGTGCTAGCACCCATCTGCTTCTAAAAATAATGGTTTCTATCAGCTGTTCTATAAAGTTAATCATGTTGTACATCCGTTCTGTTATTAGTTGGCGGCGTTAAATCTGCCGCGATTAAATTAAGGGCGCAATTTTGGCATTGATTTAATTAATAAACAAATTTTTTGTCAGGATGCCGTCAGCTTTGCGCTATAAGATGCAATACATGGTGACAGATAAAGGTTTAAAACACATGTCAGCCAGTAATACTTAATGTAGTCCTTACTTTATTTTTTGGAGATTGATATGAACAAATTTTTAACAACACTATTCGCTGGCGCATTTGCATTAACATTAGGTTCATCTGCATTTGCTGCTGATGCAGCTAAAGCGGCTGAGCCAGTAAAAGCCGAAGCTGCCGCAGTAGCACCAACTGCCGAGGCTAAAGTCGCACCTGTAAAAAAACATGTTAAGAAAGCTAAGAAAGCTAAGAAAGCAGCCAAAGCAGCACCATCTGATGCAGCTGCAGCCTTAACTGGTAAATAAATCAGACGCCAGATGTAATTCTGGCTAAATTAAAGCGTGTAAAAAGGGATGGAAAGTTCGTCCCTTTTTATATTTTCAGCGCACCTGACATAATTGAAATTGCAATGAATTTTATTGCTAATAATCTATTCATTCGCTTTACGAACAATCTCAATGTCGTTAAATAGACCTAATGGAAATCAAATATCTCCGCAACATCTATTTAGACATCCTTGTGAATACAGCCCGCTTTTAATGCATCAAAATAAACACGCTCAATACCGTCATCATCAATAGAGGGTAATGTTAGTTTATCTTTCAGTGCACGACAACTTTCGTTATCGATGATTATTTCTGTGATAAGTTTTGCTCTTTTACTCGTTTTTAAAGCTTGCTCATGCTTAGCGCATCCGCTAATGAACAATATTATGACGATGGTTACCGTTGGTATTAATACACGCTTCATGATTTAAGGCTCACTTTTAAATAACGCTTATTTTGATAATTCATATCAATCCTGATGCAATGTTGATGGTTAGTGCTACTAATGTTGTATTAAAAAAGAAGGCCAGTACGCAATGTATTAAGCCTGTTCTACGCATGGATCTACTGGTAAAGCTCACGTCAGCGGTTTGACCAGACGTACCAATAACGCAAGAAAAATAAAGAAAATCGCTATAATCTAGCGCGGACGTTCCTGGAAACTCTAATCCACCAGACTCACCATGCTCTTTTGCAACATAAAAGTCATGTGCATAATGTAGGGCAAACATCACTTGTGTAAACGCCCATGAAGATAAAATTGTCAGTACAGCCAGGGTGACATGTGCATAACGTAGCAAGCCATGCATATCTTTTACCACGGAAAGTTCTGCAACGATTGCCCCTATAGAAACAATCGCGGCAATAACCACCATTCCTAGTACTACATACTTCCCATCATCTTGTATGAGGGCGCGAGTACGCATTTTATTGTGCGATGTCCAGAACATCATGCGAGCGGCTAATATCAAGTAAAGCCAAGTGCCTACGTTCCAGCCAATAATTGCCCGCGTAATTCCATGTAAGGCTAAATCTTTTGGCAATAGTAGCGCGACTAAAATCCCGACAAGAATTGAGCCGAAAAGTCTAGGTCGCGACAGGATAATGCGAATGAAAGTTGGGTACGCTAAGGAACGTGCTTGAGTCATATTTTTGGCTTGTGGATACTTTGAATTAAAGTAAGACTAATCTAGTATACAAGAGGATGTTGCTGCTTAATACAGCAACCTAGCATTAGGCAATATGGGCGGTATTTAATTGAAAATTGGCTAACCAAAATTTAATGGGCTAGCCAATGGTGATTTCACATAAATGCTGAGTTTTTACTGCGCTTGCAGGTATTGAGCAATAGCGTCAATATCAGTTTCTGACAAACCTTTAACCACCTCGTGCATAGCTACGGCTGCTGGGCGTTCATTTCCATAAAAAACCTTAAGCTGCCTTTTTAGATAAACCTCATGCTGACCGCCGAGTCTAGGTGTAGATTCTTTGCCTTCCCCTTTTTCGCCATGACAAGCCATGCACGGTGGAACACCTTTATCAAGATGGCCATTTGTAAAAATATCTTTACCCAAGTCATACTTCACTTGGTCTGAAATTTTACCAAGATACGCGGGTGTTTTAGTTTCATAAAAAGCCGCCAACTGCTCAATATCTTGATCTGAAAGTCTAGAAGAAATGCCCCACATAAATCTCTGTGCATTTTCTTCTGAGCGTGACTTGTCCCTAAATGCTTTCATTTGGGCAATAAAATAAGGCGCGGGCTGCCCAGCAAGTTGAGGGAAAAGCTCTGAGCTGGTTGTACCGCCACGTCCATGGCAAACCGAACAGAGCTGGCTTTCAAGCTTAGCACCAGAGTCTGCGGCAAAAGCAGAGGAAGCCACAGCTAAGCTGATTAATCCCAGAGACACCAATATACGATAATTCATCATCATTCTACGCTAAGCTTAAAAGGCAAACCAAGTGCTGAGGAACAGTGTATTTCTATCCCTTGGCTTGAAACCCGCCAAGTCAACTTCCCTAGAACCATCAAACTTGATGTAGCCTGTATATTGCAAAGAAACTCTGGCAAATGTCCAGGGATTGTAATCAAGTTGCATGACGTAGCTTTGAGTGTCTGGCTTAGTCACAAGATTATTGCCGCTATTAAATGCTATTGCATCGTTACTCCCCGTAGTATCAAAGTATGCAAGAGAGGCACCATATTTTCTATCGTATAAATAACTCGCTTTGACCTTAAATGTGTTCAAGTGATTCTGCGGATTTGCCGTGTTTCCTAAGTCATAACTAGCCCTATTATCCTGTTTCTCATGAATAAACGTGGTCTGCACTGTAACGATATGGGGGTCAGACAAGAACTGATATTGGGCATCCAAGGCAGTGTCCCTGAATCTATCAGTTGGTCCATAAGGACTTAATGAATCAGGGAATTTATCAACTTGCATGCCATATGTACCGACCATTAGCGAATGAGCACCCCAGTCCTCGTTCCATGCTAAACGCCAATAAGGATTGTTTCTTCCAGAAATTTGGGTTATAGAACCATCGCTACCGCTCTGTCCGGCACTTAAAATACGGAATGCTTTATTGGCATTTCCATAGAATGACAGTTCACCATATAAATGACGGTCATACCAAACATAAGCACCGATACCAGCCACCTGCTGGCTCAGGCCACCTTCGATAATTGAACTCGTAAAACTAGGGCCTGGAACATTTGGTAAATTAGGACCATTATAAGGAAATCCCCAAGCTGGCGTGGTGTTCCATACATCCTGTACTGAAGGATTATTATTTAAATTTAAACCAAAGACTGTATTTTTTCCAAAAACATCATGCGTCATAATAGCTCTAATGTCAGTGTTATCTAGCCCGCTATGGCCTACGATTTTACCATCACCATTTGTGGAGCCATTGTTAGAATAAGTCCATTGCACAAACATACCGGCATAATCACTTAACTTACCTGCAGCGAAAAGGCCTAAAACATCAAATTGTGGATCATTCTGATGCAACATTATTTGTGCGCCACTGGCATCATGATTTTTAGCGACACTAGTCATGGAAAACTGCATCATGGCAGCCAACGGAAGTAACTGCCGTTCACCTAAGGTATATCCATTCAACTTAAATTCCCTACCAAAAGGCGTTAGTTCTGGAAAGCTGGTGTGACATGCGGCACAGTTCATTCCCGTCTGCCGTGCATATGAAGGAACAGCAAAGCTAGTAATTGGCAAGAAGGTCATTGCGACCGAGGCTATGAACAGAATTTTTGCTAAAGTTTTAATCATATCCAAAATCCTTATATTTTTAAGGCATTGCTAATGGCACCACTCTAATTCTTGTCTATTGCCTCATGTTTGATTTACATCAAGCTTTAAGTGATAACCCAATTTAAAAATAGGTTTTTGAGGATAAATAAATTACTTGAATTTATTAGTGCATGCACGGTAAATTAAATCTAACAGTTAGCTAAAGTAGCTCTTATGTGAGGAGCGTAGAATAAGTCCAACCTAAATTGCTGGGAGTAGAGTTGGGTGAGAAAATTTTAAATACCACGGCGATTTAAAGTCGTCATAACTTATTTGTATGTTGTGGAATAGCTACGAGTCTGAAGAGCAATTCAACATTTAGATCGAGCAGAAGAATCGAAATGAATTTGCCAAATAGTGAATGATGGAATAACGAGGTAGGAAATATACGTAATAAGAACTGTTGAGATTCTGCAAATGCAAAAGCCCCGCTACTGGCGGGGCTTTTTCAGGAAAGTTGTTATAAATCAACAACTTGCGTCTTTATGGCGGAGCGGACGGGACTCGAACCCGCGACCTCCTGCGTGACAGGCAGGCATTCTAACCAACTGAACTACCACTCCGTAAATCTTACGTAATTATTCACTAATTACGTATTAAAAGCTGCGCCCTAATTTTTACTTAAAAATAAAGTTTGCTGAGCTATCCAGCATTCCTAATTTTAAACCAGGAGCGACTTTAGTCACTTTATTGCTAACTATTTTGGTGGGTGCTAACGGGGTCGAACCGCTGACATTCGCCTTGTAAGGGCGACGCTCTACCAACTGAGCTAAGCACCCTGCCTAGCCAACAAGGACGGCATTGTACAACAACTTAGAGAGATTTCCAACCGATTAAATACAAAGTTTATATTTACTTGCGTTTGAGGTTTAATAGCTGACATTAAGACTGTGTTGCAGCAGAAAATTTGCCAGTTTATTGCCTAGCGAACAAGTGTGCTTATGGCTTTAAAGGCGTCGCTATCGGATTTGCCTAGCCATTCAAACACTATCGATTCTGTATTGCTGATTATGCAGCCTGCTTCGCGCATTCTAGCTAGCGCATTGGCTTTGTTGGCTGGGTTGCGCGAAATAATGGCGTCTTCTGCTACAAATACCTGTTTGCTATTTTGCAAATCCAGCGCTGTTTGTAATACGCAAATATGCGCTTCCATGCCAGCAATCACAACTTGGGAATGGTCGCGAGTTAATAGGCGACTAAACTTAGGCTCTGCCATGCATGAAAATGTAAGTTTTTCTACAGGCTTGATATTAGGCAAAAAAGCTAATAATTGAGGTGCGGTGTTGCCTAAGCCTTTTGGATATTGCTCACTGACAATCACTGGCACTTCTAGCATTGTCGCAGCTTGAGCCAAAATCTCACAATTCCTTATCACTGTTTGCATTGCTTCTTGCGGCATTGCGCTTAGCAGGCGTGTTTGCAGGTCTATGAAAATAAGTTGGCTTAAGCCCGCTCGTGAAGTTTGATTGCTGGCCATTTAACTACCTATCACTTTATTATTCGACATTATTTAACGATTAGTTGCTGATTAATATCCACTAAATCAACCTCGGCAACTATTCCTGAAGCGGCTTTTAAGCGAATGATATTCACTAGATAATTATAGCGAGATTGCAATAAGTCGCGCTTGGCGCTAAAAAATTGCTGTTGAGCATTTAATACATCTACGCTAGTACGCACGCCAACTTCGTAGCCTAGTTTGGTTGAGTCGACCTGGCTTTGGCTACTGATTAAGGCTTGTTCGTAAGCTTTTATCTGCGCGATACTGGAGTTTAAATTTAAATAAGCGCGTTGTGTTTCCAGTTCGGCTTGGCGACGTGCAAACTCAACGTCATTTAGCGTTTTTTGTTTGTTGAGTACGGCTTGCCTAACGCGTGAAGTGGTAGCTCCACCCTGATACAAGGGAATTTGCAGTTGCAAACCTATGGTGCCGTTTTTAAGATCGCTACCAAAGCCATAAGAACTACCGTTAGAATAAGTATCGTTATAACTTGCTACTGCGTCTAGTGTTGGCAAGTGCGCCGCCTCAGCGCGATCAATTTCCTGCTCTGCGAATTTAACGGTATCTTGCTGAATTTGTATATTCAAATTGTTGTGTGTTGCCACATCTAACCATTGATCCATATTTTGATCTAAGTTATGGGCTTTGATATCGGCTTTTACTACGGCGAGAAGCTTTGGCAGCTCTCCTGTTATTGCTTGTATCGTGTATCTGGCTACTTGATACTCGTTAGTCGCGGCAATTTGTTGCGCAACAATTAAATCATATCGTGCTTGCGATTCATTTACATCGGTAATAGTGGATGTGCCAACATCAAAATTTGCTTTAGCTTGTTCAAACTGAATCAAAATTGCTGCTTTTTGTGCATTAATTAAATCAATTTTATCTTGTGCAATAAGTACGTCAAAGTAGGCCTGCGTGGTGCGCACAATCAGTTGTTGCTGGCTTAACGCTAATTGTTTATCAGCTTGGCTTACCTGCGTTTTAGCTTGATCTATTTGTACTAAATTTTGCTTGCGAAAAATAGGCTGTGTCGCATTAATACCATAGTTGTAGCCTTCATAATTAGTGTTACCAGCAAAACCAAAGGGGCTAGGTCCTGAGTTTAGGTATCGAACATCGGCCTGTGTTGCGTTTACACCAGCACTAAAATTTACGTTTGGAAGATACAAAGCTTTGCCTTGCTCGATTAACTCCTGCGCGGACTGATTGGCGCTTAGGGCTGACGCTAGGGTTGCGTCATGCGACAAAGCTTGTTGGTAGGTATCAAGGAGCGATTGTCGTTGGTCTTTTATAGTTAAAGCTTCAACGGCAAATGTTTCATCCGCAAACACAGCTGTGGAACAGATAAATACCGCAGTAAAAATCAAGTTTTTGAACATAGGTGTAGTGCGTTAAAACTCAAACTTAATCGCTTGTGGAGCGTTTATTAATACTGGCAAGCATGTTTCAAAAAGCACATCATGTCTGAAACCATCTTCCCTCACGCGTGTTGTTAGAGTAGCTTGCATAATCGGCATTTCCCCAATCACAGTAAATAGACGGCCACCAGCTTTAAGCATTTTTTCTGTGGTAGTTGGGCGTAGCGGCAGTGAGCCAGTAAATACAATTACATCATAGGGCGCGGCTTGTGCAAAGCCATTAACCGCATCGCCCACATGCAGGCTTACATTGTGGATATTCTGTTTTTGTAAACGCACTTTGGCAATATCTGACAATTCTGGATGAATTTCTACCGCATCAACATGATCGGCCAACATAGCTAACAGTGCAGTTAAATAGCCGCTTCCGGTACCTACCAGCAATACTTTGTCAGTTTTCTTTACGTTAAGCGCCTGTAAGATTCGACCTTCTAATTTAGGTGAAAGCATGCTTTGACCATGTCCAATGGGCAATTCAACATCAGCAAAAGCCAAGCCTTGTTGAGATTCTGCGACAAACGCCTCGCGCGGCACTTGGTTAAAGAGCTCAAGTACGACTGGGTCTAATACTTCCCAAGTGCGAATTTGCTGTTCTATCATATTGAATCTAGCTTCGCGGTTACTAAAACCAGCGGCATCACCACTAATATTAAATCTGGCTTCGTTAGAGAAGTCACTTTTTACAGTTTGTATCATGGCAAATTTCATTCCTATCAATTTCAATTATTATAGCGCATGCACTTGATCTGCAAGCTGAATTTAAACAGTAATAAGCTGTTTAAATGATATGTTTAGCTGGCATTTTCACCTTAAACCAAGCGGCATATAGGGCTGGCAAAAAAAGTACGGTGAGTAAAGTTGCTACCGCTAAGCCACCCATAATCGCCACCGCCATTGGACCAAAAAATACGCTTCTGGTCAGCGGTATCATGGCTAATATCGCGGCAGCAGCGGTTAATACTATCGGCCTGAAGCGTCGAATAGTCGATTCTATAATGGCTTGCCATTCCGCTAAACCAGACGCTTTGTCTTGGTCAATTTGATCAACCAAGATGACGGAATTTCGCATTATCATACCGGACAGCGCAATGGTGCCTAGCATGGCGACAAAACCGAAAGGTTTATCAAATAGCAACAAAGAAACTGTGACGCCGATTAAGCCTAAAGGTGCGGTTAACAGCACTAAAAATACCCGCGAAAAACTTTGTAACTGAATCATTAATAATGTAAGTACCGCGATGAGGAACAATGGGAAGCCAGCTGCAACAGACGTCGCACCTTTGGCTGAGGCTTCAACTGCACCGCCCGTTTCTATTGATACTCCCAAGGGTAAGTTAGCTTTAATCTGCATCAGCTGATCTTCAATTTGCTGCGAAACCACAGGCGCCTGCATACTACCTTGCAAATTGGCTCGCACGATTACCGATGGCTCTCGATTGCGTCGCCAAATTACGCCTTCTTCAAAATCTGAGGTAATGGTCGCTAATTGTGATAAAGGCACAGTTGCACCGTTAGGCAGGTTAATCATCAAATCTGGTAGGCGTGATAGTTGCGTTCTGTCTGCCTGCGAGCCACGCACCACTAAGTCTATACGTTCATTGCCTTCTCTAAATTCAGTAATATAAAGCTCCTGCATCGCGCCGTTGAGCAGATTGGAAATGTCCACCGAACTTACACCTAGCAAGCGCGCCTTGGCTTGGTCAATTTTCAGATGTACCACTTTGCTTGGTTCTTCCCAGCTTAATTGCACATTCACCAAATTATGATTAGTACGCATAATACTGGCAATTTGCTGTGAAATATCACGTATTTGTTTAATGTTGCTACCAGATACTCTAAATTGCACAGGAAATCCGACTGGCGGACCATTTTCTAGGCGCAATACGGAGCCACGTAAGGCAGGGAAATCATTTTCAAACAGCATGAGTAAATCTTTACGCAGCGCTTCACGTGAGGCTAAATTTTTGCTTAACACCACAAATTGCCCAAAGCCACGATGTGGCATTTGAATATCTAGCGGCAGGTAGAAACGCGGCCCACCATTGCCGATATACGCTACAAAGTTTTCTATGCCTTCGGTTTGTTGCTGTGAACCGTGCGGAGACGCATTGTGCTTGAGTTGATATTTTGTATCCCAATCATGCAGCCAATGCTCCAATTTTTTCACTTGATCATTGGTTGCGGTATAAGATGCACCTTCAGTCATGCGTAAATCTATGATTAGCTCTAGTCGCGTTGAATCAGGGAAGAATTGTTGTTGTACCTGAGAAAAGCCAAGCACAGCCAAAAAAAATAAGCCTAAGGTGCTCAGTATCACAGTTTTTCGATAACGCACGCAGGCGGTCACCACCGTGCGAAAGGTTTGATAAAACGGGGTGTTATAAATGTCGTGATGATGGGTATCGATTAATTTATTCGGCTGAATATTACTTTTCAAGCGAAGTCGATTTTTGAGCCAAGTTTTAAATTTAGATTGTTTGGGCGCCTCAGCGTAGCTAGGTAATAAATGAAAGCCCAAATACGGCACAAATATCACTGCGGCAAACCATGAGATAATCAAGGCAATGGCCGACACTTGAAAAATAGACCGTGTGTATTCGCCAGTCGAAGATGCTGCCGTTGCGATTGGCAAAAACCCGGCCACAGTCACCAAGGTGCCAGTCAACATCGGCATGGCGGTGGAATTGTAGGCAAATGCTGCCGCTTTAGCTCTATCCCAGCCTTGCTCCATTTTGGATGACATCATTTCAACGGCAATAATTGCATCGTCTACCAATAAGCCCAAGGCTAAGATTAGCGCGCCTAGGGATATTTTGTGTAAACCGATATTAAGCAGAAACATCACCAAAAAAGTGCTGGCTAACACTACCGGAATGGTAATGGCGACAATAATGCCGCTACGCAAACCCAATGAAATAAGGCTGACGCCCAGCACAATTATTAAAGCTTCGATTAAAGAGTGGACAAAATCATTGACTGAATTTGCGACTATTTTTGGTTGCGAGGTGACGGTTTCTAGCGCCAAACCTACGGTTAATTGCTGTTTGATGTGAGTGGTGATTTTATCCAGCGCATGGCCTAAAGCAATGACATCGCCGCCTTCTTTCATGCTAACACCTAGTAGTAGCGCATCTTTGCCTTGAAAACGCACCCGGTCATGCGGCGGGTCTTCGTAGCCACGATAAACCTTTGCCACATCGCCTAAGCGGAAATCTTGATTATTTGCGCGTAAACGCAAGTCGCGTAAATCATCTAAATTTGCATAGCGGCCAGATACCGCAATACGAATACGCTCGGCGGCGGAATCAAAAGTGCCGCTACGTACCACGGCATTTTGCGCCTGCAAAATATTCACTAAGGTACTGGTGTTAATGCCTAAACTGACTAATTTTGCGTTGGTCAGCTCAATAAAAATACGTTGTTTTTGTTCGCCAAAAAACTCTACTTTGGCGACATCTTTTACCTTTAATAACTCACTTCTAATCAACTCAGCTTGTTTTTTTAGTGCGGCAAAATCAAAGCCATCGCCAGTTAATGCATACATGGTGCCGTAGACATCACTAAATTCATCATTAAAAGTCAGGCTTTCAACACCTTGCGGCAAGGTATTGCGAATATCACCAATTTTTTTACGTACCTGATACCAGACGTCGGGTACATCTTTTGAGGACGTATCATCCTTAACGACAATAAAAATCATCGATTCACCAGGTCTTGAATAGCTATTGGAATAATCCAAGTGTGGTACTTCTTGAATTTTCTTTTCTAGCTTATCGGTCACTTGCTGTTCAACTTCTTGCGCACTAGCGCCCGGCCAAGAGGTGCGTACCAACATTACTTTAAAGGTAAAAGGCGGGTCTTCAGATTGCCCAAGTTTAGTGTAGGCAATCAATCCGGCGATAGTAAGTACCAACATAAAGTACAGCACTAAAGCTTGATGTTTTAATGCCCAGTCAGATAAGTTAAAACCTAAATTAACAGGCGGCGCTACGTTTTTTGACGCAGATTGCTGCTCATGCTCTAGCTCAATCATAGTTTATTTTCAGCCACAGGTTTTGCCTCAGTGACAGGATGTACCAGCTGATTTTTAATCAAAGTATGTACGCCGGCAATGGCGATTTTTTCACCTGCTTGTAAACCGCTAGTAATTAATACACCATCTTCTCTAAATACACCGGCGACCACTTCACGCGGTTGTGCTTTATTATTCGCATCTATCACCCACACTATTTTTTTACCATTCATCACAGTAAGAGCGCTACTTGGAACAAGCAGTGTGGCATTTTTCTGACCTAAGAGTGCCTGAAAACTTACGCCAGCAGTCATCCCAAAACGTACCGCTTCATCAGTATTTTTAATGCTGACACGGACATTAAAAGTTCGTGTTTCAGAATCTGCGGCAGGTGAAATTTCGCGCACAACGCCGGCGTAGGGCTTTTGCATGTCGGCCCACATTCTCACTTCAACCGCGGCATTTAATTTCACCTCTGTCATACGTGATTCAGGCACTGCGACCAACACTTCAAATTCTTTGGTATCGGCAATTTTGGCCACTGTTTCACCAGCCTTGACTACCTGTCCCGGCTCGGCGTGTATCATGGTTACTACGCCATCGCGGTCTGCGCTTAAATGACTATATTGCGCTTGATTGCCGGTAACACTGGCTTGTGCTTTTACCTGCGCTAAACGTGCGCCGGCGGTTTTAAGTTCGGCTTCACGCATGTCTAAAGCTGATGCTGAAATGAATTTTTTAGTGAATAATTGACGTTGACGCTCAACTTCTGCCGTCGCCAGCGAATAAGTTGCTTCTGCAGCACTTACATTTGCCGCTGCGGCTGCAGTATTTAGCTGAGCATCAGTTGCGTCTATGTTTGCGAGAATTTGACCTTTTTTAACTTGCGCACCGTTTTCTACCTTACGCGCTATGATTTTCCCATCTACTCTAAAAGCCTGGCTAGATTCATATCTAGGGCGCACTTCGCCAACTAGCACCATATTTTTGTTAGCTCCCATTGTGCCAACCACCATCACTAATGCCGGACGCGGCGGTGCTAGTGGCGGCTGTGGCTTATTACAAGCGGTAAGCAAGGCAAACATTAGCAACGCTATAATTTTCATATTTTAATATCCATCTATCTTAAAATTCATCAGTTAATTAATACGCGTATTGATCTTATTCGGTGATTGCGCCCATAGAATCGTCATCAATATTGTGCGTTACAAATAAATCGCTAGCCAGTTATCCGTGAGATTCTCTTTGCCAAATTTGCGTTCTACCCAATAAGCTGAAACCTATAAATCCACGAACTTCTAATTGCTTGCCGGCATCTTTTAGCTTCAACTTGACGCGATAAGTATTGCCCGAAAAAGGATCTAGAATTTCATCGCCCTCATAGATCTCGCCGTGTACTTTTACGTTTTTAATGATGGTCATACCAATTAATTTTTGATCTTTTCTATCATCTCTACAGGCGGTGCAGTATTCTTCTTTACTAGTCGATATGCCTTTTTCAATCACGCCAGTATAAATGTCATGGTCTTTAATAATTCGAACGTAGCCGCTAATTTGGCCATCATCGTCAAAGGTTTTCCATAAGCCTTCGGGTGAAACTGACTCTAAGGCAGAAGCCGTTCCAGCGACTAGCATCAATAAAACAAAAATCATTAAACGGTTGCGATTCATTGCTAATGCCTTGGTAAAGGTTACCTGAACAATATATAAGTGATTAACAGTAGCCGTAATGATTAGCTAATGTTTTAGTAAAGAGATTAGCAAAAATTATACTTGAAATATTCAAATCAACTTAACGCGGTTAAATTCAAATATAAAAATACATAGTCATTTTTTAGCAATGATGATTAAGCCCAAAACAATAAACGCTGCGCCTACAGCCATGCGGATACTAATCACTTCTTTGAGTAATACCCACGCAAGTAATATCGCAATCACCACGCTGCCTTTGTCTATCAGAGCAACCGTTGCCACATCGCCCATTTTTAAGGCTTTGTAATAAAAAATCCAAGAACCGGCTGTAGTAATTGCAGACAGTCCTAGCCAGATGTAATTCACTTTTTGCAGCGATTTTATTTCTATTGGATCCACTGCAAACATAGCAAACATCAGCACGAATATACAGACAAAAATTGTGCGAACAGTGAGTCCTAATTCCGCTGAAATGCCGGCTAGACCTTGTTTAGCAACCACGGAAGTGAAGCCGGCAAAACACATGGAGAAAAAAGCATACAACACCCAGCGTTCCATTTTTAAGCCTCCAAAAGTGAATGTGACTAATTAATGCGTAGTATCAGCGGCGCGCTGCGGGAAAATCAGGATGCACACTATCATTACTAAAAGCAGTGTCGCTGATGCGCCGTAGCGACTTAAAGCAAGGCCGCCATCGGCGATTGGCTTGTCGAGAAAGTCGCCAACTACTGCGCCAAGTGGGCGCGTAATAATAAATGCAGCCCAAAAGAGTAAGGTTTTAGAAATGTTGCTCCATAAATAGCCAGCCAAAACCACCGCCAACAATGCGCTGAAAATAATGGCGCCACCGCCATAGCCAAGTCTTGCGGTATCTGCCGTCCAATCACCCAAAGCTGTACCTAATGTTTGTGAAAACATGATGGTGACCCAATAAAAAACTTCTACTTTAGGTGTGCTTACAGATGCTACCGAAACCGAGCCTAGTGTTTTGTACCATATTGCTAAAGACGCAATGAGTAGCGAGAACAATAAGGCAGAACCGCCAGCATAACCAATTCCTAGCGAACGGTCGGCAAAGTCAGCCAATGTGGTGCCTACAGTGGTGGTTGCGATGATGGTTGTCCAATATAAAATTGGCTGAAACTGCTTGGCTTTAATTTGCGCAGCCACGGCAAGTAAGAAAATAGCTGCAAATATAATTGTGCTAATCAAGTAACCTAAGTGCATAGACATAGAAACGGCGTCGCCGCCAGTTTCGCCCAATGTGGTTGCAAGAATTTTGATGATCCAGAATCCCAGCGTCAACTCGGGCACTTTAGTCAGTGCAATTTGTGTTGTTTTGTTCATAAGTTCTAATGGTTAGTTAAATGCCAGAAGGTGCCTGTATTGGAATACTTTTTAATTTGTTGGGATAAGCTTTAACGCACCCGTTTTGTAGTCACGGCTAGCCGTTTGATAATAAGCAATCGCTTCGTTGGCTAGTTTTTCATTGATGCTAGTGGGCGTTGCCTCAAAACTCAGTGGGTCAATTTTGTAAGCCTCAACCTTTTGCTTAGGTGACAGCACGATTAAAGTATTGTCGCTGTAGTAACCTAGCGCTTGATAATTGCTCACAAATGCACGTGCAGGTAATTTTTTGGCTTCTGCCACAAAAAGCGATTGCCCATAAAAGTGTTCAGCACCCCCTTTGCCAAGCACATCTAACAGCGTAGGTACAATATCAATTTGGCTTGCAACTCGGTTGTAATGGCTTGCCGGCAATATGTCGGGTGCGTACAAAAATAATGGGATGTGATATTTATCCACCGGCAATTTGCTCTTACCTGCTACCGATGCGCAGTGATCTGCCACAATGACAAACAACGTATCTTTAAACCATGGTTTATTTTTAGAGTTTTCAATAAATTTGCCAATGGCGTAGTCGGTATATTTCACCGCGCCTTCACGACTACCCTGCGGTAAGTCAATTTTACCTTCAGGAAACGTATATGGCCTATGGTTGCTGGTGGTCATAATATGCGCAAAAAATGGCTTGTTCGATTTTGCATTTTCGTCAAAAATGGCGATGGAGTTATTGAATAAACTTTCGTCATCAACACCCCAAACATTTTCGCTCTGAATAGTTTTGGCATCAAAGTCGGTGCGATCTATCACTTGGTAATTGTTACTTCTAAAGTAGCTGTTCATGCTGTCAAACACGCCATAGCCACCATAGATAAAGAAAGTTTCGTAATTTTGTTGGCGTAACAATTCACCAATACTTGCTAGATGATCTGCATTTGGTCTATGCACAATGGCTTGCCCGGGAATGGGCGGTGTAGCAATAGAAAGGGCATCTAGTCCGCGTACCGTTCGCGTACCAGTGGCAAAGAAATGATCAAATACTACGCTTTCGTCAGCTAGTTTATCTAGGTAAGGCGTTAAATTTTGTTTGTTGCCATAACTACCCATATATTCGGCAGATAAACTTTCTACAGAAATAAGTACTACGTTTTTTGGACTACGAGTAAATGGCCCAAGTGCTGCTGGGCTATTAGTTTTAACGGCCATATTAGACGAAGTTGGCTGCCGGTTTGAGCCAATAGATTGCAATGTGCTTAATGCTAGTGCCGGTGGAATTGTTTTATAAAATTTATCATAATCTAGCTCGTTACGGCGTGCAGCTGCAGAAAAACTAAACAGGCCATTACCGCTTAGCTCATTAGCATAAGCATTTTTACTGAAGTCCATTTGGTCAACATTGGCCAGTTGAAAGCTGATTACGGGTAAGGCCACGATGGCAATTACCAGTTTAATTTTTTGCTTCATAGGCTTAAGCGTTTTATTAAACTTCATAAAATTACTTAAGCCATATAACAGACCGATTGCGATGAGGGCAATGGCTAATAAAATGAGTGGGACCGGGTATGATTCACGAATATTGCCGATGACTTCTTTCGTGTATATTAAATAGTCGACTGCAATAAAGTTGAAGCGGGTGGTGAATTCTTGCCAAAAAATATACTCAGAAACCACGCCAAAAATGAGGCCGAATGTCACAATAAATGCCAATATCCAGTGCGCTTTGGCAACCCAACTTTTAGTTCTCCAGCTATTTGGCAACAATAGTGAGCCCAACAAAAATGGCACGGCTAAATAACATAGGGCATTTAAATCAAACCAAAAGCCAACCACAAAAGCTTTTAGTGCAAGGTCCAGCGATATTTGACTTACACCGACATCTATCCATAAGGTAAGGCGCAAAGCAAACCAGATGGCCAAAGCCATCGCCGAAATGAAGCCGATAAATGGTATTTTATAGAGAGTTTTTGAGCTGTTTTTTTGAATGATTGTCATTGTGCTGTTAACCTAAATGTAATCCAAATATGCGATTTAAAGTAAATCCTAACATGCAAAGCTCACCGTTTTCTTAAATTTTAGTTGTGTCTACTTTGGGTGACCATAAGAGGTACTGTACAAGCAGAATCATCCAAACAATCCAAGCAGTCCATAAGTTATGTGACATAAAATGTGCGCCACGCATCATTTGTGACCAACCCATCATCAGACCGAACAGCAACCCTAAAATGAGCCCTATTTTTGCTAGTTTTGGCAGCGTATCTCTAAAGCCAAAATAAAACGCCATTAATGCGAAGCCGCCACTGGCATGGCCGCCAGGAAAGCAGTGGCCTGCGCTCGCGCCGGTGGGTAGGCTGCCAAACAATGCGATTAACGGTTGCGTTCCACCATATAAAATCAAATCCCAGGGGCAGGCATGCTCACTAAAATGTTTTAATGCGGAAATCACGCTGGTGGAAACAACCATGGCGACAAACAGCCATATAAATTGGCGATTATAGCTTTGCAACCAAGATAGTTTACGCTGAAACGTTTTGCCAGATGTCCAAAAATTCAAGCCCAGCAGCCACAAACCTAACATCAAAAAGCCAATGCCTACCATCAAATACTTAAGATAGAGATGCATCACATTCTCTAGAAACCAATCATTTTTTAGCGGAAAGACTAAAGTCTGGGTGTCGTAATATTGCGCTATTAACAAGCTATCTAAGCCTGTTAGCGGGTAGGCAATTACTAATAATAAGGCCAATACCAGTGGTAATGCAAAGTGAAGCAACCAAAACTGTGGTGGGTGTAAGCGCATGAAAATCAAATGGGCCACCTAGCTAAAACATTTATTATTAAGAATTCTATTATAGGGCACTTCTCAACATTCTATAATGGCATTATGAAGACCTGCTTAGGTTTAGTAATGGTATTTATATGCAGGCATATTTAGCATTAACTGAAATTGCTAGTGAGTGAAATAGATTAAAGATTCATAAAAAGTACTTTAGGTACTTCACCTTTAAATTCTAACTGCGTGACGCTCGCATGGTCTATGGTAATTCTAAATAAGCGCTTTAAAGGCATTTGCAACACCTCGGCTATTAGCGCCCGAATGAAGCCGCCGTGGGTCACCACTAAGATGTTTTTGCCGTGCGAATGGCTAACCATCTCTTCAACAAAGCTTTTAGATCGGAAATGTAACTGCGAAAAAGTTTCGCCATTAGGTGGTGCTAAATTAGCGTAATCGTCCGCCCAAACATCAAAAACATCACGTGGAATTTTATCCCACGGCTGCATCTCCCAATCGCCAAAATGCAGCTCTTTTAAACGCTCATCCAATTGAATTTCATTGTTAGAAAACCCTAAGCTAGCATCCGCACATAATGCTTGTGCCAGTTGATGGCAGCGTTGTAATGGGCTGGTGTAAATCGCATCAAAATTTGAGTTTGCTAGTTTTAGTTGTAATTTTTGCCGCTCAAACTCAAAGTTTTCCGACACCTGTACATCGCTTTGGCCATAGCAAAGGCTGGGCGCAATGGCTAAAGATGTGTGGCGAACGAGTGTTAGTTTCATAGATTCAGATGCTAGGTAATAATTTACAGCTTAGCAAACAGCGCTGCGCTGGCAAGCAAGCCTACATAAAAGGCTACTTCTGTGAGTTGCTGCATTGCGCCTAAACAATCGCCTGTGTAACCACCAATTCGGGTCTTAATTTTTGCGCTAAACCATAGCCAAACAACAGCAACTGGTAGCAAAGCCGCTAAAAACTTAGTCTCTAAAAATGCCAAGGGTAACAAACCAAAAAATGTCGCAATCATCAGTTCAGTTACATTTAATTGCGTGGCAAGCGGCTTAGACTTGCCTTCAGCTTTAACATAACTTTGTGTAAACATCACCAACACCGCGCATAAGCGACTTAGGGCATGGCCAGCAATCATAGAGACAGGGACGAATATTGCCATTTGGTAGCTGAGTGCTTGATATTTAGTCAGCAGAATTAATAACAGCCCAACTGCACCATAGCTGCCTATGCGCGAATCGACCATGATTGTAAGCACTTGCTCTCGCGTCCATCCACCGCCTAAGCCATCTATTGCATCGGCTAAACCATCTTCGTGGAAGGCGCCGGTCAGTAATATAGTAGCCGCCATGCTTAATAGCACCGCGACTTCTAAAGGCAATAAGCGATTACTTAACCAGAATATTAAAGCACCAACAGCACCAACTAACACACCAACCAGAGGGAAAAAGCGTGTGGATTTATTCAAATCGGCTTCATCAAAATTTTTAAAGTGAACAGGAATACGGGTGAAAAACATAATAGCCGTTAAAAAGTAACGCCATTGATTGCTTGCAACTATTCTCATAATTTCTGCGAAACGCTGGCAGATTCAAACGATGCCATTGTGTTTAAAAAATTAACCGCCGCCAGCACCAAAGGATAAGCAAGCGCTGCACCTGTGCCTTCGCCTAGGCGTAGATCAATATTCAGTAGCGGTTTTACCTGTAAAAAATCCAACATCTTTTTATGCCCAGATTCATCGGAGCAATGCGTAAACACACAATAATGCAGAATGTTGGGCTGTAATTTTGCAGCGACTAATAGTGCCGCCGTGGTAATAAAACCGTCAATTAATAAAGTACATTGTTTGCTAGCGGCTTGTAACATTGCGCCTACCATCATGGCAATTTCAAAACCACCAAAGGTTGCTAGCGCTTGCATGGCATCATCAGCA
>CAIYLB010000108.1 GCA_903926935.1 uncultured Pseudomonadota bacterium
ACAAAAATGAAATGTGGACACTTGGTGCTTACCACCCACTTACAAAACATTTGAACTTAGTTGCTGAGTACTCAGATGTTAAATCTTCAGTTGCTAATCTTGAAGGCAAGTCAAAAACAGTATCTTTAGGTGCAATCTTATTCTTCTAGGATTAATGCAGGGTTACCCTGCAATAATTTAGAAGCTTAATTTAAGCTTAAATTTATAAATAAAAAACGGCATCTTCGGGTGCCGTTTTTTTATGTCTATTGTTGTAATATTGTAAATAAAATATTATCTGTACTAATAAAGAGGAGCCAATTTTGACGGTTTGTACTAAAGGTTTAATTCTTGTCCATCGCGCTGAGAATAGTCAGGATTTTGCGGAAATTGGTCGTCGTATGCGTAAGCTGGACCCATCCATTGCCGTGCTGATGGTTCCAGACTTTATGAATCCAAAGATGTTGCCGCCTAGTTTTACAGATTTACCTATACTTATCATCTACCTCGTAAACCCTCCAGCGTATGAGTTTAAAGTGATGAAGAAATTGGCTGTGAGATCTTTAAATAAGATAGAGGAGTATGAGCATCTCAAAGCTCATTCCATTCCTTGTTTGCCAATACTAATATTTCAAAAAGGCATGCAATTAGACCGCAATATTTTTGGAGATTTGGTTGTAATGAAGCCTGGGAATCTAACCTCAACTGGTAAGGATATAAATGTAGTACCAACTAAACTTATTTCAGAGTTAAAGCAGTCTGATTTCCCAGAAGGTCACTTAATACATAATGATATATATTTAATTCAGAGATTTGTTAGAACTGGTTCTAACCCAATTCACTATAGAGTTTCAACATTTCTTGGTCGTGTGCTTTATTCGACAAGATCCGAGCTGAACTTTCCATATCCAGATTACAATCTGCCATTAAGCGAACTTTTAACAAGAACAGTTGCTTCCAATTACAGAGAACACAGAACTATTAAATTGCATAAAAATGAAGAGGTTATAAAACTTGCGTTACTTGTAGCAGATTCTTTAAGTGATGTACCGCTACTTGGAATAGATATTATTCAGGACGCTGAAACTGGTGAATACTTTGTAATCGAGACAAATCCTGGCGGCAATACTTGGCATTTTACATCAGTAGCAGGCCGGGGTATGGTTAGTGACCTTGGAGGAAGAAATCAACTCATAAGGCAAAACATGGCTTGGGATGTTGCGGCTGAAGCCTTGGTAAGTAAAACACTCGAACTAGCTAGTTAAGGCAAACAAAAAAGAGTCATGCTATTGATCTTGAATTGCCACATTGTTTATGTTCATCTATAAATATTCTTAAAATTTGGCCTAATGTAAGTGAAAATATGAATTTATATCCAGTAACCGTTATTGATAATTTTTACGATAATCCCGATGCCATCAGAAAATTTGCTTTAGCACAAAAGTTTAAATTTCGGCATGAAGAAACTGCCGATATTTGCTATGTTTATCCAGGTTGCCGAACACAAGATTTGCATAGTTTAGATAGTGCACTACAGGCCAAAGTGCTGAAAAAAATAATATCAGTATTTCA
Source organism: uncultured Pseudomonadota bacterium (assembly GCA_903926935.1). Taxonomy (GTDB): domain Bacteria; phylum Pseudomonadota; class Gammaproteobacteria; order Burkholderiales; family Methylophilaceae; genus Methylotenera. Next base: position 1,552 of record CAIYLB010000108.1, read on the forward strand.
TATACCCGAACATGACCATATGCGCTGGGCGATTTCAACCAGTTTTCAAAGTGTTTCTGAAATTTATAAACAAGGTGTGATTCACACCGATAATAATACGATATTTGCCGGTGTGCTTTATTTAAGCCCCAATGCGCCATTAAATTCTGGCACTTCTTTGTATCGAAAGAACGCTACATTTAATCAAGAAAAATATAAACGTGCTTATGAATTAAACGATGAACGTTTTAAAGCCGGTGAATTGGTGATGGATACTGAGTATCACAGTATGTTTGATGAAGTCGTGAGAGTGAATAACGTTTACAACACGCTCATTTTATTTGAAGGCGATATTTTCCATGCAGCGAATGATTTTTTTGGAAGCACACTAGAAGATTCTAGGCTGGCTCAAGTATTTTTTATTAATAAAATAGATGCGAACAAAGCCAATTCATTCCCACTCAACAGAACAAAAGAAATTAAGCTTTAACTAAGCATCAAGAACTGCATCGTTCTGAGTGAAAGCCAAATGCTGATTTGGGTACCATTTTTTTATACATTTTAAGTGAGGTAATACAATGAAATTGCTAATCATCAGTTTAATTTTTGTTTTAAGTGGATGTGATAATTTAATGCATGGTAGGCAGGGACTGGTTGAAGTGAAAGATGCAAAGCAACAGATTATGTACACCACTTGTAATGGTGCAGCTGAAGATTGGGGTACTTGTAATAGTAAGGCGATGAAGGCTTGTCCTAATAACTATATCGTTTTAGATAAAAAAGAGGACTCATACGGCGTATTTCGCAGTTTGACTTTTCAATGTAAGAAATAGTGTCGATTAAAACAGCGCACTTTAATTATAGATTAAGGCAATCTAGCCTTAGCCAAAGCTTGTTGTGCTTTTTGTACTCGTTCAGTAGCCTTAGCTTGTTGTTGCCGTTCACGTTCAGCACTTAATGCCGTCTTAGCCGTTGTTTGCTGCTGTTTTAACGCATTAATTCTGGCTTGTGGCGGTGTTAGTGGCTTGATGGGTTTTATTGTGGTGAATTTATATAAGCGCATACAGTTATTTATGCGTAGTGATTTATTTTCGTTTCAAGTCGCGATAGAAGTTCTCGTGTGAAGAAACGGCTTCTAAGTAAATTAGGCAGATGCCATCGTCAACTGTGTATCCGAGTAGATATAATTGATTTTGGCTATAGAACTTATAGACGAAAAGGCTAGCAAGATCACCTTTTTTTCTCTCACCAATAGATGGTTGTTCTGCTACTTCAGCAACAGCATCGTCTACATCACGACTTACATTGTTGTGTAATTTTTTATATTGACGACTAAATCTATTTTTTTGTAATACGCCGTATGCCATTTAGTTAATCTGGCTACGTGGCACAAAAGGCACAGCATTTTCTATTGGCTCAGCCATAGAGGTTAATGTCTCGGCAATAAAATCAGCGGGCAAGTCTGGATTGTCTAAAGCAGCACGACCGACTTTTGCCCAAAATTCAATTTGTCCAGCAATAGTGCGATGCTCTGCTTTTGCTTGATCGCGAGCAGAGATATATAAATCATTTTCAATACGAACTGGCATGCCCATTTTTATTCCAATCACAATTTACTACAAAAGTAGTAGATATTATATTTGCAATTATTTTTTATTACAAGTGGTGTTGAAGATGACGTTTTAAACGACATTTAATCTAACATGCCACAATTTAGTTCTTAGCCTAATGTTTATCACGCTTGCATATCAAAAAATCCCAACCATTATCGATATATTTGTGCTCAATGTGCGTTAACAGACAGAGCAGAAATTGATTTCAATTTATTCTACATACACTTGGGCAGGTGGTAGTGCAACTTAATCTGTTGCAAATCATAGTCTGCTTTCATGATGATTTTTAATCATTAATTGAATAAATGTATAGGACTGAAAAATGAACTGGGATCAAATAGAAGGCAATTGGAAGCAATTAAAGGGTAATGTAAAGCTGCATTGGGGCAAGCTTACTGATGATCAGTTGGAAATGATTGCCGGCAAACGAGACAATCTAGCTGGGAAAATTCAGGAGATTTATGGCGCAACAAAAGCCGATGTTGAACTGCAAATTCTCGAATGGCAAAGCTTGCAGAAAGATGCCAATTGTAGTGACAAAGACAGTAAGAGGCATTAGTTAATGAATGCGCCTACAGAAGGTAATATTTTTTGGTGTGAACTAAAGGGTCGGGCTAAACGCCAATTACAAAATTTATATACAGAGCAGCATGTCATTGCCATTAGTCGGCAAAATTATGTTGATGATGAGGCGAATGAGCGGCAACGCCTGTCTGAGATTAGGGCAGAGAAACACCAAGTGGATTTACATCACTTATTAAAAAGTATAGCGCCATCCACATATTAAATAAGCTGAACTTATGTCAGCACTATAAATGCTGGAGCGGTGTTAAATATTAGTTCAAGGGATAATAAAAAATGAACAAACATACAATAGAAAATTACGTGGCCGATGCCGCTGGCAACTTAGGCAGTTTGTCGGATATTAAAACCTTGCGTGACCGTGCCCGCAAAGGTATCGAAGATGGAGCCGTTACTGATGGTTATGCGGCAGCGCGGATTGATGTCATTCGGCTACTAAATCAGGCATTAGCCACTGAGTTAGTATGTGTTTTACGTTACAAACGGCATTATTTTATGGCTAAAGGGATTAACTCTGAACCGGTTAAAACTGAGTTTTTGCAACATGCTACTGAGGAAATGGCACATGCCGATCGTATTGCTAAACGCATTACCGAATTAGGCGGTGAGCCTGACTTTTCTCCCGATGGACTAAGTGGCCGTAGTCATGCTGAATATATTGCGGGTGATACTTTGAACTCAATGATTAAAGAAAATCTGATTGCTGAACGTATTGCCATTGAAAGTTATCGTGAAATGATCGCTTACCTTGGGAATACTGACCCTACAACCCAGCAGATGCTAAAAGAGATTCTAGCCATGGAAGAAGAACATGCAGATGACCTTGCCTCAATGATGGCTAATAGCAAGGCTTGATATAGCGGTTTTTACATTAATGCTATTCCTATGACTAGCGATCTAAATTGTTATTGTTTGAAAGGATTAATATCATGAAACTTAAATTAACATTTTTATTAGAAGATTTGCATGCCGCTAATAAGGCTTGTGAGCAGATGTTGCAGGCTGACATTTCAAAAAGCGACATCCATTTTTTAGCTAAGCCAGGCACTAACCTAGGCTTGTTACAACCCGCTACAGTGGTTGAAAAGTCTAATCTAGTGGTAGACGCATTGCGGGGTATTTTAATTGGCGCCGTCTTAGGACTATTGGCCGGGATATATGTGCTGATCTTTCCCGCTTGGATGACTGAAACGCCAGCTTGGTATACATTTTCAGCTTGGTATGTTGTGCTGAGTATTACTACTTTGATTGGTGCCATTTTTATGGCATTTGCTAGCGCATTAATTGGTGCTCATTTATTTAACAATCACCTTGGGCGCTATCAGAGCCGAATTAATAAAGGCGCAATACTGATGATTGTACGCGCCCCTTTTTATAAGGTAAGTAGGATTCGTAATTTGATGCACTAGCAATATCCTAGGGCACTATTTTAATACAGATATTTTATTGCTAATAGATGCAATTCCATGTTGTTCGCCTATACATATATTAATGTGATGGGCTAGTGGCAGTTTAGTTTTAATTAAGACCATCTTTATTGGCTGGGTCTTGTTAGTTAGAATATAAAGGGTTAGTCGATATGAAGTTATTTTGTTCTCTAGTTAGGCTAAACTTTTCTTTAGTTAAACCAAGTAAGTTAGCGATAAATGCATTATTAACAGTCTCAGTATTCTGCTTGTTGGCTGCTTGTAGTGCCGCCTCTAAAGAATTAGCGATTGCTGGAGTAGGGCCAAATCCTAGCTTGCCAGCACCGCATAGAAATTTAATCCCCACCGTTAATATCGCTCCAGCGCTAGGCTGGCCAGTTGACGCTACACCAATAGCTGCGGCAGATTTGACAGTGAGTGCTTTTGTGCGTAACTTAGATCATCCACGTTGGATGTATGTTTTGCCAAATGGTGATGTGCTTGTGGCTGAGACTAATGCTCCCACTAAGCCAGAAAGCAAGCAAGGTGTAAGAGCTTGGGTTAAAGGCGTTGTAATGCAGAAAGCTGGAGCCAGTACAACTAGTGCAAATCGCATCAGACTATTACGCGATATTAATGGCGATGGTGTCGCTGATGTAAATTCAGTGTTGCTGGAAGGTTTAAATTCACCATTTGGTATGACGTTGGTTGGCAATAGTCTTTATGTTGCCAATTCCGATGCCGTGATTAAATATCCTTATGTCACTGGCGAGATTAAAATTACGGCTAAAGGTACTAAGCTTATTGATCTACCAGGAGGGCCAATCAATCATCACTGGACTAAAAATATTATCGCCAGTGCTGACGGCAGCAAACTTTATATTACTGTTGGGTCTAATAGTAACGTAGCAGAAAATGGCATGGTCGCCGAAGAGCAGCGTGCCGCAATATGGGCCTTAGATCTTAAAACGGCAGAGTATCGTCTATTTGCATCAGGATTGCGTAATCCCAATGGTTTAGCATGGGAGCCAAATAGCCAAAAACTGTGGGTTGTGGTCAACGAGCGTGATGAGCTAGGCAATGATTTAGTGCCGGATTATTTGACTTCAGTGCATGAAGGTGGTTTTTATGGCTGGCCATACAGTTATTATGGTGCTCATATAGATGAACGCGTTATGCCACAAGACCCAGCATTGGTTGCAAAGGCGCTAATTCCGGATTATGCTTTGGGTGCGCACACGGCTTCACTTGGTTTGGCTTCTGCACTAGGTAATAGCTTGCCTACACGCTATAGCGACGGTATGTTTGTCGGTCAGCATGGTTCATGGAATCGTAAACCGTATAGTGGTTACAAAGTCATATTTGTACCGTTTGAAGCTGGTAAGCCAAAGGGCATGCCGCTAGACGTTTTGACTGGATTTCTAAGTCCAGAGGGCAATGCCTTTGGCCGTCCGGTAGGTGTTGCGCTGGATAAGCAAGGCGCATTGCTAGTAGCGGATGACGTGGGTAATGCCATTTGGCGCGTGACGGCTAAAAAGTAATATCAATCTAATTAATTAAAATAGGACATCACTTGAAACATTGGTATTTAGTATTACTGTCGCTCGGGCTTTCTTTATTGGCCAAGCCAGCATTCGCCGAAGAGCCGGTTCAGCCCAGCATGTGGGCTAGTGCGAAAAGCTCTCTTGCGCAAACCTGGCAGTCTAAGGACTATGAGTTGTATATTCCAATTGATACTTGGCATAACCGCAATTATTATACTGCTGAAAAAATAAACTCATATAATGAGCGGCCTTGGGGTTTGGGGGTAGGTAAGTATCGCTACGATGACGATGGCGATTGGCAGGCTTTATATGTGATGGCATTCCAGGATTCACATAATAAAACCGAGCCAATTGCTGGTTATGCCTATCAGAAAATATGGCGTCCTGCTGAGAGTTACAGTTTAGGGCTCGGCTATACCGCTGGAATGACCATGCGGCAGGATATGAATTACATGCCTATTCCAGTATTGGCACCATTATTTTCGGTAGCCTATAAAAAGTTAGCCTTGCAATCGACCTATATTCCGGGTGGTGAAGGTCATGGCAATATTTTATTTACTTGGCTACGCTGGCAATTACAGTAGTGACTAGCAGATTGATGTTAGTTTGAACTGGACTTGTGGATGGTGTAGCTCAGTTTAAAGTCTAATTCAATTCATGGCCTAGTTAGGCACTTTGTCGATATTGCGCATCGGATAATAACCTATGCATTTCTTTTTTTACCACGGCATAGCATTCGCAAGCAGTAGACTCTAAACCATGTCGATCTAATACAGAAATATGCCCACGGCGGTAATTAATAAACCCCTCACGCTGCAACTTGCCGGCAGCTTCGGTAATGCCTTCTCGGCGCACGCCCAACATGCCCGCTACTAATTCTTGGGTAATGATTAAGTCGCTACTTGGCATGCGGTCTAGGGTGAGTAGTAACCAACGGCATAACTGTTGTTCAACTGAGTGATGCCTATTGCAGGCTGCCGTTTGCGACATTTGCGTCATCAGTGCTTGTGTGTAACGTAGTAATAAACTTTGCAATAAGCCGCCGCGATCGAATTCTATTTTAAGTAAACGCCGTTCAAGTCGCAGCGCATAGCCTGCGGTTTGCACCACTGCAGAACTTGAGGTGGTGTCTCCACCCATAAATAGAGAAATACCGACCATCCCTTCATTGCCCACGCCTGAAGATTCAGCCGATGAGCCAGATTCCATTACATAATGTAACGACACAATTGAGCTGGTAGGGAAGTAAGCATACTGCAACTGCATGCCAGGCTCGTAAATCATTTCACCTAGCGGCATTGCAACTAACTCTAAATCAGGCGCAAGCCGTTCATACTCTGCAGTTGGCAGGGCGGCCAGCAAGTGGTTATGATTGGAATGATGCTGTTGCGGGGTAAGTATTTTCGTCATTATCAGCAATCGACCACTTGTGGATCTTGCTTGCTAATCAGTTCGACACCGATGCCACGGTAGCCAGTAAACCGACAACGCAGGTCGAACATAGGCTCGCCACTCACTTGAAACCGTCTTTGTGAGCCATCGGCATTGCTACGGTGGAGTATAAATTCCAAGAACGGTTTGCGTGCGATAATAATGCTTTTTAGTTGTTCACGCTCAACTTCATTCCAACCTGATTGCAAGTTGATTTGTGGAGCGCTCATTTCTTCAGCCATTGTTGCGTCAAGATTGGCGTCAATTTGAATGCCTAGCATCTCGCGCACCGGACCTGATATTTTGGTGAATTGCATATGTTCATTTTGCTCCCAGTACCAATCTGAGGCCAGCTCTGTCAGGCTGCGATATCGCGCTTCGCTTTCACGAAGCTCAGCGGTGCGCTCTAATACAGTTTGTTCTAATTGCTGGTTGTAGCATTCTAGTTTTTTATATAAAAGACGCACTTCTAGCATATTGCGAATTCGTGTTTTAACCTCGATAAGATCAAAAGGCTTGCTGATGAAATCTCTAGCACCAGCTTGTAAAGCATGCAGTTTGTGGTTAGGTTGTGCAGTAAGCACGAGCACAGGTAAGTAAGCATCGGCATTGTTTTGTTTGAGCGCGGCCATGACTTCAAAGCCATCCATAATCGGCATTTGTAGATCGAGCAGTATCAGGTCGTAATGGTTTTTTTGATGTAGTGTCACCACCTCTAGTGGATTCATGGTGGAAGTAAATGCACTGTAAGATGAATCTGTAAGCAGCTGCTCTAGCAGGCTGATGTTGGATTCCTGATCATCGACAATTAGGATCTTTGCACTTAGAATTTCTGATTCGGTAATCATGGAACGTTGTCCTCTTTGGCTAGTGGCGCAGGTTTTTTTTGTGTGAAATTAAGTGCTAAATCTATGGTTTCGATAAATGCATTGACCTTAATTGGCTTAGTGAGATATTGAAAGAATCCCGCTTTTAAGCCTTTTTCAATATCGCGAGCCATTGCATTGGCGCTCAAAGCTATCACTGGAATATGACTTGTTTCAGGGTCCTTTTTCAGCATGTTAAGGGCTTCAAAACCACTAAGCCCCGGTAGATTTATATCCATCAAAATAACATCCGGCATACTGGCACGCGCCAGCTTTATCCCTCGTTCTGCATTGGTGGCACTTAATAGGCGAATATCAGATCGGCGGGCAATAATATCTTTAACTAGCGTTAAGTTTGCAGGATTATCTTCAATATAAAGGAGTGTGTACAACAGCCCGTGATTTTGCAATTTAGTTTCACTGGTGGATATTAATAACGATGATATATCCTGCTGTGGTTCGATGGCTTGTTCAAGTTCAACCCAGAACATGCTACCCACACCCACAGTACTTTCCACACCAATACGACCATTCATTAAGTTGATTAAGCGCTTGCACACCACTAAGCCTATGCCGGTACCCTCTTGTTTCGCATTTTGTCCTAGTCGATTAAACGGTTGGAACAGTTGGCTTATTTGCTCTGGTGACATGCCTGCGCCAGTATCATGGATGCTGATTCGTACTGAATTAGGGGTTGAAATTTCCCAATGAACATCCACCGTACCATTTAACGAATTGTATTTAATCGCGTTTGAAAGTAAGTTGATAATAATTTGCTTTACACGTGTACGGTCGCCATTGACGTAGTACGCGTGTTTAGGTTTGTTGAAAACCACCTTGATCCCACGTTTTTCTGCTTGCGGTTCTATCATCGCTTCGCATTCGCTCATGATGTCCGCCAGTAATACTGGTTCTAAAGACAGTGCTAGTTTGCCGGACTCAATCAACGCTAAATCTAGTACTTCGTTAATCAACTCCAGCAGATACCAACCGGCTTTTAAAATTTGATCTATACTTTTTTTCTGTGTGACTGTCGGCGGTGGTGTACCAGATTCTATGAGCTGGGCAAACCCCAATATCGCGCCCAGTGGAGTGCGTAACTCATGGCTCATATTGGATAGAAAATCCGATTTTGCTAGATTAGCTTTTTCTGCAACGAAAGTGGCATGCTCAAGCTCGGCATTTTTATCTTGTAATGCCTGATCAAGTCGTCTGCGTTCTTCTTCTATCTGCTTACCCACGGTGTTGTCGGTACCAATCAGCAGATAGCCGATAATGGTGTTTTGCGCATCACGCAAAGCAGTGATCGAAACTACGGCCGGGAAGCGACTACCGTCTTTACGAATGTAGGTCAGCTCATAAATGTCTTCAATGCCGCGCGAGGCTTTAAATACCAGGGCATCAAAGCCAGGTGTAATCATCGTATTGAGCTCTAAACTTAATGCCTGCGCTCGGGCAATTAGTTCTTCCGGATCAGAAATTTCAGCAGGCGTGACCTTGTTCATTACTTCGTCAGCGCTGTAACCTAGCATACGCTCTGCACCGACATTAAAGATTTGAATAACGCCCTTTGCATCGGTAGCAATGCTTGAGAAATTTTCGCTATTGAAAATGGCATTTTGTAATGCACCGGCCTTGACCAGCAGTTCTTCAGCGTGTCTCCGTGCACTAATATCACGCAAAATACAGGTAAAGTAGCGTTCGCTACCCAGCCACATTTCACTGACTGCAATTTCTAAAGGAAATGGTTGATTGCCTTTACGCCAGCCTATCACCTCGCGCCCAAGACCAATAGCACGGTCCGCATCACTTGGGCTATAGTGTTTGAGTGAGCCATTACGCTGTTCTTGATCCAATTCTGGAATCAGTACACTAAAGTTTAATCCGTTAAGTTCTTCTGCGCTAAATCCAAACATACGCTGGGCGGTTGGATTGGTGGTTTCGATCATGCCGTTACTTGCATGCAAGGTGATAATGCCATCGGCGACGGTATTCAGTATGGTTTGAATGCGCGCGGCATTATTACGCAAGGCCTGTTGTACTGCGTATTCCTCAGTAACGTTACGAAACACCAATACTGCGCCAATAATTTTCTCATTGCTATCAAGTATGGGGGCGCAACTGTCAGCGATATCACATTCTTGACCATCAAGCCCGATGAGTACAGTATGGTTCGCCAGTCCTTGTATCGTACCGTGCAACAGCGTTTCCATGACCGGTATTAGCGAAGGTAGCCGCGTTTCTTTGTTGATGATGGAAAACACGTCTGCAATGGGGCGACCAATGGCTAGTGATTGCTCCCAGCCAGTGAGCTCTTCAGCGAGTGGATTTAACAGTGTGACTCGCGCTTCGGCGTCCGTGGTTATGACTGCATCACCAATAGAATTAAGAGTTACTTTTAACTTTTCTTCACTGGCCTGCAAGGTCAGGTTAAGCTGATGCAGTCTTGAATTACTCGCTTCTTGAACCCGTAATAAATGCTGTGTTTCTAGGTGTACTAAATTTTTTATTTGTTGTTGTGACTGACGAATCCTGAAATAAATAAATGCAAGTGCAAATAGTGACCATATCAAGCTGGTAGCAATAATAATGCTAAACATTCTCTGCATACTGGTTTGCACGGCAGTATCATTTTCATTCAGATCAGTTTGCTCAATTTTCTTGAACTCATGAATTTCGTCACGAATGGCATCCATCAAACGCTTGCCGCGGCCCTTAACTAATTCCGCTTTAATTAAGTCAATTTTATTTGCTTGGCGCAACTCGATTAGATAGGCTAATTCAGCCATTTTCGCAGTGATTAAAGGGGCTGTAGTCGCGAGGTGTTGGCTGGCTTTGCTGATTTTAGTGAGTTTGTGCAAGGTGTTGAAATCTCCTACAACGCTATCACGTACCGCCAAATAGGGTTGTAGATATACCATGTCTCCAGTCAGTAAATAGCCGCGCTGGCCGGTCTCAGCATCTGTCAAGTCAGACAGTAATCCATCGGCTTTGCTTATGATTTCAAAGTTATGTTTTCTTGCAGCAACATTTTGCTGGATATTATCAAAAGACCAAAATCCAAATGCGGCTGCTATCGTGACTATTAGCCCGACTATACTGATGAAAGTAGCTAGTTTAGGTGTGAATTTCAAAACAAAGACTTTACAGTCAAGTTGCGTTCTATTTTCATTAGTGTCAGCCTTGTGTATTGATTGGTAGAAATCCTAGCTTGCTGAGCAGTAGCCATGAATGTGCTAACTAGAGTTATACACGCATAATCTGACATTATGTCAATTAAACTTTCAGCCTTATGTGCGTTGTCACACATTGAGCTTATTTTTTAAGGATGGGATAGATTTAGCCGGCTGTTCATGGCAGAAAGTTCTAGCGTAGATTGCAGTTAGCTAGTGATTTTGGTTGATTGGAGTGGATGGTTGTATTCGCACTAAAATTACAGATGTTGTATTCGCTTGTGCGCTAGCAGGCGCTAGGCTGGCACATTATTGCTACAAAAATCGGTCTAGCAATTTTCGGCTGTGCTGATCTAACTGGTCTATGTCGCGAATGATAAAGTTAACGCCATGGCCATCGGTAATGAGCAGGCTGGTGTGTGTCAGTCTACGGATGTGCTCTTCGGCTTTGAGCACTAGTTCAGTGTCACCTCTATCTGTTTCAACTTGCCAAGTGCTTGGCGTGGCAAAACTGGATGCGTGGCTAATGCTACGAATTTCCGGCATAAATTCACGGCGAGCAAGTTCTTCTTCAATTAGGCTGCGTGTTGCATTTGGCAATGCTTTTAAGCTGGCTATCCATGCTAGTTCGTGGCCATTTGAACCGATTAAGGATAAACCTTCTGCTGGCGCCGAAATAGGAAACGCACGCATGGGGAAAACGCCATCATGAATTGTACCGTCGCTGGCGGTAAGCACTAGGCGACCAGCGGCGCTTCTTATGAGGCTAAAGTTAGTAAATAAGGTGAATTGTTCCATGACTAGGCGCTAGCTTCTTGGTGAGTCATTTGATTTTTCGTGAGTGTGTCATTATTGGCCACATCATCCAAGTCGGTATCTACATTACGCGCTTGTGCTTGGTAGAGGCGATAATAAGCGCCTTCGCGTGCCATGAGTTCGTCGTGGCTACCGACTTCAACAATTTCACCGCGGTCTAATACCACCAATCGATTAGCCTTGTGTAGCGTAGATAGGCGATGGGCAATGGCAATCGTGGTACGACCATGCACTAGGTTGTCTAAAGCTTTTTGTATCTCTTTTTCAGTTTCGGTATCTACTGAAGCGGTCGCTTCGTCGAGTATCAAAATACGTGGATCAATAAGTAAAGCGCGGGCAATTGAAATCCGCTGGCGTTCGCCGCCAGATAAGCCCTGGCCACGTTCGCCTACCAGCGAATCATAGCCATGCGGTAGCCGTAAAATAAACTCATGTGCATGGGCAGCGCGGGCGGCTGACACGATTTCTGCACGGGTCGCTTCTGGTTTACCATAGGCTATATTTTCGGCAATGCTACCAAAAAATAGAAATGGTTCTTGTAGCACTAGGCCAATATTACGCCTGTATTCTGCAATAGGCAGCGAGCGAATATTCACGCCATCTAAGTTGATAGAGCCGGTGGTTACGTCGTAGAAGCGGCACATTAAGTTTACTAAGGTACTTTTGCCTGAGCCGCTGTGGCCGACCAGTCCTATCATTTCGCCCGGCTGTATGATTAGACTTAAGTCCTTAATCACTGCGCGGTTGCCGTAGCGAAAACCGGCTGATTTAATCTCAATCTGTCCAACTACTTTATCAAGATGTACTGGGTTGCTTGGTTCTGGAACGCTGGAAACATGGTCAAGAATGTCAAAAATGCGTTTAGCGCCAGAAGCGGCTTTTTGCGTGACAGAAACAATGCGGCTCATAGAATCTAGCCGCGTATAAAAGCGGCTGATATACGCCAAAAAGGCTGTCAGTACACCTACGCTAATTTCATTGTGTGATACTTGCCATATACCAAACGCCCACACTAAAAGCAGGCCGATTTCCGTCAGTAAGGTCACGCTGGGTGAAAATAGTGACCATATTTTATTGATGCGGTCATTGACGATTAAATTATGCTGATTGGCTTCGCGGAAGCGCTTGGCTTCACGCGATTCCTGTGCAAATGCTTTTACCACACGAATGCCGGGAATAGTATCGGCCAGCACGTTGCTGACTTCTGACCAGACGCGGTCTATTTTTTCAAAGCCGGTACGCAATCTGTCGCGCACAATATGAATCATCCAAGCGATGAAAGGTAGCGGTAGCAAGGTGACCAAGGCTAGCTTAGGGTTAATAGAGATCAGAATCGCTGAAGTCATAATAATCATCAGCACATCTGTGGCAAAGTCGAGTAGATGCAGTGATAAAAACACACAGATACGGTCGGATTCTGAGCCTATGCGCGACATTAAATCGCCTGTGCGTTTGCCGCCAAAATATTCCAGTGAAAGCTTGAGTAAATGCTCATAAGTAATCGTGCGTAAATCCGCACCTATACGTTCGCTGACCAGCGCTAGAATATAAGTGCGCGCCCAGCCTAAACTCCAAGCCAATAGCGCCGAGCCAAGCAAGCCGCTTAATAATAATGCCACCATGCTAACATCAATCGGCGCACCGTTTTGGTAGGGAATTAATACCTTGTCCATCAACGGAATGGTTAAGTAAGGCGGAACGAGTGTAGCCGCAGTAGAAGCCAACATCAGTAAAAAACCTGTGAGCAATTGCCATTGGTATGGTTTGGCAAAACGCCATAAGCGGAATAGCGTCCAAGTGGATGGCGGTGCATCGATAGTGCTACTGCATTGCGGGCACTCGTCTTGATCGGCTTCTAGTGGAGTTTGGCAATTAGGACAAGTTTCAGACGCTTCCGCCACGATAGGCTGGCCATTTAGAAAACTGGCAAGTTGCAGCTCAAATTGTTTAATAAAGCGCGATGCAGAAAAGTCGTTAGCCAGTGTGTAAAACCAATGGCCTAAGCGTATTTCACCGTTTTCACCGCCAAATAATTCAACATTGGCCACGCCTGCATTGTCGTGGTGTTTTAGGGTTAAGTTAGCTTTGAACGGATAAGTCGCATGCTTTTCTGACGCATTAGCATCCACTGAAGTTATACTGACTAAGCGCTGGTTGGTAATGAATAATAAGCTTTTTTTAAAATGTAGCGCAGCATCAAGATTGATCTCAAGCCATGCGCAAATCTCTTCGCTACTTTCTAGTTGTGCCTGTGCCGCCGCCTGCCATGCGGCTGGTAAGGTTTTGTTAGTAATAATTGTAGGGAGTATTTTGTTGTTCACAGCGCCTGAGTGTACTACAATCGAGTCAGCTCATAAATAGGTATAAATAGTTTATTGTCAGCTTGTTGTCAGGTTTCTGACAGCATGTTAGGGCATAGTGTGGGCCTTTTTTTCGTTTTAATTCATCTGGATAAGTTGATGAAGTTCATCAAAATACTACCTCTGCGCGGACCCAATTTATGGACTTATCGTCCAGTATTAGAGGCATGGCTAGACATAGGCGTGCTAGAAGATTCACCGTCTAATACGCTGCCTGGCTTTTATGAGCGACTTACCGCTTGGCTGCCTTCTTTAGTTGAGCATCGCTGTGGCATCGGTGAGCGCGGCGGATTTTTGCAGCGTGTCCGCGAAGGTACTTGGCCTGGCCATATTTTGGAACATGTTACGCTAGAATTGCAAACCTTAGCCGGAATGCAAGGTGGTTTTGGCAAGGCGCGTAGCACCTGTGTGCGTGGCGTTTATAAGGTGGTAGTACGGTCACGTAACGAACAAGTAAGCCGTGTGGCTATGCATGCGGCACGGGATTTAGTTGTCGCAGCTATTGAAGATAAGCCATTTGATTTACCTGCCACGCTCAGCCAGTTACGAGAAATGGTCGATTCGCTTTGCCTAGGTCCCAGCACGGCTTGTATTGTAGACGCGGCAACTGAGCGCAATATTCCGTCGATACGTCTGACTGATGGTAATTTAGTGCAACTTGGCTATGGCGCTAACCAGCATCGCATTTGGACGGCTGAAACTGATCAAACGAGTGCTATCGCTGAAGGCATTTCTAGCGATAAAGATCTTACCAAAAAATTATTACAATCATGTGGTGTGCCTGTTCCTGAGGGTCGTATCGTTGACGATGCGGCTGACGCTTGGGATGCGGCTGAAGATATTGGTTTGCCAGTCGTGGTTAAGCCTAGCGATGGTAATCATGGGCGCGGCGTATCTACTGAGTTGATGACTCGTGAAGAAGTAGAGGCGGCATTTACCTTAGCCGATGCTGAGGGTAGTGAAGTAATCGTTGAGCGCTTTGTTCGCGGCAATGAGCATCGCTTATTAATTGTCGGTGGCAAATTGGCAGCAGCGGCTAAGGGCGAGTCTGTTTCTGTTGTCGGTGATGGTGTTGCCTCAGTCAGACAGTTGATTGATGTGCAAATTAATACAGATACTAGGCGTGGCGAGGCGGAAGAGTTTCCGCTGGATTTAATCTTAGTTGACCAAAATGCTTCTGTGGTTTTTGAAATCAACCGGCAAGGTTTTACGCCAGATTCAATTTTACCGCAGGGTAAACAAGTGATTATTCAACGCAATGGTAATGTGGCGCTGGATGTCACTGACCTTGTGCATCCTGAAGTCGCTGCGATGGCCGCGCTGGCGGCGCGTATTGTCGGCTTGGATATTGCTGGCATTGATATGGTGGCAGAAGATATTTCGCAGCCTTTAGATCAACAACGTGGTGCAATTGTCGAGGTGAATGCTGGGCCAGGTTTATTGATGCATCTTAAACCCGCTGAAGGTGAAGCGCGCCCGGTCGGTAAAGCAATTGTCGACAGTCTTTTTGTTGAAGGCGCGGTGGGTCGTATTCCTGTGGTTGGGATTACTGGCTCACATGGCGCCAGTTTGACCGCGCAAATTATCGCAAGCTTGGTGCATTTGAACGGTAAGCATGTTGGTTTGGCTTGCCGTGATGGTCTTTATTTGGATAAGCGCCAAGTAGATAAGCGTGATTGTGCCACTTGGGCTGCCGCGCAAAAGCTATTGATTAATCGGATGGTAGAAACTGCCGTGATTGAAAATAGTCTCAGCACTATTTTGGCTGAAGGTTTGGGCTATGACCGTTGCCAAGTAGGCGTAGTGATTAATATCGAGCCTGAGAGACACTACGGTGAGCATTATCTAGAAACGCCAGAGCAAGTTTGTAATGTGGTGCGCACACAAGTCGATGTGGTACTGGGCAGTGGTGTAGCGGTGCTGAATGCAGAAGATTTATTAGTTGTTAACATGGCTGAATTGTGTGACGGCGAAGTGATTTTATTCGCACAAAATGCAACATCGCCAACGATTGAAGCGCATTTAAAGGCCGGCGGTAGAGCGGTGTTGCTTAATGATGGTTGTATCGCATTAGCCACTGCAAGCCAGCAAATATTACTGACCAAATTAGCAGCGCTACCATTTTTGCAAGTGGCTCAAGAAAATGCTGCAAAAGATACGCCAAAAGACACTCAAGTCATGTCCTTATTGGCCGCAATAGGCGCTGCATGGGCGCTAGGTATTTCTGCTGAGATTATCAGTGCGGGCATCGAAACTTTTGAAGTTAAACCTACTGAAGCAAACTGACTTGAAGCAGATGAATAGTCTGATCATAAATATGTTGTGTATAAAAACAAGGAAAACTGTTTGATGGAAGTCTCACGTATTCGTGCGCTGCGCGGCCCTAATCTATGGAGCCGGCATACCGCCATTGAAGCTGTTGTAAACTGTAGCGAGTTGGAATGCAATATTGCCAATATTAGCGGTTTTGAATCACGCTTGCGTGCGCGATTTCCAGAAATTGGCCCATTACAATTAGCGGGCCACGAAGAGGCGGTTTCTTTAGCGCATGTGTTGCAGTTGGCGGCGCTAGCGCTGCAAGCACAATCGGGCTGTCCTGTGACTTTTAGCCGAACTGCGGCAACGTTAGAGCCGGGAGTGTATCAAGTGGTCATTGAATATACTGAAGAAGCAGTTGGGCGGCAGGCGCTTAACTTGGCGATTCACCTTTGCCAATCTGCGGTTGCCAATGCGCCTTTTGAGCTCACTACGGCATTAGCCCAGCTCAAAGATTTAGATGAAGATGTGCGTTTAGGACCGAGTACTGGCGCTATTGTGGATGCTGCGATCATTCGTGGCATTCCATTCAGACGCTTAACTGAAGGTAGCTTGGTACAGTTTGGTTGGGGCAGTAAGCAACGCCGCATACAAGCTGCTGAAACCGATAATACTAGCGCCATTGGTGAAGCGATTGCGCAAGATAAAGAATTAACCAAACGACTACTCGATGCCGCTGGTGTGCCTGTGCCTTCTGGCCGAGGAGTTACTGATGTTGAGGATGCTTGGCTGGCGATGGCTGAAATTGCTGGCCCTGTGGTGGTGAAGCCTAAAGATGGTAATCAAGGCAAAGGCGTTACGGTTAATATCAATAGCCGCGAGCAATTAAATATAGCCTATGCCGCTGCTTCTGAAATTAGCGAAGAAGTATTGATTGAGCGATTTATTCCGGGCAGTGATTTCCGCTTTTTAGTCGTCGGTAATAAGTTGGTTGCAGCAGCTAGGCGAGAGCCGCCCTTAGTCATAGGCGATGGTGTACAAAGCGTTCTCCAATTAGTCGAACAAGTGAATTCAGACCCGCGCCGTGGCGCAGGACATGCCACTTCATTAACCAAGATTCGGATTGATGATATTGCGCTAGCCAGCTTGGCAGCGCAAAACTTTACTGTTGATAGTGTGCCGAACAAAGGTGCACGCGTTGTGCTACGAAGCAATGCCAATTTAAGTACAGGTGGTACCGCTACCGACGTGACTGACGATGTGCATCCTGATTTGGCAGCCAGCGCAGTAGCCGCTGCAATCATGATAGGTTTAGATATTTGTGGTGTCGATGTGGTGTGCGACAGCGTGCAACGCTCGCTAGAAAAACAAGGTGGCGGGGTCGTTGAAGTGAATGCGGCCCCAGGTTTGCGTATGCATTTGCAGCCATCGTTCGGCAAAGGCCGTCCGGTAGGTGAAGCGATAATTTCCAGCATGTTTGCAGCTGGTGACAATGGTCGTATTCCAGTGGTGACGGTTGCCGGCACTAACGGGAAAACCACAACAGTACGGCTAATTGCTCACATTATGACTTGCCAAGGTTTGAGAGTCGGTATGACTAACTCTGATGGCGTTTATATTCAAGGTAAGCGTATTGATACCGGCGATTGCAGTGGACCAAAAAGCGCACGTAATGTGTTGATGCATCCTGACGTTGATGCTGCAGTTTTTGAGACCGCACGAGGCGGTGTGTTGCGTGAAGGTTTGGCGTTTGACCGCTGCGATGTCGCGGTGGTGACTAATATCGGCATGGGCGATCATTTAGGTTTGAGTTACATCACAACCGTAGAAGATTTGGCTGTGGTGAAGCGTGTGGTTGTGCAAAATGTTTCACCTGATGGTGTAGCTGTCTTAAATGCGGCTGATCCAATGTCTGCGCTTATGGCTAGCGCATGCCCTGGCTCAGTCACGTTTTTTGCTTTAGATCGCAACCATTCGATTATGGCTACGCATAGAGCGCAAGGTCGTCGTGTGGTTTATGTGGAAAATGGCCATATTGTGGCGGCGCAACATCAAGATGAGCATCATATTGATTTAGCTGAGATTCCGATTACAAGAAACGGTAGCATAGGCTTTCAGGTGGAAAATGTAATGGCGGCAGTCGCTGCGGCCTGGGCCATTAACGTCGATTGGCATTTGATCCGTAAAGGCGTGGCTAG
Source organism: uncultured Pseudomonadota bacterium (assembly GCA_903926935.1). Taxonomy (GTDB): domain Bacteria; phylum Pseudomonadota; class Gammaproteobacteria; order Burkholderiales; family Methylophilaceae; genus Methylotenera. The sequence goes on from CAIYLB010000108.1 coordinate 19,776, forward strand.
CTTTGTTAGTGATGCGCAAACAGCACCTGGCCGCTTTAACTTTTTTGATTATCGCGGCGCTAGTGTGATTGCTGATTATGGTCATAACCCTGATGCGATTTTGGCCTTGGTGGCTGCTGTGGATAGTATTCCTGCAAAAAAACGTTTGGTAGTGATTAGTGGTGCGGGCGATAGGCGCGATGTTGATATTAGCCGTCAGACTGAAATTTTAGGCGATGCTTTCGATGAGATTATTTTGTACCAAGATCAATGTCAGCGTGGCCGTGAAGATGGAGAAGTGTTGAAACTGCTACAACAGGGCTTAATTAAAGCCCAGCGAGCTAAAAAAGTGGACGAGATTACTGGAGAATTTTTAGCGATTGATACCGCGCTGGCTAAATTGCAGGCCGGTGATTTATGTCTGATTTTAATTGATCAAGTAGATGAAGCGCTTGCGCATATTGCTCAGCGCGTCGCTGAAAGTTAAATTTTTAATCTAAATATCGACACTATGAAAAGCCGCATTCGTGCGGTTTTTTGGTTTTTATGGGATTTCAAACGCCTAACATCTTGTTTTCAAATAAAACGAGCGCGTGTGTTTGGTCGCATTGGCTTGGTGTGTGAGGTATAATTTCGTTTTTAGATTTTAGCTATCATTTAACCTATGCCAATATACGATTTTCAATGTAGTAGTTGCGGCCATAAAGCCGAAGTTATGCGCAAAATCAGCGCGGCTAGTGTCGATATTTGTCCGGAATGCGGCGCTGAAACTTTTAGCAAGCAATTATCTGCGCCTAGCTTTCAGCTTACTGGCAGTGGTTGGTATGCCACGGACTTTAAAAATAGCGGTGGTAAAGCGCAGACTAAAGATTCATCAAGCGCTTCAGCTGCTAATAAGTCCGAGGGTGACAGCGGAAAAAAGTCTGAGGCAGTATCGTCGCCAGCACCTTGTGCGACGGGCTGCGCTTGCCATTAATATTTTTCTGAGCCCCATTTGTTATTTAAGCTAATTTTTTAAACCGCGATATTTCCAAGCTGTGATAATTTAACCTAAGCCATTTTAAGTCTATGAAAAAATACTTTATTACAGGATTGCTAGTGTTAGTGCCTTTGTTCATTACTGCATGGGTACTTTCTAGCATTATCGGCATGATGGATCAAAGCTTATTTTTGTTGCCAGAAGAATGGCGACCTAAAGCTATATTTGGCCGAGATGTTCGCGGTCTAGGCGCGGTGCTTACCCTGCTTATTATTTTTGTCACAGGTTTAATTGCGACTAATTTTTTTGGTAAAAAATTAATTTTGTTGTGGGAGTATTTGCTGACGCGCGTGCCAGTAGTAAAGTCTATTTATGCCAGCGTTAAGCAGGTGTCAGATACGTTATTTTCAGATTCTGGCAATGCATTTCGCCGTGCAGTATTGGTGCAGTTTCCACGCCAAGGTGCTTGGACTATCGCTTTTGTTACCGGGAAGCCTGGCGGCGACGTGGCGAACCACTTGCAAGGTGATTTTATCAGTGTTTATGTGCCGACAACCCCCAATCCAACTGGCGGGTATTTTTTAATGTTGCCGCGCACTGAGGTGGTCGAGCTTAATATGAGCGTGGATGAAGCGCTGAAATATATTATTAGTATGGGTGTTGTGGCGCCTAAGTAATTTTTAGCCATTATTTTTTAATTTTTTAATGTAAGAACAAACTATGCGTACACATTACTGCGGTCATTTAAACCGCGAACACATCGGCCAAACGGTTACTTTATGTGGTTGGGCGCATCGTCGCCGTGACCACGGTGGCGTTATTTTTATCGACTTGCGTGACCGTGAAGGTATGGCGCAAATTGTGATTAATCCCGATGCGCAAGCTGCTTTTGCTGTTGCTGAATCAGTTCGCAGTGAATATGTGCTTAAAGTTACGTGTGTCGTAAACGCACGCCCAGATGGCGCAGTGAATACTAACTTAGCGACCGGCGAAGTTGAAATGGTTGCGACTGAGATTGAAATTCTCAACGCCTCACTAACACCTCCGTTTCAATTGGATGATGAAAACTTAACTGAGACGGTACGTCTACAACATCGTTACATTGATTTACGTCGCCCTGCGATGCAAAAAAACATGATGTTGCGTTACCGTGTGGCTAAAACTCTGCGTGATTATTTAGATACCAGTGGATTTATTGAAATTGAAACGCCAATGCTGACGCGTTCAACGCCTGAAGGCGCGCGTGATTATCTAGTGCCTAGCCGTGTGCATGCCGGGCAGTTTTTTGCTCTGCCGCAATCACCACAGTTATTCAAACAATTGTTAATGGTATCTGGTTTTGATCGCTATTTCCAAATCACTAAATGCTTCCGTGATGAAGATTTACGTGCAGATCGTCAGCCAGAATTCACCCAGGTCGACATTGAAACATCATTCATGACTGAAAATCAGATCATGGATCTTGTCGAAGAAATGATACGTCAAATGCTCAAATCAGTGCAAAACGTAGATTTGCCAGCAGCATTTCCACGTATGTCATTCCATGAAGCGATGACGCGTTACGGTTCAGATAAACCGGATATGCGTGTGACATTAGAAATTACCGAGCTTTCAGATGTAATGAAAGACGTAGATTTTAAAGTATTCGCGGGTGCGGCTAATATGGCTGGTGGCCGTGTTGCAGCTTTACGCGTGCCAGGTGGCGCGGCGATTGCCCGTAGCGAAATTGACGCTTATACAGAATTTGTAAAAATCTACGGTGCAAGAGGTCTGGCTTATATCAAAATCAACGATGTGACTAAATTGAATGAAGAAGGCTTACAAAGCCCAATCGTTAAAAACATTCACGTGACTGCATTGCAAGCCATTATTGATCGCACAGGCGCACAAAATGGCGACATTATTTTCTTTGGTGCCGATAAAACTAAAGTGGTAAACGAAGCGCTAGGCGCGTTGCGCCTTAAAGTGGGTCATGATAAAGGCCATGTAGATGGTCGTGCATGGGCTCCGTTGTGGGTAGTGGATTTCCCAATGTTTGAGCACGATGAAGAAAATGATAGATGGGCCGCTTTGCATCACCCATTCACGGCTCCAAAAGACGGTCATGAAGACTTATTGGTGACTAATCCAGGTGCTGCGCTTTCAAAAGCCTACGATATGGTATTGAATGGTTGGGAAGTGGGCGGCGGTTCTGTGCGTATCCACAAACAAGACGTTCAATCAAAAGTGTTTGATGCGCTTAAAATTAGCAAAGAAGAAGCCCAAGAGAAATTCGGCTTCTTGCTAGATGCTTTGCAATACGGCGCACCTCCACACGGCGGCCTGGCATTCGGTTTAGATCGTTTAGTAACCTTGATGGCAGGTGCGGAATCTATTCGTGACGTAATTGCCTTCCCTAAAACGCAGCGTGCCCAGTGTTTATTGACGAATGCACCGAATGAAGTGGATGAAAAACAATTGCGTGAGTTGCATATTCGCGTTCGCTCGCAGAATCCAGCTGCATAACATAACTCGCTTGCGCTAACTTTGTTGCGCCCTCTTGCTGATCTGAACGTAAGGTCTGTGAGGGCGGGCTAGGTTAGTGTAGCGTGATTTTATTTTTCTGCATGGAATAAAGGTTTAATTTTTACATCTTCAGTTATGCCTATAAAATCCCTAATCCGCACTATTCCGCATTACCCCAAGCACGGCATTCAGTTTCGCGACATTACCACTTTACTAAAAGACCCGGCCGGCTTTCATATGGTGATTGATGCGCTCGCACATCATTACGCTAATCAAAAAGTAGATAAAATTGCGGGTATCGAGGCGCGCGGTTTTATCATAGGGGCGGCATTGGCATACAAGCTGGGTATCGGTTTTGTGCCTATTCGGAAATCCGGGAAATTGCCTGCCGAAACCATAGGCCATGATTATTTGTTAGAGTATGGCGCGGATCGCGTGGAAATTCATGTCGATGCGATTAGCTCAGGTGAACAGATATTGCTCGTAGACGATTTGCTTGCGACTGGAGGTACGGCAGAAGCCGCAGCAATGCTGATTCAAAAGCTAGGTGGCCTAGTAATGGGTTGTGCTTTTGTGATTGATTTGCCAGATTTGGGTGGTTCAAAGCGGTTAGCTGATATTGGACTGAAAACTTTCAGTTTATGTGAGTTTGACGGTGAATAATATTTTTCTGATTGTGGCTAAATTAAGCGCACGATTAATTTAATCGGCGCTACTAACATACACTTTACTTAAGGTTGTAATAAAATTATGCCAGTCACCGAAATTAACCATTACAACCTACGTGCTCCGCGTGATGTGATGCATGTGTTGAAAGATTTTTACTGCAATATTGTCGGCCTGCAAGAAGGCCCGCGTGCTGGTTTTGCTAGTTATGGTTTTTGGTTATATATAGGCGATAACGATGTATTACATCTTGCCGAATATAGGGGTGAAGGTGTGCCGTTGACCAATGTCACGACTACCTTTGATCATGTGTCATTTACTTGCACTGATATGCCGGCGATGGAAGCGCATTTAAAGGCCAATAATGTGACTTACACGACACGTGATATTCCACTGATTAAGGTCAAGCAGATCAACTTTAAAGATCCGGCCGGTAATGGAATCGAACTGAATTTTAATATGTGATCTTTGTCGAACGACAAATACTTTAAAAATTGTGAAATAGCTTCATCTCAATATTCCTAGGCAAATTAACTATGCGGCTTACTATTTAAAGAATATAGTCATTGTTGCAGACCATTAGAAGTTTTGGAGAATGTATGAAATTAAACCGATTTATTGCTAGCGCACTAGTTAGTACAGGGTTGTTCTCGACCATGAATACGATGGCTTTTGCTGAGCCGGATGCAAAAATTTGGCCAGTAGTGAAAGAGGCTTTTTTTGCACAGCGAGATATTCAAGAAGCCGATTTTATGAAAATTGAAGCGCCACGTCGTGCGGAAAGTGGCGCGCAAGTGCCGGTGACTTACAGTATTGATAATGCCGCAGCAAAAGGCGTGGTGATTAAAAAGTTGTATGCAATTGTGGATGCAAATCCGATTCCGCTAACCGCGACTTATCATTTAACAGACATGCTTGGTAACTTTCAAATGTCTACCCGTGTACGTTTTGAAACGGATTCATTTGTACATATTATTGGCGAAACCGCTGATGGTAAGTTATATATGGCGACACGTGAGATTCGTGCAGCAGGTGGTTGCGGCGGTACGGTTGATGGCGATGACGCGGTGATTCGAGCGGCTGCCGGTAGAATCAAATTAAAAGTGGAAGATCCAGTTAAAGTGGGTAGCGAGACATCTACTATTTTTAATATCAGACACCCGATGCGTACAGGCTTGCAACGCGATTTAGTTTCGCAAGGTTATGTGCCTGCATTTTATATTAATAATGCTAGATTTACCTTTAATGGCAAACCTGTATTGACGATAGATGTGGGCGTAGGAACGTCTGAGGATCCATATTTCAAGTTTAATTTTGTGCCAGATGCACCAGGTAAATTAGAAGTGAATGCTACAGATAATGAAGGAAAAGCCTTTGTGCAACAAGTGGATGTAAAAAGCTAACATTTTTGCTGTGATGAAAGGCCTCCGATTTTATCGGGGGCCTTTTTATTTGGTGCGGTGCTAAAATTACTTGCAAGACTTAATATTCAAACAATTTTTTAGATTTACATTTGGAAACTAGGGCAGAAAATATGAAAAGCTACCGTAAAGAACTTTGGTTTAATCCACCGACTCGCGTGGCATTTATTCGCATTACCGAGCAGGTCAACGAATGCTTGCGTGAAAGTGGAATTAAAGAGGGCTTGATATTAATTAATGCGATGCATATTACCGCTAGCGTATTTATTAACGATGATGAGCGTGGTTTGCATCATGATTACACGCAGTGGCTAGAAAAGCTTGCGCCACACGAGCCAGTTAGTAGCTATCGTCACAATGATACCGGTGAGGATAATGCCGATGCACATATGAAACGTCAGTTGATGGGGCGTGAAGTGGTGGTGGCTATTACCGAAGGTCGGTTAGACTTTGGGCCGTGGGAACAGATTTTCTACGGTGAGTTTGATGGTAGGCGTAAAAAACGCGTGTTAGTTAAAATTATTGGTGATTAACTGATACATATCAAAGCTGGCTAGTGGGCTGTTTGGTATTGTTCGTACCATTTTTCTAAGCATTTGGCTTGGATGTTTTGAGTACATGACTGATGAATAGCCCAGAATTACTAGCCCCAGCGGGCGATCTAGACCGCATGCGTACCGCGTTTGATTATGGTGCAGATGCGATTTATGCCGGTCAACCGCGTTATAGCCTGCGCGCACGAAATAACGATTTTACAATGGCGAACCTCGACATTGGCATTAAAGAAGCGCACGCACGTGGTAAAAAGTTTTTTGTGGCGAGTAATATTTCACCGCATAACGCCAAGGTTAAAACCTATATGGCGGATATGGCGCCTGTAATCGCCATGCAACCTGATGCGCTCATTATGTCTGACCCTGGCCTTATTATGATGGTGCGCGAAAAATGGCCAGATATGCCAGTGCATCTTTCTGTGCAAGCCAATACGGTAAATTTTGCTACGGTAAAGTTTTGGCAGGCGCTAGGTTTAAAGCGGGTGATTTTATCGCGTGAATTGTCTTTAGATGAAATTGAAGAAATCCGCCAGCTTTGCCCGGAAATTGAATTGGAAGTGTTTGTTCACGGTGCGCTGTGTATCGCTTATTCTGGCCGCTGTTTGCTTTCTGGCTATTTTAATCAGCGTGACCCTAACCAAGGCACTTGCACCAACAGCTGTCGCTGGGATTACAAAGTGCATGATGCCAAGGAAGATGCCTCTGGTGTTATTCGCGAAGCTGCAGGCGTTATTAGCCTAGAAGAGTTTGATTTTCAGGCCGAGATGGAAAAATCCAGCCTTTCTGGATGCGGTAGTTTGCCTCGCCACCCTTTGGCAGACAACGTTTATCTGATTGAAGAAAAAGGTCGGCCAGGTGAATTGCTGCCAATATTAGAAGACGAGCATGGCACTTACATTATGAACAGCAAAGACCTACGTGCTATTGAGCATGTAGAACGGTTAGTTAAAATGGGTGTACATTCGCTAAAAATTGAAGGGCGTACCAAGTCGCGTTATTACGTAGCGCGTACTTGCCAAAACTATCGTAAGGCGATTGATGATGCGGTTGCCGGTCGTCCCTTTGATTGGAATTTACTTAGTGATTTAGAAAACCTAGCTAACCGCGGTTATACCGATGGTTTTTATCAGCGCCATCACACGGCCGAGCATCAAAATTACAAGCAAGGTTATTCAATCTCAAATCGTAGTTTATATGTCGGCGATGTGGTGGCTTATGATGTTAAAACAGGGTTGGCTGATATCGAAGCGCGTAACAAGTTTGGCGTAGGTGATCGTCTGCAAATTATCCATCCATCAGGAAATTCAGAAATTTTGGTTGAACATTTGTTTAATAAAAAAGGCGAGAATGTGCAAGAAGCCTCAGGCAGTGGGTATTTTGTCCGATTGCCGATTGCCGCCAAAGATCTAAATAATGCGATGGTTGCTAGGTATTTGTAATTTATATAGCAATTTAAATAGTCGAAAAATTTAATACACTAATATTCTTGGCGCAATAAAAAAGAGAGCAAATGCTCTCTTTTTTATTGCGCTGCATTCAAGCAATCTACTTGTTCATTACGTACATAGTCACTTCAAAGCCAAAACGCATTTCTGTTGCTGCTGGTGTAGTCCACATGATAGATCTCCTGTTATTGATTAATTTCACTACAAACATTCAACTTATTGATTTAATGGCTGTTTGTTTGTGTGATTCAATTATGCGCCACTCGCTAGTTTCAACCCTATCGTAATCCATTAATAGCCATTAGTTATTATCATTAGCTCAAGCTCATTAAATAACGATGGTATTGGGTTTGGCTTGATTCCTTGTCTCAGATGCTAGCGGCTAGCCACGCAAAACTATTAAATATAATTATGTTGACACTGCAAATGATAATGATTATCATTTGCTTTAATGGTTAAATCTAACAAAATCAATAGCACTAAATCGCAACTACTCACGACGGCATCGGTTATTACTGATTTAAAAGAAAGCAGTGATGAATTGTTTAGAAAAATGACGAGTGAAGTGTTGTTTTGTGGCAAGAGGATGCTAGTCATCAAGCATGCGGGTGAGGAGTATCAACTGCGCCTGACCAATCAAAATAAGTTGATATTAACCAAATAAATGATGGCCCTTAATCAAAATTCTTACAAGTTAGAAGCTAGCAGTCGGAGCGCATTGTGTCTAGGCTTGGTTGTCTTTGCTCATATTGTCATTTTGTATAGTCTGATTGCTATTAATAAGACATTACCAATTGCAAAAGCATCAGTCTCGCCAATGATGGCAAGTTTAGTCATGCCAAATACAGAAACGCCGAATTTAGTGAATAAGATAAATCAGAAAAGAGTGCTAGAGCAAGCCGTTGAACAAAAGCCTAAGCCATTGACTAAAGCTTTAAAGCCAGTGGAAGTGTCTAGGGATGTCGTACCTAGGCTTATGCCTGAAGCAACGCTCAAGCCATCTGCAGAGATATCCGAGGTGCGTTCTGTGGAGGTGAATTCAGAAAAAGCGACACCTGAAAATCAGACGTTAGAAATAAAGCATGAGGCTGAGCAGGCGATAGCCCAGGTAAAAGAGTTGGCAATTGAGCTGCCAAGGTTCGGTGCCGCTTATTTAAATAACCCATCACCAGAGTACCCAGCAGCTTCAAGACGATTTAGTGAACAAGGCATCGTTCTGTTACGGGTGTTGGTATCGTTAAGTGGGCAAGTTGAAAGTGTACAGATTCAAAATAGCAGTGGTTATAGCCGCTTAGATCAAGCCGCAATTAAAGCTGTAAAAATGTGGAGTTTTATTCCAGCAAAACGCAACAACCAGCCACTAAGTGCTTATGTTTTAGTGCCGGTAAAGTTTTCGCTGACAGGGTGAACGGTAAATTAAGCGTTAAATTAGGCCCAGATTAAAACATTATTTAAATTAAGTAAGCGTTAAAAGGACGTAAAAATGCAAAAAGGATATGAATTTAATAGCTTGGATTTTATTGCCGCAGGTGGCATGGTCTCAATGTCGGTGGCGATTATATTGCTACTGATGTCAATTGTAAGCTGGTATTTGATCGTGACAAAAGGTTTATTGGCTTGGCGTTTACGTGCTGCATTTAAAGCTTATGCACAAGAATTTTGGAGCAAGGTCAATTTATCGAATCTTAGCAATTTTCTCAGCACAATTAAACAAGACGACCTTGCTTTAGCGCGCTTAGCAAAACAAGCACTCGCTGCCAGTGAGCATTTTCAATTGTATGAAGCTAAAAAAAATGGAACAGTTGGGCAGGATGAATTTGTCGCGCGAGCGATGAATCGTACTATTGCGGATGAAAGCGCACAAATGGAAAATGGCTTAACGGTATTAGCTTCGGTTGGTAGCGTAGCACCATTTGTAGGTTTATTCGGTACGGTTTGGGGGATTTATCATGCACTTGCCAGTATAAGCTTAAGTGGTCAGGCCACCCTTGATAAAGTAGCTGGCCCAGTCGGCGAAGCGCTCATTATGACTGCGCTAGGGCTTGCAGTGGCAATCCCAGCGGTACTGGCCTATAACGCAATTGTGCGTAGTAACCTTATGCTAACTAGCCAAATTGAAAGTTTTGGCTATGATCTTCATAATTTACTGATCACAGGCGCAGTAATTAATCCTATGTCGAATATAAAAGCAGTTATTCCAGCAACAGAACGCTTACATGCGGTTGAGGTGTCAGCATGATAGGGAGCGGAAAAGGCGCTGTGATAGGCAGTCATACAGCCCCAATGTCCGAAATTAACACTACACCATTAGTGGATGTAATGTTGGTGTTGTTGGTGATTTTTATCATCACCGCACCATTGTTGACGCATGCTGTAAAAATAGATTTGCCGCAGGCCAGTAGTCAACCCTTAGCCGATAAACCTGAGATTATTTCATTAGCGATTGATGGTGCAGGCACTATGTATTGGAATGATGTGCCTATGGCGAAAAGTGAACTGAAAGAAAAGTTACTAGAGAATGCAGATAAAAAGCCGCAGCCAGAGTTACAAATACGTGCCGATAAAGAAACGCGTTACCAAATTTTGGCAGAAATCATGGCCGATGCCCAAAATACAGGCATTACCAAAGTGGGCTTTGTGAGTGAGCCAAAACCAAAGTAGTGATAATTTAAGCAAGTTTTGCTAACGATAAACCCCATTAAATAAGCAACACAACAGCAAGCCACCGCGAATCATCGCCTTTAGCCAGCTAATTTTATAATTAAATAAATAGTTAAATAAAAGGCTAAAGATGAAAAAATTGCATGACAAAAAAATAAGTCCGTTATCGGTAGCTGTTGCCATGCTATTTACCGTAGCGCCTGCAAGCTTAATAGCCGCAGAAATGGCTCAATCAGAAGCGACCCAATCAAAAACAACTAAACCTACGGCAGAAGCACCTACAAACGATCAAACGCTAGCAACTGTCAATGTTACAAGCACTAAGGAAAATGAAGTCGTTGATGGCTATCAAGCGACAAAGACGCGCGTAGGCAAAGTATTGCAAGACCCACATGATATTCCTCAGGCAATCACCACGGTGACGCATAGCCTGATGCATGATCAGCAAGTCGGTACGTTAAAAGAAGCTTTGCGCAATGTTGCTGGCCTTACTTTTAATGCGGCTGAAGGTGGGCGTTCTGGTGATAATATGAACTTACGAGGTTTTTACACCTTTGGTGATATCTATTTAGACGGCATTCGTGACACCGCACAATATAACCGTGAAACTTTTAATTTGGAGCAGGTTGATGTATTGCGCGGTTCTGCGGCTATGTTGTTTGGTCGCGGTCAAGCCGGCGGAGTGATTAATCAGGTTTCTAAAACACCCAAACTTAAAGATGAAAACACGGTTTCAGGCAGCCTTGGCAGTTACGATTATCAACAATTCACCGGTGACTTTAATAAAAAACTAGGTGACACCACTGCTATTCGCATCAATATAATGGATAGGACGGAAGAGACTTATCGTAAGAATCCAGCCAATGGTGATCGCCCAGAGTTGAATAGAGCCGGTATTGCGGTAAGTTTAGGTACCGGAATCGGTACGGAAAATGAGTTCTTATTAAGCCATATTTACACCAAAACGCGGGATGTGCCAGATTATGGTATTTCATTTTTAAATAAAAGGCCTATCAATACGGCAGCAATTAATGATAAAACGTTTTACGGCGGATCTAAAAATTTTGATGATAGCGACACCAACGTCACCACCGGAACATTTACGCATCAGTTTTCAGCAGATACCGAATGGCGTACACAAATTAGGCATGCTGAGTATGAGCGTCAATATTGGGCTAAAACGCCTAGTAATAGTTTATTGCCGGAAGCTAATTACAGTGTAGGCGGTAACGTAACGCGAGCCATGGACTACAAGACCGATACCTTGCAATCAGATTTCAATACTAAGCTAGATATCGCCGGCATGAAGCATCAAGTATTAGCTGGTTTTGAATATATGAAAGAAGACTCATCGCGTACTAGTTTGCTGGCGCTAAACCCTAATACTGACATGCCTTTTACTGGTAGCCAAAGTGCTAGTGACGATGGTGTTTATTACGATAAAAATAGGCTGTCTAGCGCCAATCCAACCACATTTACTGCCGATAACTATGCGATTTACGCGCAAGACACGGTAACCTTGGTGCCTAAGTGGGATGTGCTAGTCGGTGTGCGTCGCGACGAAATGAAAGCCAATTATTCAAGCACAACTTCACCACAACTCAATTACGGCGAAAATAGTTACCGAACAGGTCTTTCATGGCACCAGTCAGCAGAAAATCACTATTATGTGAGCTGGAGTGATTCATTTAGTCCTACGGCTGATCTATACCAATTAACGGTAACGCCGCAACCTCCTGAACGCAGTAAAACCATAGAAATGGGGGCTAAATGGTTATTGTTAGAAGGTGACCTTGCTTTACGTACGGCAATTTATCAATCGACTAAAGATTGGGAGCGTAATACAGACTTAGAATCTACCGCTGCCATCTTAACAAAAAAACGCCGCACAGATGGCGTGGAGTTTGAGCTGGCTGGGCGCATTACTGATGATTGGGAAGTGTTTTCTGGCTTAGCCTTTATGGATGCCAAAATCCTAGCCGTAGCCGAGAATGTGAATGCAGTCACTGGTATCATTACCAGCGCAGACCCCAGATACGTAGGTCAGCGTGCGCGTAATACAGCAAAAGCCACTTTCAATGTCTGGACAACTTATAAACTATCTAGTCATTGGAAAATAGGCGGTGGGCTAGAGGCCAAGGGCGATCGATATGGGTACAACCCATCAGCAACTGTTGCTACACAATTCGTGAATGGAGTATTTCAGCCTAATGTATTGCCAGGCTATACACGCTTAGATGCAATGCTGACTTATGAAGAGAAAAAATGGGCGGTACGATTAAACGTGAAAAATCTGCTGGATAAAACCTATTATGATGCACTGTATGACAACGGTAGTTTTTCAGTACCGGGAAATCGCAGAACAGTCATTGTTACTACTGAATATAAATTTTAACGGCTATTATTTAGGATAAAAAATGTTATTGCGCGTACCTCAAGTATTAAATGCCGATGAGCTTAAGCAGATGCGGTTGCTTATGGCAAAGGCTGAGTGGGTCGATGGTAAAGTAACTGCTGGCACACAATCTGCTCAGGTTAAACGTAATATTCAATTACCTGAATCGTCACTAGAGGCCGAAGCCGCAAGGAAAATTGTGCTTACAGCACTTAGCCGCAATGCGCTATTTTTTTCTGCCGCGCTACCTAAAAAAATCTATCCGCCACTATTTAATCAATACCGTGATGGTATGGATTTTGGCGCACATATTGATAATGCGGTACGCACGCATGCCTTGACAGGTTTGCATGTACGTACCGATATTTCATGCACTTTATTTCTGGCGGATCCTGATAGTTATGATGGCGGTGAATTAGTGGTGGAAGATACTTATGGACAGCAAATGGTGAAATTACCTGCTGGCGACATGGTCCTTTACCCTGGCACCAGCTTGCATCATGTCAGGCCAGTTACCCGTGGCGCTAGGTTGGCTAGCTTTTTTTGGCTGCAAAGTATGATACGAGATGATGCACAAAGAACGCTGTTATTTGATATGGATGCTGCCATTGTGACGTTGCGTCAGGAGGTGGGGGACAATGCGGCGGTCATTCGACTCACTGGCAATTACCATAATCTTATCCGTATGTGGGCGGATACCTAAGCATTAGTCTGCAAGATTGCGTATGCCATAAGATAAATTTTCGTATCAGTTAACCGCATGGCCAAGGCAAGCAATGTAACAGAGAATACTTAGCTTTTAATATAGCTCTCTAATTGTTTAATCAGCTCTTGCTGATATGCCATAGTTTCTTTCACTAAATCGCCAATAGAAAGCATGCCCAGCACTTTTTCATTGTCTACCACCGGCAAGTGGCGAATACGTTTTTCAGACATTAGCGACATGGCATGTTCTACATTATCACTCGGTTTAGCTGATAACACCTTATCTGTCATCACTTCACTAACCTGTGTGGTTTTTGAAGACCTTCCTTTAAGAATAACCTCGCGGGCATAGTCGCGCTCAGAAAAAATACCGACTAATTTCTCGCCATCGATGACCAGTAATGCGCCAATCTTATATTCAGCCAAAATGACTAATGCATCAAACACCGGTCTATCTTTGGCAATTGAAATTACTTCTTTATATTTTTTACTATCTAGTAATTGCTGTAAGGTTTTCATATCACCTCGTTATTGGGTTGGTGGATCAACAATATTAAATATACACCAATTAATATTTTCGCCAATATCTAGTCAACAAATTAAGTAAATCTATTGACATAGTTAGCCAGCTAATTATAATGATGCTAACTATGTTGCAATTAAAAGATCTTCCTACACCTGAAGTGCTAGACCAATTTGCTGAACGCTATCCAGATGCGGATGTGACGGCAGTGGCTGGTTTTCTACACTTATTAAGTGTCGCTACCGATTTGTCAGTAGCGCTGGATACTTGTTTGAGTAAGCATGGCTTATTGCAAGGTCGCTGGTGGGTGTTAATTCTGCTGATGCGTGAACAAACGAAAACTTCTACACCATCAAGTTTGGCGGACAAGTCTGGCGTTTCACGCGCCACCATGACCGGTTTGCTAGATGGTTTAGCGCAAAATTGTTTGGTAGAACGAGTGTTTGCCAAAGAAGATAGGCGCAGTGTGTTAATACACTTAACGGAGGCGGGTCAGACTAAGCTTGATGCGGTAATGCCTGATTATTACCGTCGCGTCAGAAATTGCATGCAGGCCTTAAATGAAGAGCAGCGCACACAATTGCAGTTGATATTAGGATTGATCAGATCAGGCATTCCAGCACTTGTTTAATTTTCACTAATTAAGCTTTGCAGTAATACATACAATTTTTTTAATATTTAATCAAAGAGAGTCTAAAAAATGACAGTTATTAAAACGCAAATCGCAGCGATCAATGCTGCGTTCGATCAAGCATTTAACGCTAAGGATGCAGAAAAAATTGCTCAGCTTTATGATGTAAACGCAGTAGTAATGCCAGCACCTGCCGGTGCGCCAGTGCTCGGTGTTGCCGCAATTCAAACATTTTTTGCCGGCTTAATTAGTGCAGGCGTGATTGAGCACCAATTGACGCTAGCCGATGCGGTAGAAGATGGCAACATTGCATATCAACGTGGTAATTGGGCTGGCGCCATGATCGATGAAAGCGGTGTAAAACAAACTTTTGGTGGTAACGTACATCTTGTTTACCGTAAACAAGCGGATGGCGGTTGGAAAGCGGTTACGCATATTTGGAACTAAGCCGCCAACAACGCTGATTTGATGAATGCAAAAACCTAACCCAAAATCCAGGCTAAAACCCAGTCTAACCCCTAGGTCAAGTGACGGAAAAAACACCATGCGAGCGTTTGCTGCATTAATGGTGCTGACTGTTATCTGGGGATATAACTGGGTGGTGATGAAAAGTGCATTGCAATACGCTGGCGTATTTCAATTTATTGCCTTGCGCATCGGTATCGGCGCTATTTGTTTGTTTTTGATTGTTTTATTTCTACGCAAGCCTTTTAAAATCAAATATATTGGTACTTTAATCTTATTGGGCTTACTTCAATCTGCTGGTTTTACCGGGCTACTTATGTGGGCATTGGTGGAAGGTGGTGCCGGAAAAACCTCGGTACTCACTTACACCATGCCCTTTTGGGTAATGCTACTGGCATGGCCATTACTCGGTGAAAAAATCAGCGGCTTGCAATGGCCTGCAGCCATTCTTTCAGCGATGGGTGTGCTGTTTATCCTAGATCCCTTACATCTAGGTACCGATGGTTTTAGCATGTTGCTCGGTGTGCTATCCGGCGTCAGTTGGGCGATGTCGGTCATCGTGGCCAAGAAATTACATCAGCGTGCACCAGAGTTGGATTTACTGACACTCACCGCCTGGCAAATGTTATTTGGTGCTATTCCTATCGTCATTGCTTCCGTGCTGATTCCAGCACCGGCGATTCAATGGACACCCTATTTTATTGGCGCGGTTATTTTTAATGCGGTATTTTGTAATGCTATCGCCTGGTTGTTGTGGCTTTATGCATTGCAACGATTAAGCGCTGGCATTGCAAGCATGGCAAGCTTATTAACACCAGTTATCGCCGTTGTGGCAGCTTGGATACAACTTAATGAAGTGCCAAATAATACCGAATTGATCGGAATGCTGCTGATTTTAATGTCATTAGTCATAATCTCTATTATCAGTATGCGTAAACATACGACCATAGATTCTGCAATGGGCCAGGATTAATTACATCTAACGGTAATAACAAACCACTTGCGCCTTGCCGTAACTGTAAACTTGAGTTTTTACACATGCCCAATATGATAAAATGGCTTAATATGTAATAAACCAATCAAGGAAATAGTATGGCAGGTCATAGTAAATGGGCAAATATCCAGCACCGCAAGGGTCGTCAAGACGCAAAACGCGGAAAAATTTTCACCAAAATCATTAAAGAAATCACGGTCGCAGCACGAATGAGCGGCGGCGATGTGACCATGAATCCACGCTTGCGCGCGGCTGTGGCTGAAGCTAAAGAAGAAAATATGCCTGCGGACAATATTATCCGTGCCATTAAAAAAGGCACGGGTGAGCTTGAAGGTGTGAACTACGAAGAAATTCGCTACGAAGGCTATGGTATTAATGGAGCCGCTATTATTATTGACTGCTTAACTGACAATAAGCAGCGCGCAGTGGCCGATGTCCGTCATGCGCTCACTAAGTTTGGCGGAAATTTAGGCACCGACGGTTCTGTGGCCTTTATGTTCAAACATTGCGGCAGCTTAATTTATGAGCCAGGCACCGATGAAGATAAGGTGATGGAAATTGCACTTGATGCGGGTGCAGAAGATGTGGTGACGGATGAAGACGGCAGCATTGAAGTGATAACACCGCCAAATGAATTTTTGACGATAAAAGAAGCGATGGAAGCGGCTGGTTTAAAAGCAGTTCTGGCTGAAGTGACCATGAAGCCTAGTATTGAAACAGTGTTTACTGGCGACGATGCGCTAAAAATGCAAAAAATCTTAGATGCATTAGAAGATTTAGATGACGTGCAGGATGTCTACACCACGGCGGTTATCGAAGAGTAATGACAAGATAAGTGGCCATTACTGCAATCATCACGCCGGCGATTAGAATCCTAGGCATCGACCCCGGCCTACGTATTACTGGTTTTGGTGTTATTGAAAAAATAGGTGAAAAAATCACCTATATTGCTAGTGGTACGATTAAAACGGCGAGTGGTAAAAAAAATGTAATTGAAGGCGAAGATGATCGAGAAGAATTGCCCGCGCGCTTAAAAATTATATTGGATGGGCTATTTGAAGTGATTGACACTTATCAGCCCAACCAAGTGGCGATTGAAAAAATATTTGTCAATGTGAATCCGCAATCGACACTGTTATTAGGCCAAGCCCGTGGTGCAGCAATTAGTGCTGCGGTTATTCGCAATTTAAGTGTCGCAGAATATACGGCATTACAG
>CAIYLB010000109.1 GCA_903926935.1 uncultured Pseudomonadota bacterium
CATGGCAAAAGAATTGCTTAAGTTCACTATATTATTTGCGTTGTCCATTAGCACGTCACCTGAGACTTGCCATTGATTTTCTTGCTGAGTAATATTATTCATTTTTAGTAGCTGTAGATATAAATTTAGCGGCAATCAAGAAAATTACGCCTTACCCGTCGCAGCCTTGTTTTTATCAGCCAATTTTTTGTTCAAGCTATCTAAGCCATTTTGGCGAATTTCGTTACTAAACTGACTACGGTAGTTTGTTACCAAGCTAACATTTTCAATCACAATATCGTAGACTTTCCAACCCGAATCACCTTTTACTAAACTGTAATCTACCGCGACTGGTTGGCCACCAGATTGCAATATCTGTGTTTTTACACTGACATTCTTAGCATCCGGTTCAGAGCGTAATGGTTTATATTCAATCGTTTGATCTTTGTATTTACCAAGTGCCGTTGAATAGGTACGGAGCAATAAGGTACGAAACTCTTTTTGAAAACTAGCCTGCTGTTCAGGTGTCGCAGTTCTCCAGTTTTTACCCAGCACCATGCGGCAGACGCGATCGAAATCAAAATTAGGTAATATTTTAGCTTCCACTACAGCATATAATTGTTGCTGATCACCGGCTTGAATATCCTTATCATTTTTGACGATAGTCAACACTTCATCGGCCGTTTGCTTAACCAGTGCATCTGGTGATATCTCTGCATTTGCAACACCGAGAAATCCAACTAAACCTACTAGTAAACTTATATTAGCTAAAAACTTTAAAAATGACTGCATGTGCATCCTTTGTTATTTCAATACTTTTTTATTTCAACAATCAACTAGTTATATTGCGCTTAAATTCTAAATATCAAGTTAGCAATTACCTCTGAATGATTAAAACGGCGCATCGCCTAATTCGGTTTTCTTAACACCCGTAGACTTAGCATCTGTGGGCTTGTTAGCAGCATCCGCTTCTTTACCATCAGGTTTAGGTTCAGAAGCCTTACTGAATAAAAACTGACTAATCATTTTCTCTAATACGATAGCATCTTGTGTTTGCGAGATTTTATCACCATTTTTTAGAGCGTCATCTTCGCCACCCGCTTCAAGACCTACGTACTGCTCACCGAGCAAGCCTGCTGTATAAATGTTAGCGAAAGTATCTTTAGGAAAAGCATAGCGCTTGTCTATATTAATAGTCACTAAGGCTTCATATTTTTTGCTATCGAACACAATGCTATCTACCCGACCGACCACAACGCCAGCACTTTTCACTGGGGCGCGCGGCTTTAAACTACCAACGTTTTCAAACGAGGCTGTAACGCTATAAGTTGGTCCAATTTGACTTGAAGTTAAATTACCAACCTTCATAGCAAGACCTAATAAAGCCGCAACACCCAAAGCAACAAAAACACCTACCCATAAATCCATTGTTGTTCTATCCACTTACACACCCCTCAATTTACATATTACGTCTTGCTCTAGCGATGTCACCAGAGTTATATCACCAGCATAAAAGACGTTAAAACAAAGTCTAAAGCCAACACCGTTAACGATGAAATCACTACCGTGCGTGTTGTTGCACGACTCACACCCTCAGCGGTTGGCGGTGCATCGAAACCTTCAAATAAAGCAATCATGGTACAAGCCACACCAAACACTAAACTTTTAATTAAGCCGTTCACGATATCCAACCTAAAATCTACATTAGCCTGCATTTGCGACCAAAATGCGCCGTCATCTACACCAATTAAAGGCACCGCCACAATATATCCGCCCAAAATACCGACCATAGAAAACAAAGTCGCTAATATCGGCATAGAAATGACACCGGCCCAAAAACGCGGTGCAATAACGCGAGCAATCGGATTAACCGCCATCATTTCCATGGCTGAAAGCTGCTCAGTGGTTTTCATTAAGCCAATTTCAGCGGTAATTGCAGTGCCCGCTCGACCTGCAAATAACAATGCCGTAACTACAGGGCCTAATTCACGCACAAGCGATAGCGCAACCAACACACCAATAGCCTCAGACGAGCCATATTTTTGTAAAGTGTTATACCCTTGCAATGCTAATACCATCCCAACAAAAAATGCTGATACGACAATGATCAATAAAGACATCACGCCTGTAAAATAGATCTCGCGCAAGGTTAAATGAAAGCGCTTAAAACTCTCGCCTGAATAAAATATGGTCAAGAAAAACAATCTCGCACCAGCTCCCAAACGCCAAATGCGCTCTGTCATGCGGTAACCGATGCCGCCTAAGGTTCGAGTAAGGCTATTAAGTAGCTTTGATTTAATCATTAGTTTTTAGTTTTTTTATTTGGCTTAATTTGATTTGGCAGATTTATGACCTAACAGTTCCGCTTGGTAATTAGAGGCAGGGTAATGAAATGGCACAGGGCCATCCTTTTCACCATGCACGAACTGGTGAACAAATGGTAGCGTAGATTGCATTAAATCATGCGGCGTACCTTCTGCAGCAACTTCACCACTGGCCACAAAATATACATAATCAGCTATCAAAAAAGTTTCTTTAACATCGTGTGACACAATAATGGATGTTGCGCCAAGCGCATCATTCAGACTACGAATCAAATCACAAATCACAGCCATTGAAATGGGATCTAAACCAGCAAAGGGCTCATCATACATAATGATATTGGGGTCAAGTGCAACAGCTCTGGCTAAGGCAACTCTTCTCGCCATACCACCAGAAAGCTCGGTCGGCATAAAGTTATAAGCGCCACGTAAACCAACTGCGTTAAGCTTCATTAACACCAAATCTCTAATCATAGATTCTGGCAAATCTGTTAACTCACGCATCGGAAAAGCCACGTTATCAAACACACTTAAATCTGTAAAAAGCGCGCCATGCTGAAATAACATACCCATTTTACGACGTAACTTGTAGATGCCATCACGATCTTGCTGATGTACAACAGCTCCATCAACACGCACTTCGCCTTTACTTGGCTTAATTTGCCCGCCAATTAAACGTAACAAGGTAGTTTTACCGCTACCGCTGCCACCCATAATCGCCACAACTTTTCCGCGTGGGAACACCATATTGATGCCTTTATGCAACAAGCGTCCCTTGTAACCAAAGGATAAATTATCAATTTCTACAATGTTGGGGTTCATGGATAAGCTGGTGTTTTTACGGACTTTTTATCAATCGACTATTTTAAAACAATTCCACATCTATGCAAGCGCTTAAATTGCTTTACGGCTTGTTTCGACATTAAATTTTAAATAAAAAAAAGCCCATAACGTGGGCTTTTCACAATTCAAAGAAACTTAGATTCCCATACAAACCGTATAAGAGTCAGCATCTACCCATGTAGTGGCTGCAGTTTCAGGAGGTGCTACTGCGAAAGTAGTCGCAATAGTAGCCCTTAAAGCACCCGTATTAGGAAAGCCATCATCTAAGCTAATGTCCAGCTGCTTGGCATATTTACCTAA
>CAIYLB010000110.1 GCA_903926935.1 uncultured Pseudomonadota bacterium
AAAAAGACGGCATTCAACATTAGGTAATATTTCACCTGTAGAATATGAACTGAAATTTCAACAAAAATCTATCGAAGTGTCTCAATTTAGTTGACCATTACACAAGCGTGTCTGCAGGCGGCTTTCCAATCGTGCAATGCCTTTGCTGATAGCAGAGGTAGTCAGGCTTAATTGTTCAGCGGCAGCTGAGAAGCTTCCCAGATCAGCCACGCGTACAAATACATCAATCCCTTTTAATCGTTCGGAGTTGTACATATGCATCCATTTATGAATTAAATTCTTAGTAACTGGATAAAATATACCGTGAATCATCTTGTATTTCTACAATAAACTTGAAAAAATTCAAATGAGATAATTCGATGGAAACAATTACCACAGCCGCTAGTACATTAAATACAAACATAAAGAGAAATACTAGTCTGCCGATCTTCATCATGGCTGTTGCAGGCTTTGTGATAGTAACTACGGAATTCCTGATAGTAGGTTTGCTTCCCGCACTTTCCAGAGACTTGAATGTTTCAATCGCTGCTGCTGGTCAGCTTGTTACCCTATTTGCGTTCACAGTAATGTTGTTTGGCCCATTTCTGACAGCCAAACTTTCTCATATAAATCGTAAAAAGCTGTTTACCTTTATCTTGCTAATTTTTGCAGGATCAAGCGTAATGGCTGCTTTGTCGCCAAACATATGGGTATTGGCCATGGCACGATTTATTCCTGCACTCATGCTTCCAGTATTTTGGGGAACTGCAAGTGAAACAGCAGGCCAGCTGGCAGGTCCTAGCAATTCTGGAAAAGCAGTATCACAGGTGTATCTGGGCATTTCTGCTGCCTTAGTATTTGGTATTCCAGTAGGCACATTAGCAGCTGATGCCATTGGCTGGCGCGGAACATTCTGGATACTCGCCGCAGTGTCTACATTTCTAGCCATCCTGATTCAGGCATATATGCCGACGTTGCCGGTAGCTCCTCACCATCATAGGGAAAAGCAAACAGCCATTCTTAAAGATAAAGGTTTTCTGGCCCATGTCGGACTGTCTATTTTGACGTTTATTGCAATGTTTACGGCGTATACCTATCTGGCCGATATCCTGGAACGACTTGCATTCCTTCCTTCTAGCCAAGTCGGTTGGTGGCTGATGGGCTTCGGTGCCATCGGCATGCTGGGAAACCAAATGGCGGGACGCATAGTGGACCGTAATCCACTTTCAGCCAACATTTGGTTTCTAGTCTTGTTAGGCGTTGGGATGTTAATGACAACGCTAGTAATCTCAAATCATTTCTGGCTCGTAGCTGCACTCACTGTCTGGGGAGTTGCCTATACCGGTTTATTCGTCGTTTGCCAGGTGCGAGTAATGAAGGCTGGTTCCCATGCTCAGGCGTTTGCAGCATCGATGAATATTTCTGCAGCAAATGCGGGCATCGGCCTAGGAGCAATACTCGGAGGATTGGGGATTAATGCATATGGCCTTAATTCTTTGACAATCATTTCTACAGCTATGTCCATAATTGCAATTGTAATGGCCATATTTATGATGCGAGTGTTGAGGTAGTGTGGGTCTGCATAGGGGGTCGGAATTTGCCGGTGAAGCATTTTAATTGATAGACCGCTTTGGGGATGTTTCAGTCGTTGCTCATTAATTGACGTATGTCTAAAATTGCCTGAGACTTGTCACATGAATATTTAATTAATTCAGCTCTAAAGCTGACACTCATCAACTTAATGGTTGAATCAACTTATACTATTAAAACTTAATCCAGTGATTTTCAGTAAAATTAATCACAGAATACGGATACCCATAATTACTTGCCATAGCTATTTACGAAAATTCTAGCGCAAATTAGGCAAGCTAAACTAACGCCACCAATCACTAGTATGGCCAGTGTGTCTGCCCCAGCATAACCCCAGAAACTACTCATTTTATATTTCCTTATGTTGATGTTGTGATTTTATAAATCAGCCGTCTAATAGACCTGTATCTATCATTCTAGCTCTTCCGAAGTCTGATAATTGGTAACGAAATAGCAGTTTCGCTCGCTGCTTATTCATTTCAAGTTTTTCTTCAACACGAGTAATTAACCCAGCTGCTGACAATTCATCTAAAGCGATGCGTATTGTCTTTTCGCTATAATCGCCAAATATATTGTATTCAATAAAGGTTTGTACAATAAGCTCGTCATCCCACAATATATTGTTTTTACTTAGGGTTACTAGCAAAAAACCTTTTTGGTGTAGCTTCATAGTCAACCTTTCGCAGTGTTGCTATTCACGTCAGAATGATCTCGAAGGTTGCTAACAGATTCTGCAGGCTCGCTAAACATTATAAAACTGCCGAGTACCGTTAATATAAGACCCACAATAAAATACCACTGTGGTAATTGCAAAGTGAATGCTGCAATGAATATCAGCGCAAATACGGCATATAAGTTGCCAATTGCCTCGCCGCGTCCGACTCCAATTAAGCTAAAGCTCTTATAAAAAGACGTGTAACAATAAGCGTGACAAGCGGATGCTAAGATGATCCATAACATTGCTTTGCCGTGGGTTACTGTTTCAATAATTAATGATTTGATGGGTAAATCGGTAAACATAGCCAGTGCTGGCAATATAAATAATCCCCAAAATAATACTTCAAAACTAAATCGACAATGAATGCCAACATCTGGGTCAGAAA
The DNA here is from genome assembly GCA_903926935.1 of uncultured Pseudomonadota bacterium. Taxonomy (GTDB): domain Bacteria; phylum Pseudomonadota; class Gammaproteobacteria; order Burkholderiales; family Methylophilaceae; genus Methylotenera. Next base: position 2,673 of record CAIYLB010000110.1, read on the forward strand.
CATCCATTGCGCGGCCAGCGACAGCACCTTCAGAGCCCCAGCCTATGGCGGACATGATGCCACCTACATATCCTAGCCATGCATTGGGATTAGATGCGTCCATTTCACCAAACAGGCTAGGACCATAAATCACCATGCCGCCGAATATAATGATACACATACCAATAGCAGCACGTTTTGAGATTTTTTCTTTATACCAAAGTCGGGCAATAATAGCGCCGATGACGGGATAAAAAAGTGATGAAATGGCGGCAAATACTGGTCCGATAAACCCCATGGCCATATAAGAACCAAATATCGCCATGGGGCCGCCGCATAGCGACGCAAGCGCATACCATTTTGATATCTTGCGGAAGCGCACTATGGTACGGCCGTAATCTTTAACTTTACCTAAAACTGTATTCCACAATAGTAAAAACAAAAATACCGTGATGGCATGTATCCAAGTCATTACCGCCGTTGCTGCAAGCCTGGTGGATTGATGATCGATAGGAATATCTACGTAGGGATGTTCGTACCAGAGTGCTGTGCCTGGAACATACCAAGCACCCCAAAGAATGGCTGTCCATAAAGCCCACATAAAGCCCCAACGCTGATTGCGTGCGTAATGACTGTGTAGAGCCTGCGTTAGCGTAGCAGGTACAGGGGTAAAGTTAGGCATGAATTTATATTCCGTTTTACTAGCCTATTTATTCAGCTTGATTGACTAATCGTTCTGCCACTGACGTGAAATGATTCATTAGCTTATTTTTTACGCTTGCTTCCATGTTCATGGTGTCGATTGCTAAAGTCATACATTGAAGCCAGATGTCCTTAGATTCAGTATTAATTTCAATATAATCATGCATGGTTCTAATATTAGAGTGGCCATGTTTTTCAACATATAATTTAGGCCCACCTAAAAATCCACATAGAAAATTGAACTGTTCAACGCGTGCATGCGCTATGCCATTACCGCGTAAGTGTAATAAATGCAGTTTATGTGCTTCAGGTTGTATTTCAATAATGTCATAAAATACTTCAACTAAGTTTTTAACGCCGGCCTCGCCACCGATCAAATCATATAAAGTCTGGTGTGTTGAATCGTTAGTGCTAGCTTGATGCTGTGTCATTAGTGGCTTTCATGATGCCTTTGTAATGCGTCTATATTAGAGCTGACTTTCATCATAAAAAACTATCTTGAAGGTGTAATCACAAAGAAGTATTTATGTTTTTAATGGGGTGCAGAATAATCGCTGATAAATATATGCCGCACTACCACTTAAAGAGTAATCCGTAATGGGAATTGTAAGGCGCTAGTCATATTCATCAAAATGGTGGCGTGCGTGGGAAATTTATCGCTGTTCCACAAATTAAGTTTTATTAATCAAGCGACAAGATCTAAATTTTTGCTATACCTCGGTGGGCAATTCTAAACATTGCTTTAACTTGTGTTTTAAAGCCATGCTATAGGGTTGTATGGGGACATTTTTTAAATATAAGGGGATTTAAATTGAGCGTAAATTCTTCAGTTGATGCAATTTCAGCTGATCTTTCTGAAAATGTAGTTGCGCAAAATGCAACACTGCATAGAAAGATTGGCTGGCAAGGTGCATTCTGGGTGGCAAGTGGCGTACCAGCACTTGTTCTTTTTTCAATCGGTGCAATTGCGGCCACAGTGGGTAAGCCGGCGTGGATGATTTGGGCAATTTCAATTGCTTTTGGTTTTATTCAAGCGTTTACTTATGCAGAAATTGCTGGTTTGTTTCCGCATAAATCTGGTGGTGCGTCAATTTACGGTGCTGTTGCTTGGGTCAAGTATAGTAAGTTTATTGCCCCCGTATCGGTTTGGTGTAACTGGTTTGCTTGGTCGCCGGTGCTGGCTATCGGCTCGGGCTTAGCAGCTGGGTATATGTTAAGCGCCTTGTTTGCTCCCGATGCTATCATTAATACTTGGCAGATTACACTGCTTGATTTGAGTATGATTAAAGAAGGCCTTGCGCTAAGAATCAACGCAACCTTTATTCTAGGTGCGGCTGTTTTGCTTTCAGTGTTTACCATTCAGCACGGTGGTATTTTACGTTCTGCCAAAACCACTATGATTCTAGGTGTGATTGCGCTTATCCCGCTCATGTTAATTGGTTTAGTACCATTGTTAACCGGCGATATTGCACAAGCTAACTTCTTTCCGCTAGCGCCACTTGCTCACGATGCTGCAGGCAATGTGATTGATGGTGTGTGGGGAATCGAGGGCTGGAAGCTGATGGCAGGCGGCCTGTTTATTGCAGCTTGGTCTACTTATGGTTTTGAGACTGCAGTGTGTTATACGCGTGAATTTAAAAATCCTAAAACAGATACTTTTAAGGCTATTTTTTATTCAGGCTTGCTTTGTGTTGCGGTATTTACCTTGGTGCCAATTGCCTTTCAAAGTCATTTAGGTTTAGGTCATATGGTAACGCCGGCAGTTGTTGATGCTGCAGGGGTAATTACAACACCTGCGGTTTACGACGGAATGTTAGAAGCTTCAATCTACAGTGGTATGGGTGTTGCTGCAGCCTTTTCTGACATTGTTGGCGGTGGTAAGTTTATTGGTAATGTAATGGTCATTATGATGGTTTTAGCGCTATTACTAGCCATTATGACTTCCATGGCAGGCTCTTCACGCACACTATATCAAGCCTCTGTTGATGGTTGGTTGCCAAAATATTTATCCAAAGTGAATGATCATGGTGCGCCAACCAGCGCCATGTGGACTGACCTTTGTTTTAATTTGATTTTGCTCTTGATGTCGGACTATGTGTTCATTCTTGCGGCTTCAAATATTGGCTATATTATTTTCAACTTCCTTAACCTTAACTCTGGCTGGATTCATAGAATTGACCGTGGAAGCTGGGAACGCCCTTATAAAGCGCCAACTTTAATCTTGGCTTTAGGTGGCATACTAGGTTTCGTTAACTTAGGCATTATGGGTCTTGGTGCGGATATTTGGGGTGTAGGTACATTGAAAACCGGTTTAATCTTTGCGTCATTGATTATCCCGGTATTTATGTATCGTCACTATGTTCAAGACAAAGGACAGTTTCCTAAACAAATGTTAGAAGATTTATATATTGATGGGCATGAAGATGGTGTTTCTGGCAATAAGGCAGGTATTTTGCCCTATCTTGCACTAGCGGCAGGTATCGCCTTGGTTTGGTATACGCATACCTTATAAGTAACATTTACACGTCCAAACTGGCGTGTTAGCAGCTATAAAAAAGCGGTCGAGGTTAAATACTTCTACCGCTTTTTTTTGTCATTTATCCTTCTTTTGTTTGTTTTTACTCTAGATAATTTCTGCTCTAGATTTAACTAATACCTTAGTAGTAAGCCATGAGGGTAATTGTTCAAACAGGTTATCGCCATGAAAATAGACCATTAGAAATTTCCATTTACATGACCGGAGAGAGAAAATGGCACGCGATCCAAAACACGATATTCTATTTGAACCTATTCAAATTGGTCCTAAAACTTTACGCAATCGTTTTTATCAAGTGCCACACTGTATTGGCGCAGGTTCTGATAAGCCAGGCTTTCAGGCAGCACATCGCTCAGTGAAAGCTGAGGGTGGATGGGCGGCGATGAATACGGAATACTGTTCTATTCATCCCGAGTCTGATGATACGCATCGATTGTCTGCGCGTATCTGGGACGAAGGCGATGTACGCAACTTACGTGCAATGACCGATGAAGTGCATAAATATGGCGCCTTGGCTGGTGTAGAGCTTTGGTATGGCGGTGCACATGCCCCTAATATGGAATCGCGTGCTACACAACGTGGCCCAAGTCAATTTGCATCTGAATTTGAAACATTAAGTTATTGTAAAGAAATGGATCTAGGTGATATCGCACAAGTACAACAATATTATGTTGATGCGGCTAAACGCTCACGCGATGCTGGTTTCGATATTGTTTATGTATACGGAGCACACTCGTATTTACCACTACAATTCTTAAATCCTTACTACAACAAACGGACTGATAAATACGGTGGATCTTTAGAAAACCGCGCTCGTTTTTGGTTGGAAACCTTAGAAAAAGTTAAACATGCTGTTGGTAGTGAATGTGCAATTGCGACAAGATTTGCTGTGGATACGGTTTATGGACCTGGCCAGATTGAAGTTGAAGTTGATGGCATGAAGTTTATTGAACTAGCAGACCCATTGGTCGATTTGTGGGATGTGGACGTGGGTGATATTGCCGAATGGGGCGAAGATGCCGGACCATCTCGTTTTACCCAACAAGGCCACCAAATACCATGGACTAAGTTTGTAAAGCAAGTCTCTAAAAAACCAGTACTTGGCGTTGGTCGTTTTACTGATCCTGAAAAAATGGTTGAAATTGTCACCAAAGGCTATGCCGATATTATTGGTTGCGCACGCCCTTCAATTGCAGATCCATTCTTGCCACAAAAAATCGAGCAAGGACGTTATGACGATATCCGCGTTTGTATTGGCTGCAATGTTTGTATCTCTCGTTGGGAAATTGGTGGTCCTCCAATGATTTGTACGCAAAATGCTACCGCCGGTGAAGAATATCGTCGTGGCTGGCATCCTGAAAAATTCCGTAAAACAAGCTCTAAAGATTCAGTGCTTGTGGTTGGTGCTGGACCTTCAGGATCAGAAGCTGCAAGGGTATTAATGGAAAGTGGCTATACAGTCCATTTATATGATAAAGCTGAAAAAATTGGTGGCCATTTAAATACTGTGACCACATTGCCTGGTTTAGGTGAGTGGAGTTATCACCGTGATTATCGCGAAACGCAAATTAATAAATTGGTGAAAAAGAACAAAGAAAGCCAAGTAGCGTTAGGCCAAAAGCCGATGACTGCTGACGAAGTGCTGCAGTATGGCGCAGATAAGGTGATTATTGCGACAGGATCATCTTGGAATACGGACGGTAATAACTGCCTAACACATGATGCAATTCCAGGAGCAGATGCATCTTTAGCTGATCAATTAACGCCAGAGCAAGTGTTTGAAGGTAAAAAGAAAATCGGTAAACGTGTTGTTATTCTAAATGCTGATACCTATTTTATGGCACCTAGTTTAGCCGAAAAACTTGCTTTAGATGGCCACGAAGTCACCGTTGTTTCTGGCGTGCATTTGGCCAACTATATGCACTTCACCCTTGAATATCCAAACATGATGCGTCGCTTACATGAGTTGCACGTTGAAGAATTGGGCGATCACTTCTGTTCAAAAATTGAAGCAGGCCGTTTGGAAATTTACAATATTTGGGGTGACGGCTCAAAACGGACTTATCGTGGGCCTGGTGTTTCGCCACGTGACGCCAATACAACGCATCGTTGGCTTGAGTTTGATTCATTGATTCTTGTGACAGGTCGTCATTCTGAAAATAAATTATGGAATGAGCTTAAAGCACGCGAATCTGAATGGGCTGCCAACGATATCAAAGGTATTTACTTGATTGGTGATGCAGAAGCACCACGTTTAATTGCTGATGCAACTTTTACCGGTCACCGTGTAGCGCGTGAAATTGAAGAAGCAAATCCGCAAATCGCAATACCATACAAACGTGAAGTAGCTGTATGGGGCGTGCCACACATGCCAGGCGGAGAGTTTAAGATTGAGTATAAGGTTTAGATTGTTCTGAATGTAATCGCCGCAGAGTATCGCGGCGATTATGGATAATGCGCAAGAGTTTATCCTGATGTTGCTAGCAAAAAATATAGCTCAGGTTGCATGGTTGATTAAATAACGAATAGGCAATGCACAATGAATAATTCCATAGTAAGTAATGCCGCAGAAGTAAGTGCTAGCGCAATTAATGCTAGCGATATTACAAGAATACTGTTTGAGAATTTTCATCCGAATGCTGTCCATCTATTTTATGTGATTGGATATATTGCAATCGCAGTATTTTTATACGGCACGTATGTACAAATTCGTAAGTACCGTCGTGGACAAGCAGATGGCTCTTGGGGTGAAATATTGCATCGCTTTTTCGATATGGTTAAAACCATGGCGACACATAGAACATTGGTGCGACGCGACAAAAGTGCAGGTCGTGCGCATGGTTTAATATTTTTAGGTTTCGTGCTGTTATTTGTCGGCACCTCCATCATCACCTTAGAGTACGACATTCTTCAGCCATTATTCGGACTTAAGTTTTGGTACGGCCATTTTTACCTATGGTTCTCATTAGTACTTGATTTAGCAGGTTTAGGTCTGATCATTGGCTTAATTTACATGATGTATAGACGTAAATGGCTGAAATTACCTAAGCTAGATTATAAAAGAGTCGATAGGCAAGCCGGTGATGCAGATTTCGATCGCAGTCAATATCGTCGTGAAGACTGGGCATTTTTATGGTCATTCATACTGATTGCCGTTACAGGATTTATTTTAGAAGCAACTCGATTAGTTTGGCTAAGTGGACGCCCCGTAGTTTGGGATTACCGTATGTGGTCACCAGTTGGCGCACTTTTAGCACATTTAATGCAAGCGATTGGATTTAGCGCAGAAGGCGCTGGAACTTTCCGCACCGGCTTGTGGTGGTTTCATGGCGTGTTATCACTGACTTTCATTGCATTTATTCCTTACAGCAAAATTAAACATATTTTTACCGCGGCAGCCTCTTTAATGTTTAAAGATCCGCTGGCTGGTAGAAGATTACCAAGAGTGCCTGATGACCAAAAAACCGCAGGTTACAAGTCAATTACTGATTTAACCTGGAAAAATCTACTCCATTTAGATGCTTGTACAAAATGTGGTCGTTGCCAAGAAGCCTGTCCAGCGAATGCAGTCGGAGCACCATTGTCGCCACGTGATGTGATTTTGTCGTTACGCGAATTTGCCAATCATGCTTTAAGTGCAAAAGAGTTACCCAAAGAAGCAGAGTTAGATATTCACGGCAAAGGCGTAGGCCAAGTGTTTATGGAAACCTTGTGGTCATGCCGTACTTGCTTGGCTTGTGTGGAAATTTGTCCTGTAGCGGTTGAGCATGTGCCTATCATCGTGCAAATGCGGCGCAATTTGGTCGAAGCCGGTGAAATGGATCCTTTGCTAGAAAAAACTCTACAAACCATTCATAAGACCGGTAATTCGTTTGGTGAGTCAAAACGTAAAAGAGCATCGTGGACCAAAGAGTTAGCCTTTGAGATTAAAGATGCACGAAAAGAAGCGGTCGATATGCTTTGGTTTGTGGGTGATTATGCTTCTTTTGACCCGCGCAATCAAAAAGTAACGCAAGGCTTTGCAAGATTGATGCACAAAGCTGGTGTTGATTTTGGTTTGCTGTTTGAAGGTGAGTTAAATGCTGGGAACGATGTTCGTCGAGTCGGTGAGGAAGGGCTTTATGAGTTTCTTGCCACCTCTAATATTCAATCTTTAGATGACTGTGATTTTAAGTCCATCGTCACCACTGATCCGCATTCTTACAACACGATTCGTAATGAATACCCTGATTTCGGTGGTACTTATGAGATTCAACATTACAGCACAGTAGTTAAGAAGTTGATTGAAGATGGCAGATTACCACTAGCTAAGAAACTGAATTACAAAGTGACTTTTCATGATCCTTGCCATTTAGGTCGTTTTAACAAGGGATATGATGCCCCGCGCGATATTCTAAAAATGCTAGGTTGCGAGTTGGTTGAGATGGGGCGCAATAAAGACAACTCGTTTTGCTGTGGTGCAGGTGGTGGACGAATCTGGATTCCTGATCCAGTAGGTAGCGAAAAACCGTCGCAAAATAGAATGAAAGAAGCGGCAGTCATTGAAGGTTTGCAAGTATTCGTTGTTTCATGTCCAAAAGATTTAACGATGTTTGAAGATGCCTTGAAAACGTCGGGTTACGAAGGACAATTTATAGTCCGTGAACTGATTGAGTTGATTGATGAATGCATGGAATATGCAATCCCTGAACATGAATTGTTAGTAGAGTCTGTGACACAAGCAATCGCAATTCAAGAGGTATTAGTGGCAGATGAAATGCGTGGCCACTGAAGTTTAGAGTCGGCAGAATATTTAAATGTTAGCGCTAAAAACTGCAAAATATTTAGTCGACAAGGCAGTTGAAGCCGGTGATATTTATTCTGCTGCTGCTGTTTACCTCATTGCTAATATTGAACAGCGAGTGGTATTAGAAGGCATTATGTTTGGCAAGCGTCGTGATGCTTTGGCGCTGGCGCGATGGGAACATACGCCAGCAGATGTGCTTAATACACTCTGTCTACGAGGTGCTGGTGATGCTGCGGTAGCTGTACGGCTTGATAGAAATCAGAACACGCCGGAGGCGGCACTAGCTAGGCTTTATGACGTTGAACTTAATGGAAATGCTAGTTTTGCCGTATTAATTGCACAGCATCAACACACGCCAAATAAAGTGCTTGAAGCGATAGCTAAGTTTTCTGATGACATTCAAAGCTTAAAAGCAGTTAGCAAAAATCCAACGGCAAATGTCCGAGTTTTAAGTCTGCTGATAAGCCGTATGCGTAACAGTAAAATGGAGGAGGTTATTGTTGGAAATGTGGCGGCTAACCCGTCAACATCTGACGATTTACTGGCAACCATTTACGAAAAAGGAGATACAAGAATACGTGTGGTTGTGCTCGCGCATGAGAATTGTCCGCTGTTTTTAATTGAATCGGCTATGAATAATTTAGCCTCAGAGACTACAGAAATACAGCGGCAGTTAGCCAAAAATCAACGTTTGAATATAGACGCGTTGAGCTATTTATCTGTGAGTCAAGATAAGGTCGTAAGATCTGGAGTGGCGACTAACATGGCTTCATCAGATGTGATTATTAAGCAATTATTAAGTGATGAAAGTCATCTGGTAAGGCGCGCGCTAGCAGCAAGAGCTGATTTATCTGCGGCTAGTGCTAAGCGTTTAATGTTAGACAAAGATCATTGGGTAAGGCAATGGTTGGCTCGTAATCCAAAGGTGTCGCGCAAGGTGTTGGATAAGTTTTCAACAGACCCGCACGCAGATGTCAGGCGCGCAGTGGCTAGAAACGAACACTGCTCAAGGCGACTGTTAAGTGTGTTGGCTAAAGATGAAAATGCTTGGGTGCGCTCAGCGGTGGCTTACCAAAAAAATGCTACAAGATGCTTGTTGGAGGCGTTAGCCAATGATACGGATGTTGATGTTCTGTGTGGCGTGGCGAATAACTCGCGAACACCACAGTGGATATTGCAGAAATTGATTACTTCGCCAGAAGCAGATATCCGGCGAGCGGTAATTCTGAATCGCAAGGCACAGCGTAAAACTTTGTTGCCATTACTCGAAGATTCTTATTACCTGCATCGCTTGTTGTTAGTAAGTAGCACCGCATTAAAAGACAACGATAAATGGGCATTATGTGACGACCCTGATTTTCAGGTGAGGTTTGCGGCATTTCAGTATTTTGCTAAGAGTTTATAAAAAATAATTAGTGATCGATAGGTATAAATTCTTTAGGAGAAGTCTGTATGAAAATTCTAGTAGCAGTAAAACAAGTTGCCGCATTGGATGAGGATTTTGAAATCCGTGCTGATGGTAAGGATGTAGAAGAAGATTTTTTACTATATGACCTAAACGAGTGGGATGATTTTTCATTGGAAGAAGCCATGAAAATAAAGGAATCTAGTGATGCGGAAGTGGAAGTTGTAGTCGTTTCAGTCGGCCCAGACCGCGTAGATGAAAGCTTACGTAAGTGCTTAGCTAAAGGCGCTGACCGCGCCATTAGAGTTTGGGATGACTCTATAGAAGGTTCTGACGCGATTACTATAGGCCGAATTTTAGCTGCAGTAGCAAAAAAAGAAGCGCCAGATATGGTGTTTGCTGGCGTGCAATCTTCAGATCAATCTTATGCATCAACCGGTATTTCTACTGCGGCTTATTTGAACTGGCCGCATGCGGCAGTTGTGGCTGATTTGCAATATAAGCCAGGTGCGAATAAAGCCATTATTCGCCGTGAGCTTGAAGGTGGAATGTTGCAGGAAGTTGAAATTAATTGTCCCGCAGTGTTGACCATACAATTAGGCATTAACAAGCCACGTTATGCCTCGTTACGTGGTATTAAACAAGCGGCAGCTAAGCCAATTGAAGAAGTTTCACTAGCAGATATTGGTTTGTCTGCTGGCGATGTTGGTGCTGACAGCTCAATGTCACGTGTGCGCCGCATGTATATTCCAGCAAAAGGTCGCGCACAGATGATTGAAGGCACACTTGCCGAGCAAGCTGCGAAAATTATTCAGATTATCAACGAATTTAAAGGAGCATAAACATGAGCACGATTTTAGTAATTGCGGAACATCGCCGCAGTGAGTTGCGTCCTGTTAGCTTAGAGCTAATTTCTGCGGCACAGGGCCTGAAAAAAAATGCTGAAGATAAAGTGGTGGTGGCTATCATTGGTAGCCAAGCTGAAAGCTTTGTGCCAGCTTTGTCGGTAACCGGCGTAGATGAGCTGATTTTGGTGAAAGCGTCAGTAATAGATTTTGATCCTGACGTTTTTGAAGCTGCAGTTTCTGCACTAATCGCATCAAGAATGCCAACAGTGGTGCTTTTGCCACATTCGGTTGATTCTCTTGGTTATGCAGCAACGCTTGCAAGTAACGCTGGTTATGGTTTTGCCACTGATGTTTTTATTGCCGAATATCAAGCTGATGAGTTGGTAGCCACGCGCGGTGGATATAACCAAAAAGTGAATGTTGAAGTAGATTTCCCCGGTAAAACGACAGTGCTAATGACAATCCGAGCCAGTGTATTTAAAGTGTTAGAAGGTGGCGCTAACCCAGTCGTCACAAACTTTGATTTACCCCCGGTACAATCTCGTAGTCAAAATAAAGACTTTATCGAACTTGGTGGCGGTAATGATATCGACATTACGACAGTTGAGTTTATTATGTCTATCGGTCGTGGCATAGGTGAAGAAACAAATGTTGAGCAGTTCCGCGAACTAGCAGAAACGGCTGGGGCCACTTTATGCTGTTCACGCCCAATTGCCGATGCGGGTTGGTTACCAAAATCAAGGCAGGTTGGCCAGTCCGGTAAAGTGGTGGGTTCTTGCAAACTATATGTTGCATTAGGTATTTCTGGATCGATTCAGCACATGGCTGGCATGAAGCATGTTCCAACTATCATAGCCGTTAATACTGACCCGGGTGCATCAATATTTACCATTGCTAAATATGGCATCGTGGCTGATATTTTTGATATAGAAGAAGAGTTAAATAGTCAGCTTGCAGCATAAAGTTTAGTGAAATTAACTTTGTAATAGCTAATATAATCTAACGTTAATGCGGAATACTTAAAGGTATTCCGCATTATTTTTTTAACCTAGACTAAGCAAGGTCTATGCTATTAAAAGATAATTTCACTTTATGTGAAGTGTGTATCAATCAGTTGAATATTTTTCTCCTGGCACCAGTCAACTAAGGCGATGTCGCAAGCTTCGGCTTCAAATTCCAACCATTTTTCTAATAAAGCTTGTGTCTGTAGTAGTTCTTTAAAGCGCCTATAAGCACCTCGCTTTCTAAAGAAGCTAGCAACCGTATTGTAATCATCAGGCAATGTTTGCTCTATGAAAGATAAGGCCATGCTCTGGCCAAGTTTTAAATCATTTTTATGCGGCACTGAAATGTATCGGTTCGATGTGGTGAGGTCGTCTGGCACATCTTCTTCCAATTCAATTAAGTTTGAGACCCAGTAAATTGCACCTGAATCCAGACAAATATATGCGTATTGTTTTGAAGGTGAGCCTGAACTGACAAATTCAAAGGCGTTGCGTAACTCGGTAAAGTTGGTCGTAATCATGGATTTTTGAATAGATTTGTCAGATACGTAGTCGGAAATTTAACTAAGGTGGTTATTAGTATTGTTAGCATGATAATTGAGTTTAGATTAAATATTTTTAGTATTCGTATATTAAAAAATTGTCTTTTGGCCGGCCAGTAATTTGTAAAATCAGCTGTAGAAACTAATTCATCCGTATCAATCAGCCGTTATTTTCCGATATTTTTAGTTACTTCTTTGGTAGTACACCTTGAAGAGAATTTTCCGAGTTTTTTTATTGCGATATTGTGATGCTGTAGGTTTTAATTGCAAACATTAAATTTATTAGTTTTAGGAAAACAATGAGTAACTTAATACTTAATGCTTGTCAGCTTGTAATGTGCTTAACGTTAATTGCTGTTACATCTGGACGGCGCGTGTTAGCTTTAAATTTTTATGTTAACGATGCATCTTGCGTGCTAAAACTAAATCATATTAGACGGCTAAAACTAAATGCTCTTATCAATGCCAAGACTGGTTTTAACTTGCACCCTGCAAAGGGTAAGAGCTGATTATGGAGCGAGGTTATTGGATTAAAAGTAAACCGGTTTACAACGCGCTGGTGTGGCATGAAAAAGCCACCGCACATTTAGTGTTAGCCCAAAATCAAGGCGGTTTGGCTGTGCTAAAGCTGTTTCAACAAATGCAGCCCCAACAGCCAGTGACGGTGATATATGCACAGCATGATACAGATTATGCTAAAACACTTAAGAAAGTAGTACCTGATGGACTAGATGTAGTAAGTTCAGAACAGGAACTACTTGTTAGCTTGAAAAATATCATGCCTAGCATGCGTATGGGTTTGCGTGTGTATGTGGCTGGGTCAGAAGGATTTATCTGGTCTGTGGCTGAAGTGCTAAAAACATTTGGTGTTGAAGAAGCTGACATCATGAAAGAGCTGACCGACACACTTGCTCGCACTATTTACTGTGTGCATTGTAAGGCGATTACCCACAACATCACGACTAATATCGGCAAATGCTCTGGATGCGCACGCATGCTTTTTGTGCGAGATCATTTTTCAAGGCATCTAGGCGCATATATGGGCTTAATGATAGATGCGGAATCGCCAGGCGAACTTCCGGAAATTGAGGAAATATATCCATGACTATGATTAATGTAAAAGTGGCGGCAATTGAGCAAGTGACTCCGCTAGTCAAGCATTTCACCTTTGTAAAAGAAGATGGCTCAAGCTTGCCGGCTTTTTCTGGCGGTAGTCATGTGGTAGTGTCCATAGATATTGGTGGACGCGTGCATAGAAATCCATATTCCTTGATGGGCTCGCCTATGGAGAACGAGGCTTACCATATTTCTGTGCGCCGACAAGAAAACTCAAGAGGCGGTTCTGTTTTTATGCATGAAAATGTCACCGTTGGTATGCCACTTAAGATCACATACCCAATGAATCTTTTTTCATTGGCCAAAAAAGGGCGTAAACATATTTTAATTGCTGGTGGTATTGGGATTACGCCATTCATGTCGCAAATTGCTGATCTTAAAAGAATGGGTGCTAATTATGAATTGCACTACGCGTTCAGGTCGCCTGAGCATGGGGCTTTTGCCGCTCAACTTAAAGAGAGTTGTGGTGATCATTTGCACTGCTATATTGATAGCAATGCGACACGATTGGATCTACAAGCTTTGTTAAGTGACCAACCATTAGGCACGCATGTTTACGTGTGCGGACCGAGTGCAATGGTGGTTGCTACGCTAGAAACCGCTAGAAATTTAGGATGGCCAGAAAACCATATACATAGTGAGCAATTTCTTTCTCCGCCAATCGGTGAGCCGTTCAAAATTCAGCTAGCAAGATCTAACGTTGAAATCCAAGTGTCTGCAGAAATGAGCATGTTAGAAGCGATTGAAGCTGCTGGTGTAGAGGCGGACTTTTTATGCCGCGGTGGCGTATGTGGTCGATGCGAGTTAGACGTGCTAGAGACCGATGGCGCGTTATTACACAACGATCATTTTTTAACAGATTCAGAAAAAGCCTCTTGCAAAAAAATCATGCCTTGTGTTTCTCGCGCAAAAGGCGAACGATTGGTGCTAGATCTTTAGTGATAGCAAGGATTTAGTTTCAAATTTATTTTTTACCATTTCAAAATAAATCATTTTAAAACTGGCTTCTGAATGGCGATAAAGGCACACAATATGGCATTAAATTTTAAAAAAGAAACCTTTCGCGAAGATTACACCTATAGTAATTCTGATGCAGCAATCAAACGATTTCCGTTTCCTTTTCCTGAAGATCAGTATATGTACTCGGTGAATATTGAGCCACATACTAAAGGTAAGCAAGGTTCAGTCTGTGAGTTTACGTTTGATATTGACGAGCACTATGTAGCTGAATGTATAGATAAGAAAATCACTCTTGAGCAAGATCCAGGACGCTATCAGGCATTGCCGCATATGATGGATGCGCAGTGGGACTTTGTTGAGCTGACCATGGGCGCACTTGCGCAAGATTATCCAGAACATTTTACCTTGCAAAAACAGGGCTTAATCTGGACTTGGGAAAATAAACCGCTAGGCATTAAAGATACTTTCACTTTCGGTGATACTTCAACATTAGCCGCTGAGCCATTTGACTATATTGGTCGGCAACTACAAGGTGATTTTGTATTGCTTGATCATAGGGATGAAACTTTGTATGCCGATGCGGGCATCGTCACTAGTCAAGCCGATTGGTCGCTGGCATTTAATGTGGGCATGTCTTGGCGTGAATGGCACGGCCCTGTTCCGCGTGCCACAGAGCTTGGTGTGATGGATCGTGCTTTGAAGTATTTGCTTAATCTACAGATTGGTAGTCCGGTTCGTCGTTTGAACTGGACGATGACCGTTAATCCGCGCTTAGATACTTCTCCAGAAAATTACCCGCACTGGGGCAGTGACCGCAATACGGTGAATGCTGAAAATATAGGTGATTTAGTACATTTGCGTGTTGAGTTGCAAACCTTATTCAGATTGCCGCGTAGCAATGCCATAGTATTTAGCATACGTTGTTATTTGATTAACCTAAAAGATATTGCCATTTACCCATGTTGGGCTAAGCGCTTGCATCGTGTACAAAAGACCATGCATCCAGATTTAATTGAATATAAAGGCATGACAAAGTTTCATCCAATGATGGTGGATTGGCTGGCCAAGTTTGATGATGGAGAAACATTGGCGATTGGTACTCAGCCTGAATAAGTACGTCCGTTTTAGTTAAAGAGTAATTTAGTGTAATTGGTTGGAATTGACGTTGTAGCGCTGGTCAGGAATCTCGGTAATAAAACCTTCCAGTGCTAATAACTCGCCGGTACTAGAGAATATCCCACGACCATGCTCTTGTACTAATTTAGGTTCACCTTTTCGGGTAATAATGCGGTAAATAAGTTTAAATTCTTCACCATTGCTAATCTGCTCTTTAACAGATTCCCAGACGGCGGCCCTATCGTCTGGATGGATGATAAGGTTGAAGTTAAGGTTAGGGTTGTTAATTAACTCAAAAGTGTCATAACCGGTCACGTCCAAGCAGCCTTCGTTAACAAACTCAAAAGTCCACGAGCGGTCATTTCTACAGCGATAGACCATACCTGGAATATGACTTAGCAGAGAGTTTGCTGCACGGCGGTTGGTTACAATGCTAGCTTCAGCTTCTTTGTGACGCTGAATATCCGTCATTGTGCCTATGACGCTGGTACTTTCGCCAGTGGCAGTTGATGTGGTTTTTGCTCGCATCACTATCCAATTGGGGTCGCCTCGTAATGAGATTAGGCGTGCTTCAATAGTGCAATGGCTTCTTTTACCTTTGGTTAAAGAATCTAGTCTCGCTTCAAGCATGGGTTTATCTTCAGGGTGAAAGAAGTCTAATAATGATTTATTTAAGCAATCTTGCACTGTATGTTCCAGCATGTTTTCCCAGGCGCGATTTAGGAAGATTATTTTCCCTTCGGCGCTGAGCTGAAAAACGATTTCTTCAAGTCGGTCTACAATGTTGTGATAATTAAACTGCGACTCATAATCATTGCTTAATAGATTGCTAGCAGAGGTTGGCGTGAACTGAAAGAGCATTAAGTTATTTTGGCCATCTTCACGCATGCGCGTCAGACTGGCACTAGATGGCAACGTTGTACCATCCACACAAATTAGACGAATTTTAGTGGCGTCATTTTTAGGCTTTCCGGTTAAAGCTTCTGCGCTTAATTCTGCAAAGTTTTGATGATCTGCAGGATGAATTAAGTTAGTAAATGGCATGCCTATAATTTGGTCTGACATATCAACCATGCCTAATGTTTGCAGAAAAGGTGTATTTACAAATTTAACAACATAACCATCAAGCACTGCAGCTGGGGAAGACAGTGCACTAGAAACCTCAGTCCCCCAGGCGACTTCTTTTGTTAAGTCACGTTTAGAGCGTGACGTTTTAGTAAAAAGTAGCGGCTGGACAGTAATGACAATAGCCGCAGAGAATATTGCAACAGCCGCTGAAATTAGCATCACAATATGTAGTAAAAAAGGCCCCTGAATGTTGTACCATGAACCTAGTATTACCAAAAAAATAACGCTGATGATGAGCGTTGAAAAAATGAATATACTCATGAATCTAAACCTAAATATAACAAGCTGTAAGTATAAAAAGATCTCAAGCAAATATGCAAAATATTTTGAATATAATTAAGTTAGTTCGTACTTTTGTTAGAAAGCATAAGCTCTATGCAAATTTGCATGCGCTGGTAGTTTCTATGGTGCTGTCTGTCATATTGATGCAGGCGGGCTCATTGTTTCTGTTTGACTATATTCCAGATCATCTTTCTGTCATACACCGTGCCTATCAAGATCAATCAGTCTGGAAATTGGAAATCTATAAATTAGAACATTCCGCAGAAGATAAAACTAATGTGTTGAATCGGCTGAATGAGCGTTTAAGTGGGTTTGATGATGAGGCCTATACTTGGTCAAGAAACCAAAATGACACAGCTTTAGCTAAGGCCTACCAAGATTTGGAGGTAGCACAACATAATTTTTCTGATGCTAGAGTCAAAGGAAGCTCTAAAGTAGTGATGCTGGAAAAAGGCCAGTCAATCATAAAAGCTTATGATAATTTTGTAGCCGCTGCGGAACATGATGTGGTTATTAAGCAGTCTTTGGTGTCTTTACTGCAATTAATTTGTCTGTTTTTGGTGTTTTGTATTGCTGCCAGCATCATGCTTACTTCATGGAGTATTCTGATTAATCGCTTAGGTAAAATATTTTCTAGCATACCCAATGATCTGGTATCTGATAGATATAACAATCAGCATGAAGATGAATTTGAGATACTTGAGAAACTTACTGCTGAGTTGTCAGCTCGGCTTCAGGGCATTCAGGTTGAAACAACTTGGATTAATAAAACCAGCGCAGAAAAAATGCGAAAAATGCTTCTTTCGCAAGACTTTTTGTTTAAATTAGCTCAATTAATCGGTAGTTCTGGGCTGAGTGAGTTAACCATAAAAAAAGCACTTTATTCACTGGAGACTACCCTCGGCGTTAGTAATATAGCATTGGTCTTTAGTGAAAATGGGTCAAGGATATCAGCGCAGCGCGCCTTATTTTCTAGCTGCTGGCCATTATCTTTTGATGAAAGCATGTTTGATGAAGGTGTGAATTTAATTTCAGTGAGTCATACTACTAAACTCATAAGAGGTGAATGTGTGCAGTGTGTAACTGTTCCGCTGGAAAGCCCAAATGGTTGGTTGGGCATATTATTGCTGGAAACAGAAGCCAACCATTATTTTGATGATACCGAATTGCAATTATTTGAAGTTACTGCACAAATGCTTTCACTATCGATGGGTTTTCAAGCTAGGGAGCAGGAAAGTAGGCGAGTAGCATTACTTGAAGAGCGCGCCGTAATCGCAAGAGAACTGCATGACTCGTTGGCGCAATCATTATCATATATGAAATTTCAACTCGCTAGATTGCAGACTAATTTTGGAGCTAACCTTATTGAGTCAGGCGCAGATGGGATTGTTAATGATATGCGTGAAGGTCTGGATAATGCTTATCGCGAATTAAGAGAATTACTTACTACATTTAGGGTACAAATGGATGTGCGTGGTCTCGATCATGTTCTAGAAGAAGCTATTGAAGAGTTTTCGCAACGGTCCAGTTTAAACATTAGCTTAGATAATCGTCTGCAGGAATGTAGACTAAGCGTAAATGAGGAATTTCATCTTTTACATGTAGTGCGAGAGGCGCTGTCCAATATTGTTCGTCATTCAGGTGCTGAAAAAGTCACGATTGCGCTGGTATTGCAATCGACGGGTGATGTGATAGTGACGATAGATGACGATGGCAAAGGCTGCACTTTTGATGAAACCAAGCCACATCATTACGGTTTAGCTATTATGAAAGAGCGCGCCTACTGTTTAGGTGGCACTATTGAGATTCTACCTAGACGCCGTGGTGGAACGCGTGTCAGATTATTATTTCATCCAAAATAACCATCAATTAAAAATTAAATTTACTCAAATACTATCAATTAAATGTTGGAGAACACTATGCAAGCAGCCACTACAGTCATTATTATCGATGATCATGCCCTATTTCGTCGAGGCGTTAGCCAAATGATTTCAGCCGATGCGGAGTTTTCGGTGATAGGTGAGGCGGCTTCTGGTGCTGAAGGTCTAGTATTAGTCGCAGAATTAAAGCCAGACATTGTATTGATCGATTTAAATATGAAGGGCATGAACGGCATACAAACACTGACCCAGATTAAAGAGGAAAAGCTTGAATCTAAATGCATCATGCTAACTGTTTCTGATGCAGAAGTTGATTTGCTAGAAGCCTTACGTGCAGGTGCTGATGGTTATTTGTTAAAAGATATGGAGCCTGAAGATCTTTGCTCAAGCTTAAGAAAAGCCATGTCTGGCGTTACTGTCTTGCATGAAAGCCTCACTGAGATTCTAAAAAATGCGCTGATTCATCCTACCCTGAATAAAAGCTCGGAAGATGTCTCCCTGACAGAACGAGAGCGAGAGATTCTTGAGTGCTTGGCCAACGGCCTGAATAATAAAACCATTGCTAGGGAGCTTGGGATTAGCGACACAACAGTTAAAGTGCATATTAAACATTTGCTAAGTAAGCTAAAACTGACTAGTCGACTTGAGGCCGCGGTGTGGGCGCATAGGAAAAAATAGACCTTTAATTATTTGATGAAGTAATAACCTAATGAAATATTAAGCGTATTAGCCGTATTAAATAGACAATATAAAAATTGAAAACTAATCAACATACCCATGCTATTAGCTTGGCACGTAAGCGATTTAATGCGGCGATTTTAGTACGTAATGTTGATGCTATCTGCGCATTTTTCAGTGATGATTATCACATATTAACTGCGTTCGGCATTCAGTCTCAGGGTGTTGATGAGCAGCACAGGCGCTGGTCTAGGGCATTTCAGCTTGACCCAATTCTGCTGTATCGCAGGCGTACTAGAGAATTGCGTTGTAATGAGCACCTTGGTGCCGCAGAGGAGCTTGGAAGCTGGGTTGGAAGATTCTCATCGAAACAGCAGGTCAGCTTGGTGGCTGGTGTATATTCGGCAAAATGGCAGAGGCAAGATAATGGACGTTGGTTAATACAATCTGAAGTTTTTACAATGCTAAAATCTAAAATTTTGTTAACCTAAATGTCTAACTATAGGTGTCTAGTTTATTTTAACTAGGGTTTGTACAAGTCTGCACAAGCCCTAGTTTAATAATTATTTATTAACTGATTGTTTCAAGCCAGCACCAACAGAAAAGCTTACTTGATTGCTAGCTTTAATGGTTAGTGGTTCGCCAGTTGACGGATTGCGGCCTTGACGTTCTGGACGATGAGCTACTTTGAATTTACCGAAGCCAGTGATGTTTACATCATCGCCATTAGCTAGAGCTTTAGTGATGCCTTCTAATACTAGGTTAAGCGCGTTGTGAGCATCAGTTTTTGTTGCGCCAGATTGCGTTGCAATCAACTCAACTAAATCGGTTTTACCTAATACATTTTTTGCTTGTGTCATAGATTTTCCTTTGTGGTGGTGGTATCTAAAGTTAACTCTAAACTAGTCCCAGTCTGCATGACCGGCCTTTAGACGTAAATTATGCTGCAATTTGATTGCTCATGTAAAGCCTATTAAGCATATCTGAGCTAGTTTCTACTACTATTTCGTATTATATATAATAAATATACTTAAATTCTGTTGCCATCGGCCTTAATCTGCCCTGAATCAGTCTGCTAAGCTGATAATTCTCTAAATAAAATCAGCTTTTTACGTGCTGTTTTATGGTGGTTTAAACTGGCGGTTTTATCATTTCAGCAAAATTTAGTGGCTAAAGTTTCAGTTGTTTCGGCTGTCACTACTCATTTAACTCTCGATTAATTTCTTTAATATTTGTATGCCAAAGCCAACTCCAAAACCATTGGTATCACTCTGTATAGCACCTAGGCCACCTTTACAATTGGCTGAAGATAAATCGGTGTGTAGCCAAGCAACATCATTCTCAATAAACCTACCTAAAAAGCGCGCGGCA
>CAIYLB010000111.1 GCA_903926935.1 uncultured Pseudomonadota bacterium
ACAGATATTGCAATCTGGTGGCCAACCAGTCGCGGTAGATTACAGTTTAGTAAAAGGTGATTCAGGCTGGAAAGTTTACGATATTGTGATTGAAAATGTTAGTTTGGTGACAAACTACCGTAGTCAGTTTAGCAATGAAATTCGCCAAAATGGCTTAGATAGCTTGAATAAAAAATTGGCTGATAAAAATAAGGCTGCGACAGGTAAGGCTTAATTTAGCTTGATTGCCGCTAAATTTAAATCTACAGCCACTCAAAATGAATAATATTACTCAGCAAGAAAATCAATGGCAAGTCTCAGGTGACGTGCTAATGGACAACGCAAATAATATAGTGAACTTAAGCAATTCTTTTGCCATGCCTGCGGAGTTAGTTATTGATTTTTCTGCGGTTACTGATGTTGACACAGCCGCATTAAGTTTGCTAATGGAATGGCAGCGCCGCGCGTTAAGCTCAAACTGTAGTCTCAGCTTTAAACACTTACCAGAAGATCTAAATAGCCTTGCTGAGCTGTATGGGGTCGCAACGTTTATTTCACATAATCACAATTAAATGCTGGTTCTTGTTAGTATCAGGGGCTATTGTTAATAACATCGCTTGTCTCTATAAAATCTAACGGATTGTTAATACTTTTTGTTATTAAAGCTACATCCTTCAAACTGGAGAGTGTTTTTAATCGATTGTTTTAATGATCATTTACACCGCATCCTTACGCAAATTAAAATCATGAATCCAGCAATTAAAATCAATGGTATACATAAAAGTTTCGGCAGTCTACATGCTCTTAAAGGTATTGATTTAACTATAGAGCAAGGTGAATTTTTTGCTTTGCTGGGCCCAAATGGCGCAGGTAAATCTACTTTAATTAGCATTCTTGCCGGATTAATTAAGCCTACTGCGGGTGATATTTCTGTGATGGGTTTTGATGTGGTTAATCAATATCAGCAAGCGCGTCAACTACTAGGCGTCGTGCCACAAGAGTTGGTGTTTGACCCGTTTTTTAATGTGCGTGAAATGTTACGCTTTCAAGCGGGCTATTTCGGACGCGGAAAAGAAAATGATGCATGGGTAGATGAGATTCTTGAAGGTTTGGGTCTGGCAGATAAGGCGCATACCAATATGCGTAAGCTTTCTGGTGGTATGAAACGCCGTGCGCTGATTGCTCAAGCTTTGGCGCATAAGCCGCCAGTCATCGTGTTAGATGAGCCAACCGCAGGTGTAGATGTGGAATTGCGGCAAATGCTCTGGGAGTTCATTAAAAAGCTAAATCGCGAAGGTCACACCATTATTCTTACTACGCATTATTTAGAAGAGGCAGAAGCTTTGTGTAGTCGTGTGGGTATGATGAAGCAGGGTGAAATAGTTGCGTTAGATAGCACTGCTAATCTGCTGAATAAATTTGCAGGTAAAAAGCTACGCTTAACTTTGGGCGATGTTTCTCTGCCGAATAATATTCAAACTTTGCTACGTCACCAAGAAAAAGGCATTTTTACTTTTGCTTTGACTGATATGGCACAAATTGAATTTGTATTATCTGCCCTGAAAGCAGCCGATATAAGAGTGCTTGATATGCATTTGAGCGAGGCTGATTTAGAAGATGTATTTTTATCGTTAGTTGGAAAAGCCTCATGAATAACGCTAAATTGACAAACATTTCCGGCATGAGCAATTCTTTAAGAGGTCCTTGGACGCTGCTAAAAAAAGAGTTACTACGTTTCTGGCGTGTTGCTTTTCAGACCGTGGCTGCTCCTGTGATTACTGCCTTGCTGTATTTATTGATTTTTGCCCATGTGCTGGCCGGTCATGTGCAGGTTTATAACGGTGTACCATATACTGAGTTCTTGGTTCCTGGCCTTATTATGATGTCAGTATTGCAAAATGCCTTTGCCAATAGTTCTTCTAGCCTCATACAATCGAAAGTGATGGGTAACTTGGTATTTGTATTGCTCACACCGTTGACACACTTTCAGTTTTTTGCCGCTTTTTTATGCGCAGCCATTATTCGTGGGCTAGTGGTTGGCTTATGTATTTATCTTGTCGCCTTTTGCTTTGTAGATATTCATATCGCTAATCCATTATTGGTCGTGGCTTTTGCCTTTTTAGGCAGTGCCTTGTTGGGTACATTTGGTATCATCGCCGGCATATGGGCGGATCGTTTTGATCAAATGGCTGCATTTCAAAATTTCATTATCATGCCATTGTCATTTCTATCGGGTGTGTTCTATTCGATACATTCATTGCCGCCATTTTGGCAAAAAATGTCGCACCTTAATCCATTTTTCTACATGATAGATGGTTTTAGATATGGCTTTTTCGGCAAGGGCGACATTTCCCCGCTGATTAGTTTATCTGTGGTTGGCGGTGCTTTCTTAGTGTTAGCACTGATTACACTAAAAATGTTAAAATCTGGTTATAAATTACGGGCATAAGCTCGTTGAGAAAATTAAAAAGGTGATGTACAAGTGTTAAGCGCGCAACAATTAGAGTTATATATTACCCAACATTTAGCTTGCGAATACATCAAAGTGCTCGGGGATGACGGCACGCATTTCGAGGCGGTTATTGTTAGTGCGGCCTTTGTGGGCAAGGGCATGGTGCAACAGCATCAACTGGTTTACGCCGCTTTGGGTGATAGAATGCGCGCAGAAATTCATGCATTATCTATGAAAACTTATACCCCTGAGCAGTGGGCGAATAAAGCCTAGTCTGTAAATAAATAGGCGTTATTTAGCCAGTATTAATCGGTCATTAAATTTAAATAATCAACACATTAAGCAATGGAGATTCAAATGGATGCACAAGCACAAATCAAAGAAACAGTGACTAGTAACCCAGTAGTGCTATACATGAAAGGAAACCCAAAATTTCCGCAATGTGGTTTCTCAAATATGGCGACACAAATTCTAGATGCTTGTAATACGAAATACATCTCAGTAGACGTGTTGGCGGATCAAACCGTTCGCGAGGGTATTAAAGTGTATGCTAACTGGCCTACTATCCCGCAGTTGTATATCAACGGTGAGTTTGTTGGCGGTTCAGATATCATGCGCGCTATGTATGAAAATGGTGAGCTTCAAACTTTGTTAAATACTGTTGCGGCAAAGTAATTGGATAAGCTGATAATACAAGGCGGCAATCGCCTCAATGGTGAAGTCACTATTTCTGGCGCAAAAAATGCGGCATTGCCTATTTTGTGTGCGTCTTTGTTGGCTGAAACGCCACTTCACCTTGGCAGCATCGCGGCGTTGAAAGATATTGATACCACGATTAAATTGCTCGGCATGATGGGCGTTAAGATAGCCCGTAATGAAAGTGAAGTGACTTTAGATGCCAGCGATGTCACTTCTTTTGAGGCAACTTACGAAATGGTGAAAACCATGCGCGCTTCTATCTTAGTGCTGGGCCCTTTATTGGCGAGGTTCGGTACGGCGCGTGTTTCATTGCCTGGTGGTTGCGCCATTGGTTCTAGGCCTGTGGACTTGCATATCAAAGGATTGCAAGCGATGGGAGCGGCAATTCACATTACGCATGGTTACATTCAAGCCAGTACGCTGCACCTACCTAATCGACGCCTGCAAGGTACGCGTTACTACATGGATATGGTCACAGTGACTGGCACAGAAAACCTGATGATGGCCGCAGCCTTGGCTGAGGGTACAACTGTATTAGAGAATGCGGCTAAAGAACCTGAAGTGGTCGATTTAGCTGAAATGCTCATTAAAATGGGCGCAAAAATTACAGGCGCTGGCACTGATGTCATTACCATTATAGGCGTAGAAAAGCTGCATGGCACTACGCATAATGTAGTGTGCGACCGCATCGAAGCTGGTACTTATATGGTGGCTGCCGCGATGACTGGTGGTGAGGTTAAATTGCTCAATGCGCGTGCTGATTTATTGGACGCAGTGATTGAAAAGTTACGTGAAGCAGGTGCCACTGTCACGAGTGATGCAAACAGTATTACCGTAAAAAGTGATGGTAAGCTCAATGCGGTGAACATTCGTACCGCGCCACATCCTGCGTTCCCAACCGATATGCAAGCGCAGTTTATGGCCTTAAATACATTAGCAACGGGTGTATCCAAAGTCACAGAAACCATCTTTGAAAACCGCTTTATGCATGTGCAAGAAATGCAGCGTTTAGGCGCAGATATTAGCGTTGATGGCAATACCGCTTTGGTGCAAGGTGTGGAATATTTAGATGGCGCTATAGTCATGGCAACGGATTTACGTGCTTCAGCAAGCTTGGTGTTGGCTGGTTTAGTCGCACGTGGTGAAACTGTGATTGAGCGTATTTATCACCTAGATCGCGGTTATGAAAAGTTAGAAGCAAAATTAAACGCACTTGGTGCAAATGTTAGACGAGTCTAAAAAATGATTACCATCGCTCTCTCAAAAGGCCGCATCTTCGAAGAAACCGTTCCATTATTAGCAGCGGCCGGTATTCATGCGCTGGAAGATCCAGAATCTTCACGTAAATTGATACTGGCTACTAATCGTGAAGATGTTAGGTTGATTATTGTTCGTGCATCAGATGTGCCAACTTACGTCCAATACGGCGCGGCTGATTTAGGCATTGCAGGTAAAGATGTGCTGGATGAGCATGGCGGAGACGGCTTGTATCAGCCGATAGATCTGCAAATTGCTAAGTGTAAAATGATGGTGGCCGTGCGTGAAGACTTTGATTATTTTGCATCTATTCGTAGTGGTGCACGTTTAAAAGTAGTCACTAAATATGTGAAAACTGCACGCGAACATTTTGCCGCAAAAGGCATGCATGTTGATTTAATTAAACTTTATGGTTCTATGGAATTAGGCCCATTGGTTGGGTTGGCTGATGTGATTGTCGATTTAGTGAGCACAGGCGGAACTTTACGCGCCAATCACCTCAAAGCAGTAGAGGAAGTTGGTGATATTAGCTCACGATTAGTAGTGAACCAAGCTTCACTTAAGCTTAATCGTGCAAAAATTCAACCCATTATGGATGCGTTTATAGGTGCAATCGCACACAAATAATACTCAAATAGTGAACGCGCAATCATCAAGCAATTAATTTAAGAAAATAGGTTTAAGGTTATGACTGTGAATATAGATATTCGAGGTTTTTCTACTGCCGATACGGATTTTGATGCAAAGTTAAAGGCGCTACTGGCTTTTGAGACCGCTCAAGATGATAGCGTTGATGAGGTGGTAGCCACAATTCTCAAAGATGTTAAGCAGCGTGGCGATGCGGCCGTGTTGGAATATACCAACCGTTTTGATAAAACCAATGCAACAAATATGGCTGAGCTTGAAATTAGCAAAGATGAGCTAACGGCTGCATTAAATGGATTGCCAAATGATCAGCGTGAGGCTTTACAAGTGGCAGCCGATCGCGTGCGGATTTATCACGAAAAACAATTAATGAGTTCATGGAGTTACATCGAGGCTGACGGTACGCTACTTGGTCAACAGGTCACTTCGCTGGACCGTGTAGGTTTATATGTACCAGGTGGAAAGGCTGCGTATCCTTCTTCAGTATTAATGAATGCGATTCCGGCTAAAGTAGCCGGTGTTAAAGAATTAATCATGGTGGTGCCTACACCGAATGGCGAAAGAAATCAGTTGGTGTTAGCAGCTGCGGCAATTTCAGGTGTAGATCGCGTATTTTGTATCGGTGGTGCACAGGGCGTCGGCGCATTAG
This sequence comes from uncultured Pseudomonadota bacterium, assembly GCA_903926935.1. Lineage (GTDB taxonomy): Bacteria > Pseudomonadota > Gammaproteobacteria > Burkholderiales > Methylophilaceae > Methylotenera. The sequence goes on from CAIYLB010000111.1 coordinate 5,682, forward strand.
CTTACGGTACAGAAACTGTGCCGCAAGTGGATAAAGTCGTTGGACCGGGTAATGCTTATGTTGCCGCGGCAAAACGCCGTGTATTTGGTATCGTTGGTATTGATATGGTGGCAGGACCGTCAGAGATTTTAGTCATTTGCGACGGAAAAACCAACCCAGATTGGGTGGCAATGGATTTATTCAGCCAAGCAGAGCATGACGAACTAGCCCAAGCTATTCTATTAAGCCCAGATGCAGAATTCTTGGAAAAAGTAAGCGCGAGCATTCAAAAGCTAGTGCAAGAAATGCCACGAAAAGATATCATTAGAACGTCATTAACTGACCGTGGCGCGCTTATTCAAGTGCGTGATTTAGATGAGGCAGCTGAAATTTGCAATTATATTGCACCTGAGCATTTGGAGTTGTCGATGGAGGAGCCCTTAGCCTTCAGTAAAAAGATAAAACATGCAGGGGCTATTTTTATGGGTAGAAATACCTGTGAAGCACTTGGTGATTATTGCGCAGGCCCAAACCATGTGTTGCCTACTTCGCGCACTGCGAGATTTTCATCGCCTTTAGGTGTGTATGATTTTCAAAAACGTTCTAGCTTAATCATGGTTTCGGCAGAAGGCGCACAAGTGCTGGGTAAAGTGGCGGCTACTTTAGCTTATGGTGAAGGTTTGCAAGCGCATGCGCGCAGTGCCGAATATCGTCTAAAAGATCCAGCATAGGGTTATGAGTAAATTCTGGAGTGATATCGTCCATAAGCTCACGCCTTATGTACCAGGCGAGCAGCCAAAGTTGGATAATTTAGTTAAATTAAATACCAATGAAAATCCTTATGGACCTAGTCCTAAGGTTTTAGCTGCGGTGAAGCTGGAGGCCGCAGATACGCTGCGTTTATATCCAGATCCAAATTCAGATACGTTGAAAGCGGCCATTGCTGAGGTACATGATTTAAACGTTAATCAAGTGTTTGTGGGGAATGGTTCGGATGAAGTGCTGGCGCATACTTTTCAGGCTTTGTTAAAGCATGACAAGCCATTGCTGTTTCCAGATATTACTTATAGCTTTTATCCAGTTTATTGCGGATTGTACGATATTGAATATAAAACCATCCCGCTAGCGGATGATTTTACAATTAATATTGATGATTATGAGCAGCCAAATGGTGGCATCATATTTCCCAATCCTAATGCGCCGACTGGCATTCCGCTGGCATTAGGTCATATTGAGAAGTTGCTAGAAAAAAATACACAATCAGTAGTTGTTATTGATGAAGCGTATGTAGATTTTGGAACAGAATCTGCGGTTAGTTTAATCAACCGCTACCCGAATCTATTGGTGACACATACTTTATCTAAAGCCAGATCATTAGCTGGCTTGCGCGTCGGTTACGCATTAGGCTCAGCCGATTTGATAGAAGCATTAATGCGCATAAAAGACAGTTTTAATTCATACCCAATTGATAGATTTGCGTCTGCAGGTGCGATTGCCGCTATGCAAGATAGTGTGTATTTTGAAAAAACCTGTAACAAAGTTATTGAAACCCGCGAAGCGCTGATTAAGTCATTAAGAACATTAGGCTTTGATATATTGCCTTCAGGTGCAAACTTTATTTTTGCGAAACATCAAGTCGTTGATGGTGCAGAACTCACATTAAAATTACGCGAGAAGAGTATTATCGTCCGCCATTTTAAATCGCCCAGTCGAATTTCCCCCTACTTACGTATTACTGTTGGTACAGATGAGCAATCACACGCTCTCGTTGAAGTGTTAAAAGCGCTTTTATAAAAGTCCTTTGTGACGTACTTATAATCTAGCAATATTCTGCTTTAAACAATAATTTTAAGTACTAAATCAGTTAATTTACTTGAATTTAGTAAAAATATACATGAAAAGTTTGAAATTTCTGGCTATTTACGGTTATCATCACGGAATGTGTGATTAACACACAATATAAAAACTATTTAATTCGTATTTTAATCTTAAGCAAATCAAAAGTGATTTGCTTTTAAGTTGGAGGATGTAGCATGGCTCAAACCCAAATGGCTTTAGATTCATTAGATTTTGACGGTACCGTCGCTTTAGCAACTAAAGTTGCCCCACATGTAGATATCTTGGAAATTGGTACACCATGCATTAAGCATAACGGTATCAAATTACTTGAAGTTTTACGTGCTAAATTCCCAAACAACAAAATCTTAGTTGACCTTAAAACAATGGATGCTGGTTTCTATGAAGCTGAACCATTCTACAAAGCTGGTGCAGATATCTGTACAGTTTTAGGTACTGCTGATATTGGTACTATCAAAGGTGTGATTGATGTTGCTAATAAATATGGCAAAAAAGCTCAAGTTGATTTGATCAACGTTGCTGATAAAAAAACACGCACTATAGAAGTTGCTAAACTAGGCGCGCACATCATTGGCGTTCACACTGGTTTAGATCAACAAGCTGCAGGCCAAACACCATTTAATGACTTAGCAATGGTTGCTGGTTTGAATTTAGGCGTTGAAATCTCAGTGGCTGGCGGCGTTAAAGCGGCTACAACACAACAAGTTAAAGATGCAGGCGCGACAATCATCGTTGCTGGTGCTGCAATTTACGGCGCTGCTGATCCAGCTGCTGCAGCTGCAGAAATTACTGCAATTGCACACGGTGCTTCAGCAAGTGCTGGTGGCGTTAAAAAATTCCTTCCATGGATTATCGCTGCAGTAGTATTGTTTGCATTGTTCACTATGTTTAAAAAAGCACCAGAAGCACCAGAAGCACCAGTTGCAGAAGTTGCTCCTGCTGCTGAAATTTCAGCGCCAGCTGAAGCTGCTGCACCTGCTGAAGCGGCTGCTCCTGCTGCTGAAGTTGCCGCTCCTGCTGAAGCTGCAAAATAAGTAAGTTTCTTACAGCGATAACCTTCATAAATTAGTTTTATCAAGGGTGGTATTGTAAGAAGCCATGTTGGCGTAAGCTGACAGGCAAAAGGCCTAGTAAAGATTATTCATATCTTACTAGGCTTTTTTTATGGGCTTGCTTAAGCATAAAAGATAAAGATACCTCTTTTATACTCAAGTATTGTCAGATTGTTGCTTGCTTAAGTTTTTCAAATAAACAAAGCGCAACTAGTTTAGGTTAAAATAACATCTCAATTAGCTTTACACTTTTTCTTTAAGTGAACCAAATATGCGCACTGCTGAAGTTGTTAGAAATACACTAGAAACGCAAATTACTGTTGCCATTAACTTGGATGGTACAGGCGTTTCCCAATTTAATACTGGCATAGGTTTTTTAGATCATATGCTGGATCAAATTGCTCGACATGGCATGATGGATATTAACGTCAATGCAAAAGGTGATTTGCACATAGATGCGCATCATACTGTTGAAGATATTGGTATTACACTCGGCCAAGCTTTTGCAAAAGCCATTGGTGATAAAAAAGGCATTCGACGTTATGGCCATGCTTACGTGCCTTTGGATGAAGCATTGTCTCGCGTGGTGTTAGATATTTCAGGTCGTCCAGGATTAATCTTTGGTTGCGTATTCACACGTGCTCAAATTGGTGAATTTGATGTTGACTTAGTCCATGAATTCTTCCAAGGTTTTGTTAATTACGCCAATATTTCGTTGCATATAGATAACCTTAAAGGTCATAATGCGCATCATCAAGCCGAGTCAATTTTCAAGGCTTTCGGCCGTGCCTTGCGTATGGCCGCTGAATTTGATGTGCGTATGGCAGGCATGATGCCTTCTACCAAAGGAAGTCTGTAAGCCGATATAGCTGAAGACATGGCCGCATGAGAAAAATTGATATTGCAGTAGTTGATTATGGCATGGGCAACTTACGCTCTGTGTCTAAAGCTTTGGAGCATGTAGCGCCAAGTAAAAATGTACTTGTGACAAGCAATCCAGATGATATTGCTAATGCGCATCGCGTGGTATTTCCTGGGCAGGGGGCTATGCCAGATTGTATCCGTGAGCTAGATTTGCGTGGATTGCGTGATGCCGTATTACATGCTGCAGAAAATAAGCCTTTTCTAGGTATTTGTATCGGCATGCAAATGCTTTTTGATCATTCGGAAGAGGGTGATGCGGCCGGTTTAGCGTTGTTAAAAGGCAATGTTAAGCGTTTTGCAGCGGCTGATATGAAAGATAGTGGCGGCGCAAAACTTAAAGTGCCACATATGGGCTGGAATCAGGTCTATCAAGCTAAGCCACATGCTTTGTGGCAGGATATTGCGGATGGTGAGCGTTTTTATTATGTGCATAGTTATTATGTGCAGCTTGAAGATGATAGTCTTACATCTGGCTATAGTGAATATCCAAGCCCATTTACCAGCGCGATTGCCATCAATAACTTATTTGCGGTACAGTTTCATCCAGAAAAAAGTGCTAATGCGGGCTTGCAAATGTTAAGTAATTTTGTTCGCTGGAAGCCTTAGGCCTTAGGCCATTTTAACTATCGATTTATTTGTTAAAACAGTTTCAATCTCTCAATGTATATTTACCCTATTTAACCTTAACTACACTTAATCACATTATGTTAATTATCCCAGCAATTGATCTCAAAGACGGCCACTGTGTAAGACTAAAGCAAGGCTTAATGGAAGAATCCACAGTGTTCTCAGAAGACCCGGGAGCAATGGCTCGTCACTGGGTTGATCGCGGAGGTAAGCGCTTGCATTTAGTGGATTTGAACGGTGCCTTTGCTGGAAAGCCTGTCAATGAGGCTGCTATTAAAGCTATCGTAAAAGCAGTGGGCGGTGATATTCCAATTCAGTTGGGTGGTGGCATTCGCGATTTAGAAACCATAGAGCGCTATTTAGATAGTGGCATAGATTATGTGATCATAGGTACTGCCGCAGTTAAGAATCCTGGCTTTTTGCATGAAGCTTGCTATGCATTCCCGGGCCAAATTATGGTTGGTTTAGATGCAAAAGATGGCAAAGTCGCCGTTGATGGTTGGTCTAAGTTGACTGGCCACGATGTGATTGATTTAGCCAAAAAATTTGAAGATTATGGTGTTAACGCCATTGTTTATACGGATATCGGCCGTGATGGTATGTTGACTGGCGTGAATATTGAGGCAACGGTTGCGTTAGCTCAAGCGCTCAGCATTCCGGTCATTGCTTCAGGTGGCGTCACTAATTTAGATGATGTTAGAAAGCTGTGCGCGGTTGCTAGCGAAGGTATTATTGGTACGATTACCGGCCGTGCAATTTACGAAGGCACATTAGATTTTACGGCAGCACAGAAACTTGCTGACGAGCTAAGTTAATGAGTTTAGCAAAACGAATCATTCCTTGCTTAGATGTGACCAATGGTCGCGTGGTTAAAGGCATTAACTTTCTTGAGCTGCGTGATGCAGGTGATACTGTTGAAATTGCCAAGCGCTACGATGATCAAGGTGCAGATGAACTTACTTTTCTAGATATTACCGCTAGTTCTGATAATAGGGGTTTAATCCTGCATATTATCGAGCAAGTGGCCTCACAGGTGTTTATCCCTCTAACCGTCGGTGGTGGTGTGCGTGAAGTTGAAGATGTGCGTCGCTTGCTTAATGCCGGTGCAGATAAAGTCAGCATCAACACGACAGCGGTATTAAATCCGCAGATGGTGGCTGATGCGGCGAGCCGGTTTGGTTCGCAGTGCATTGTGGTGGCAATAGACGCTAAAAAAGTGGACAACCAACCATTTCAATGGGAAGTATTTACCCACGGCGGACGCAAAGCTACCGGTTTAGATGCTGTGAAATGGGCTGAATATATGGCTAAACTAGGTGCAGGCGAGTTGCTAGTCACCAGTATGGATAGAGATGGCACTAAAATTGGCTTTAATAATCCATTGAATCGTGCGATTTCTGATGCAGTGGATATTCCAATTATAGCTTCCGGCGGTGTTGGCAACTTGCAGCACTTAGTCGATGGTGTTCAGCAAGGTGGTGCAGATGCAGTACTTGCCGCCAGTATTTTTCACTATGGTGAATACACTGTTAAGCAGGCAAAAGAATATTTGGCGCAACACGGCATAGAAGTTAGGCTATGAACTGGCTTGCAGAAGTACACTGGGATGCAAACGGCTTAGTGCCAGTTATCGCACAAGAATACGATTCTGGCCGTATACTGATGTTTGCCTGGATGAATCGCGAAGCTTTACAATTAACTTACGAAACTAAGCAGGCTGTTTATTGGTCACGCTCACGCAATAAGCTTTGGCGTAAGGGTGAAGAGTCAGGTCATGTGCAGAATGTGTATGAAATTAGGCTTGATTGTGATGAAGATGTGATTCTCATCAAAGTTGAACAAGTCGGTGGCATTGCTTGCCACACGGGCCGACACAATTGTTTTTTTAAGAAATTAGATAACGGCAGCTGGGTTATAGACCAAGCTGTGATCAAAGATCCAAAAGATATTTACTAGACAAAATTTACTAAGCCATATTATTAAGCACCAATATCGACGGAAATCAATCAACGTGAATGACACATTAAACCGCTTAGCTGAATTATTAGAGCAACGTAAAAGTGCTGATCCACAGTCTTCTTATGTGGCTAAACTCTACGCTAAAGGCTTGGATAGCATACTTAAAAAAGTTGGCGAAGAAGCTACTGAAACGATTATTGCCGCCAAAAATGGTGATAAAGAACATCTGATTTATGAAACAGCTGACTTATGGTTTCATACATTAGTCATGCTTGCACAAGTAGGCTTAAAACCTCAAGACATATTAGATGAGTTGGCTAGACGTGAGGGTTTGTCTGGGATAGTCGAAAAAGCATCACGATTAGAAGAAGGTATCTAATAGTGAGTACTAACTGTATTTTTTGTAAAATTGTGAATGGCATTATCCCATCTAAAAAAATCTATGAAGATGAGGACGTGATTGCTTTTAATGACATTAATCCATCGGCAAAAGTACACTTTCTAATTGTGCCGAAAACGCATATTGACAGCCTTGCTAGTTGCAATATGCAGCATCAGGATTTGTTAGGGAAACTGTTGTTGCTCGCCCCTAGGTTGGCAGGAGAGCAAGGTTTAGCAGGTTTTAAAACCCTGATTAATACGGGTGTTGATGGTGGGCAAGAAGTGTTTCATATTCATTTACACGTATTAGGCGGCGGTAATAAATTACCAAAAACCTAGATTAATTGTGATTTAATAACGTTAATAGTAACGTTATATTTTGGAGAGTCATCATGGGATCATTTAGCATTTGGCATTGGTTAATAGTACTGTTGGTGGTTGTGTTGATTTTCGGAACAAAAAAATTACGAAATATGGGTAGCGACGTAGGTGGGGCGGTAAAAAACTTCAAAGAAGCCATGAATGAAGGGCAGAGTGCAGACGATGCTGCGCTTAACACTATCAAAAACGAAACAAGCGCCAATTTAATCGAAGTGGCAGTAGCCGAAGTGCCAGTACCAAAAGCGACTGCTAGAAAGCGTGCTCCGGCTAAATCTAAAGTTGCAATAAGCGCTGAGACAAAAAGCCCGGTAGCTAAATCTGCTGCTGCCAAAACTACTTCTGCTAAAACCACAGCAACTAAAACAACGGTTGCTAAAACCGTGGCGCCTAAAAAAGCCGCAGTTAAAAAATCTACCAGCTAGATCAACTTTAAGAATTACAAATAAATGTTTGATGTTTCTTTTTCTGAACTCATTGTAATCGCAGTGGTTGCGCTTATAGTGATTGGGCCCGAAAAGCTGCCGAAAGTGGCACGCACGCTAGGTGCTTTGACTGGGCGTATGCAAAGATATGTGGCACAAGTTAAAGAAGAAGTGAATCGTGAAGTGCGTTTTCAAGAGTTACAGCAGCTGCAACAAGAGATTCAAGCTACAACGATTAAAGCGCAAACAGGTTTAGAGCAAAAAACAGAGTCATTTAAGCAAGATTTATTGGATTTTGACGTGAAAGCAGATGATAAAAAGCTGCATAAGGAAACTGTTGCTGATCATCAAGCCAAGGGTAGAAGCCTCTAGTGACACCTACCGATAATTTTATTTCACATTTAATCGAATTGCGTGATCGCTTATTACGTATAGTCATTGGCTTCGTTGTTGTTTTTGTGGCTTTTTTCCCATTTGCTAACAAAATTTATGAGCTCCTTGCCGCGCCGTTATTAAACAAACTTTTACCTATTGGCGGTCAAATGATTGCAACAGGTGTCACTACCCCATTTTTTGTGCCGATGAAAGTGGCAATGATGGCGGCATTTATTGTTTCATTGCCTCATACCATGTATCAGGTTTGGGCATTTGTTGCTCCTGGACTCTATGCGCATGAAAAAAAATTCATGATCCCTATGATTGTTGCCAGTAGCCTCTTATTTTTAGCCGGAATGAGCTTTGCATATTTCCTAGTATTCCCAGTGATATTTGGCTATATCGTTAATACTGCCCCGCATGGCGTAGCAGTCATGACCGATATTGGTAGTTATCTAGACTTTGTACTGACCTTATTTTTTGCCTTCGGGCTAGCATTTCAAGTGCCAATTGCGGTGGTGATGGCGGTTCGCTTTGGCTGGGTAAGCACTCAAACTTTACAGCAGGCACGTGGTTACGTGATTGTAGGGGCGTTCGTGATAGGTGCAATTTTTACGCCGCCAGATATTATTTCTCAATTTATGTTAGCCGTACCAATGTGGCTGTTATATGAAATTGGTATTTTGGTAGCCAAGCTTACCAAACAGACGCCAGCCTCAAAAATTCTGCCGCCCAGCCTGTAAATAGTAAATACTTTTAGCTATTGTTTTGCATTAGCTGGTTTAGGGCGCTTACCAATCAGAATTGAAATTTCGACAGTTTTTTCAGCACGCGCAATTTTAATGGTTGCCTTTTTATTGGGTGTTAATACCGCAATCAGATTAAGCATGCTGCCGCTATCAGAAACTGATTTCCCGTCAATGGCTAACAAAACATCACCTGCGCGTAGCCCAGCTTTATCCGCAGGGCTCTCACGTAATACGCCAGCAATCAATGCACCTTGCGCTAGCTTCAGTTTGAATGATTCTGCTAACTCCGGGGTAATATCTTGTGCCTCAATGCCTATCCAACCACGCGTTACATTGCCTTGAGCGACAATTTGATCCATAACTTGACGTGCTAATGTTGCCGGGATTGCAAAACCTATGCCCATAGATCCACCACTACGTGAGTAAATTGCACTATTAATTCCTACAAGGTTGCCGTTAGTGTCAATTAGAGCGCCACCAGAGTTGCCTGGATTAATTGAAGCGTCAGTCTGAATGAAATTCTCGTAAATATTGATGCCCAAATGATTGCGACCAAGTGCACTAATAATGCCTTGTGTAACTGTTTGACCAACGCCAAACGGGTTGCCAATAGCCAATACAACGTCTCCCACATTTAGTTTGTCTGAACTCGAAAATGTAATCGCAGGAAGGTGTTCGGCGTCAACTTTAATGAGTGCTAAATCGGTATCTGGGTCGGTGCCAACCACTTTAGCTGATAATTTACGTCCGTCTGCCAGTGCAATTTCAATTTCATCAGCAGAAGCCACTACGTGATTGTTGGTGAGAATCAAGCCTTGCTCGCTAACAATAACGCCAGATCCCAAGCTGTTTTCTGGTTGGGATTGGCTATCCAAGTCATCTAATTGGTCACCAAAAAATTGCCGAAATGCGGGATCGTCCAAGAATTTTTGATGAGGATTATCTGGTGATTTTTTGCTAGTAAAAATATTAACAACGGCAGGCATGGCCTTTTTGGCAGCGAGGCTGTAAGAACCGGCTAGGTTTGCATTCAAGCTTGACTCAACCTGATTGACGACAACGTTTTGTTGACCTTTATTGAGAAAATTAGGAGAAAAAACTCTCAAAACAAGTAATATCGCCATACTTATGGTGGCAGCTTGTGAAAATATAAGCCATAATTTTTTATGTAACTGATTATTCATATATGTTTATTTGTAAATGTGATCGATTGTTGTGGTGAAGCTACTTGTTTAGTTGCTAAATGATTGCAAGTCTAATATAAGGCATAAATATTTAAAATCAATAGCATACAACAAATAAAGGTGCTGGAAAATGGTAAAAATAAATGAGTTAGTGAATTATACCCAACAACTCATGCAAGTTGAATGCTTCAAGGATTACTGCCCGAATGGCTTGCAGGTAGAAGGTAAAAGTGATGTTTGTAAAATTGTCACAGGTGTTACTGCCAGTATGGCGTTGCTCAATGCTGCTAAGCAAGCGCAAGCGGATTTAGTCTTGGTGCATCATGGTTTTTTTTGGAAAAATGAAGACGTAAGAATTGTGGGCATAAAGAAAATGCGCATTAAATTTTTACTGGAAAATGACCTAAACTTAATGGCATATCACTTGCCATTAGATGCGCATAAGCAGCTTGGAAATAACGTTCAGCTTGGCCGAATATTGGGTATTACTGCTATTGATTACGTGGGTGAGGCCAACTTAATTGCTTATGGTTATTTGGCGCAAGCGGTGACATTGGGTGAATTTGTGCAGCGCCTTGAAAATAAGCTTGGACGCACGCCTTTGGTTATGGGTGATTTAAATAAAATGGTACATAAAATTGCTTGGTGTACGGGGGCAGCACAGGGCTATTTTGACGCAGCTGTAGGTTTAGCTGTTGACGTATATATAAGTGGTGAAATCTCAGAACAAACTATGCATCAAGCTGTCGAATCGGGGGTGTCGTATATTTCAGCAGGACACCATGCTACAGAGCGATATGGCGTGCAGGCATTGGGTGAGCATTTAGCTGAAAGGTTTAATTTAAAGCACGAATTTATCGATATTAATAACCCGGTTTAGTCGTTTTATTTCAATGGCTTATGAAATATATCTTTAATTTCGGTGCAAAAAAATGTATACTTGTGCGCGGTGCAATGTAGCCTGATATTTATCGCCACTGTGCTGGCCTGTGCGCTTAGTAATGTTTGTATGAGAATTTTTAGTTTTAAAGTTAGTAGTTAACGAAACTAACCAGGTTAGATAGGTGAAGTTTCATATTTAGATCACGAGGACAGTATGGCAGAAAACCGAAGCGATAAGCATCAAGATGGGTCACATGCAAATTCAGAAAGTAATCCAAATGTGGATTTAGACAAACGTAATTTTTTAATCGCGAGTTCAGTCGTTGGTGCGATTGGTTGTGCAGCAGTGGCTGTGCCGTTTGTAAAGAGCATGACGCCTAGTGAGCGAGCAAAAGCCGCTGGTGCGCCTGTTGAAGTGGATATTAGCAAAATAGCACCTGGCACGATGATGACCGTGGAGTGGCGCGGTAAGCCTGTATGGATTATTAACCGCACGGCTGAAATGACCGCTGAGTTGGGTAAGCATGATGCGCAACTTACTGATCCTAGCTGTGAAGTCACTTCGCAGCAACCAAGTTATTGTAAGAATGCGGACCGCTCAATCAAGCCTGACTTAGCTGTTATCGTCGGCATTTGTACGCATTTGGGTTGCTCACCTAGCGCAAAGCTACAGCCAAAAGGCGATATGGGCGACACTTGGTCTGGTGGTTTCTTTTGTCCATGCCATGGTTCGAAATTTGATCTGGCTGGTCGCGTTTTTAAAGGCTCACCAGCGCCAATTAATTTAGTTGTGCCACCGCATAAATACCTAACAGATAACACCTTGCTTATTGGCGTTGATACTGAAGAGAAGGCTTAATTATGACCAATAAAACTGTGATAAAGCAAAATAAATCAGCCGGAGCTAACTTGCTCGAAAATGGTTTAAATTGGGTGGACGAGCGCTTTCCGCTTACCAGTAATATTAAAGCGCATTTAACTGAATACTACACACCGAAGAATTTCAATTTTTGGTATTACTTTGGTTCCTTGTCATTATTGGTTTTGGTGCTGCAAATATTGACAGGTATTTTCCTGACGATGCACTATAAGCCAGATGCTGAGCTAGCTTTTGGTTCGGTGGAATATATTATGCGTGATGTACCCTGGGGTTGGCTCATCCGTTATATGCATTCTACTGGTGCTTCTATGTTTTTTATTGTGGTGTACATGCATATGTTTCGCGGCATTATTTACGGCTCTTACCGTACGCCGCGCGAACTAATTTGGCTGTTTGGCGTTGGTATTTTCCTATGTCTAATGGGCGAAGCGTTCTTTGGCTATTTATTGCCTTGGGGTCAAATGTCTTATTGGGGTGCACAAGTGATTGTGAACCTATTTTCGGCGATTCCATTTATTGGACCAGACGTGTCTGAGTGGTTGCGTGGAGACTACTTGGTATCAGATGCAACATTAAATCGATTCTTCGCATTTCATGTAATTGCCTTGCCGTTTGTATTGGTTGGCTTGGTGGCGGCGCATATCATTGCCCTGCATGAAGTCGGTTCTAACAATCCTGATGGCATTGAAATTAAAAAACTTAAAGATAAAGAAACAGGTATTCCGCTAGATGGTATCCCTTTTCATCCTTATTACACGGTTAAAGATATTGTAGGAGTGGTGGTATTTTTAATGGTGTTTTCAACGGTTATATTCTTTGCACCAGAAATGGGTGGCTACTTTTTAGAAGCGAATAACTTTGTACCGGCAAATCCATTGGTCACACCAGCGCATATTGCCCCAGTGTGGTATTTCACACCGTATTATTCAATCTTGCGTGCTGTTCCACCATTTCCTGGTGTTGGCTTTCTAGGCATTCCGCCTTCACTATTTCCTGGTGTGGCGGCAATGGGCTTATCTGTAATGGTGTTTGCGTTGTTGCCTTGGCTAGATAAAAGTCCAGTTAAGTCTATTCGCTATCTCGTCGGCGGCGTCGACTACCTGTATCTCCAATAACGGCGATGCCGTCTGTTTGAATGAATCTGACGACCGCGGCGGATCGTATACGGTGGAATGTTTTATTATACCCTCTCGTACCTCGTAGGAAAGATTCAGGCCCGGAAATTCCGGATACCGTTCTTCAAGCAGGTCGACGACCCGCAAACCTTGAGTGTTGTGGTCGAACCCGCCGTAATCTTTCATTATTTCGCAGAGTGCGTCTTCGCCCGAATGGCCGAACGGCGTGTGGCCAAGATCATGCGCCAATGATATCGCTTCTACGAGGTCTTCATTCAAGCCCAGCGCCCTTGCGATAGATTTGGC
>CAIYLB010000112.1 GCA_903926935.1 uncultured Pseudomonadota bacterium
ATGCGCTTCTTGTGCGCTTTTTGATTTTGTTTTGTACATGACAGGTGATTTTGGCAAATATTCCGCATCAAAATTCTTTTTCACATAATCGCGAATCTGCATTACCGCTTCAGCAGCCATATTGAATGAGTCAGTACGCATATAGGTAATCAAACCCACTGTGCCGCCGCCGATATCCATACCTTCATACAGTTGCTGGGCAACGCGCATTGCACGTGCTGTGGTGAAGCTTAATTTACGCACAGCTTCTTGCTGCAAGGTTGATGTGGTAAATGGCGCGGCAGGGCTTCGACTGCGTTGTTTTTTCTCCACCCGAGAAACCGTGGTTTTACCCGCACTGGCCAGCAATAATTTTCCAACAATATCAGTGTGTTGATCTTGGTTGATGACCGTGAACTGCTCAACTTTCTGATTGTTGAGTAGCACTAACTTTGCACTGAAGCCATGACTATGTTTTAAAGCATCTAGGTGAATTGACCAATATTCTTGTGATTTAAACGCCTCAATTTCTAGCTCGCGCTCTACAATTAATCGTAAAGCTGGGCTTTGTACGCGGCCGGCTGAAAGCCCACGCCGAATTTTTTTCCACAATAGAGGTGATAAGTTAAAGCCGACTAAGTAATCCAACGCTCGTCGTGCTTGTTGCGCATTCACCATAGGCATTGAAATATCGCGTGGCTCGGCAATAGCGTGCTCAACTGCACTTTTGGTAATTTCATGAAACACCACACGCTTCATGATCTTATTTTTGAGTAGGTTTTTAGATTTTAAAATCTCAGCAATATGCCATGAAATGGCTTCCCCTTCGCGGTCCGGATCGGTTGCGAGATAGATGCTGTCTGCACTCTTGGCCGCCTTTGCTATCGCATCCACATGTTTGCTGTTACGCTCGATAATGTCATATTTCATCTCGAAATTATTAGCGGTATCTACTGCACCATTTTTCGGAATTAAATCGCGCACATGTCCATAAGAGGCAAGTACCTCATAGTCGTTTCCAAGGTATTTTTTCAGCGTTTTCGCTTTGGATGGAGATTCAACAATTAGCAGTTTGGACATGAATGCCTAAATAAATGGGGTTTGCTTACACAATAGCTTGGCATCATAGCAAGGTAAATGGCTACAAGACAACAACTTACAGAACATTGTGCGTTATTTTATTGTATTATTTGTGAGATTCTACGTTTCTTACAAACTCAATACGCGTGCCATCCGTAGTGTTTAGGCTCAACGCCGCACCTTCATTGGCAATGTCGCCAAATAATGGATCTTCATCATCAGGCTTGGCTTGGGTCAGATTCTTAAAATCATAAAGATTAAAATCAGCCAAATGAGAGGGCTCTACATTACCAATGGCGCGGAATATGTTATTAACGCGGCCCGGCTGTTCAAGCTCCCAAGCATGGAGCATCTCTTTCACTTTTTGGCGCTGTAAATTTTCTTGGCTGCCACATAGGTCACATGGAATGATAGGAAATTCCATTTGCCGCGCGTAGCTAGCAATGTCTTTTTCAGAACAATAAGCCAATGGGCGTATTACGATATTTTGTTTGTCATTGGTAGAGAGTTTAGGTGGCATTGCTTTCATTTTTGCACCAAAGAATAAATTCAAAAACAAGGTTTCAACAATGTCATCTCTGTGATGGCCAAGCGCAATTTTGTTTGCGCCTAGTTCTTTTGCGGTAGTGTAAATTACGCCACGTCTTAATCGAGAACAAAGCGAGCAAGTAGTTTTTCCTTCAGGAATCTTTTCTTTTACAATCGAATAAGTATCTGCTTCAACAATCCGGTAATCAACACCCAACTTCTCAAAATAAGCCGGTAAAATATCCGCCGGGAAACCTGGTTGTTTCTGATCCAAATTCATTGCTATCAGTTTGAAGTTGATTGGCGCGCGCTCTTGCAAGGCCAGCAATATCATCAACATGGCATGTGAATCTTTGCCACCGCTCATGCACACTAGCACTGTGTCGCCTTCTTCTATCATATTGTAATCGCCTATGGCCTTGCCTGTGGCGCTGATTAGACTGTTACGTAGTTTGATGAAATTATTCGAATGGTTGGATGGTAAGTGTTTGATCATTGGGTTTCTAATGTTAGGTTCTATTGTTTGGATTATATTGTTGCTGAATCACTATTTAAAATTAAATCTAAAGATTAAGTGACCTACCGCCATCGACGGCTAATACATGGCCAGTAATAAAAGGTGCATCTGCCACTAAAAATTTAACAGCTTTCGCCACATCTTCAGCTTCGCCTACACGTTTTAGCAGGGTTTGATTGATTACACGCTGGCGATATACTTCATCAAATTGTGGGTTACTTTCTGGCCATTGTACCGGGCCTGGTGCAACTGCATTTACTCGCACTTCTGGACTCAGTTCGTGGGCTAGTGATTTGGTCAGCGTCACCAAGCCAGCTTTTGCTACACTATATACAATGTACCCTTTTTTTGGACGCTCTACATGCATATCGGTAATATTCACGATGCAGCCATGATTTCTACGCAACTCAGGAGCTGCTGCTTGAGATAGAAATAACGGTGCTTTCAAATTGCTACCCATTAAATCGTGCCATTTTTCTTCGTCAATCTCGCCTATTTCACTCGCATAATAAGTTGATGCATTGTTGATTAGTACATCTAGTCTGCCGAAACACTGCACCGTTTCATGCACTAAATTGGGAATGCCAGTGACATTCAATAAATCGCCTTGCACAATAGATACTGAGTTCGGTCGCTGTAAATTGAGTTCAGCTTGCAAAGCCCGCGCTTCATTGAGTGAGCTTTTGTAATGCACCATAAGCGAAAAGCCCTCAGCATGCAATATTCGGCAAATAGCAGCACCGACGCGCTTGGCTCCGCCAGTAATTAAAACCACTTTATTTATATTGTTTGTGACCACGTATTATCCAATCTGAATTGTTAACTATTATAATCTAAGTCTATGAGTACTTTACCTACACCTTCGGCGGATGCCCAAACACATAGCGAGCAACTCGCATACCTTATTCAACGAGCAATAGAAACCGCAGGTGGTTGGATAAGCTTTGCTGAATATATGCAGTTTGCACTTTATGCAACTACACATGGGTATTACAGCGGCGGAAGCCAAAAGTTCGGCGACTTTAAAAATGGCGGCGGTGATTTTGTGACGGCGCCTGAAATTTCACCCTTGTTTGCACAAGCTATTTCGAAACAAATTGCACAGGTACTCGTTGAAACCGATGGCGATATTTTAGAGTTGGGGGCAGGCACAGGAAAGTTGGC
>CAIYLB010000113.1 GCA_903926935.1 uncultured Pseudomonadota bacterium
CATTTCACCCAAAAAACTGGTGCGCTGCGGAATATTCGCGGCAAATGGCAAAATGGCTGATTTTAATGAATTGGTCAAAATGATGGCTTGCGTATAGCCTTCGTGGCGCAAGCTTTTGCCAAATTTAATGCGTTCAAATAATGCAAATTGACCATGCTTAAAAGGCAAGGCAATGCCTTTGTTCACTTCCGGCATGCGTTCAATTAAAGGTAAAGTCCAAGGTGGTGCAGCAACATCAATAATGCAATTGGGCTGTTGCGCTTTGAGTACTTTGAATAAACTTTGCGCTAGCACCATGTCGCCAACCCAGGCTGGACCTAATACCAATATTTTTGGCGATGATGATGTGGCGAAAAATGCCATACTTAACTACCTAATTTTTTGATGATATTGCTCGTGCTGCGACCTTGTACCAAAGGGATTAATTTCACGCTGCCACCCCAAGATTTCACCTCAGTCCCACCAACTACTTGATCTTCGGTGTAATCATCACCTTTAACAATCACGTCAGGACGAATCGCATCAATTAGTTGTAGCGGCGTATCTTCATCAAATAAAATCACAGCATCAACGGCGGCCAATGCTGCTAACACGCGCGCTCTATCTTGCTCGTGAATCACTGGTCTGCTAGGGCCTTTTAATGCGCTTACCGAGCGGTCTGTGTTTAATCCTAGAATAAGTTTGTCGCCAGTTTTTTTAGCGGCTTCCAAATAAGTCACATGTCCCGCATGTAATAAATCGAAACAGCCATTGGTGAATACTATTTTTTGCTGGTTATCTTTCCAATGCTTAACCAGCGCGACTAATTGCGCTTTGTTACAAATCTTATCCGCTTGCGATTGGCCAACTTCGCTCACTAAAGCCCTCAGTAATTCAGCTTGTGTCACCGGCACTGTGCCGACTTTACCCACCACTATGGCGGCGGCAATATTCGCTAATTGTAGCGCATCGTGTGGCGTTAAGCCGTGTACTAAACCAGCGGCCAGCGTGGCGATAACTGTGTCGCCAGCACCAGAAACATCAAACACTTTTTTTGCAGTGGCAGGAATATGCGCGGTATGTTGATCATCAATGAAAGAAATGCCTTCTTCGCCACGTGTGACCGCCAGAAAATCTAATCCTAAATCTTCTTTAAGTTGCTTAGCAGCCAACAATAAAGCATCCGTTTCATGCATAGCAACGCCACAAGCTTCAGCAGTTTCTTTTTTATTCGGTGTGAGTGCGCTAGCGCCTTTATATTTGCTGTAATCACGGCCTTTTGGGTCGGCAATAACAGGAATGCCTAATTGCTTGCATTGCTGAATAATGGCTTTGCATGAAGCCTCGCTCAATAAGCCTTTGGCATAATCGGACAAAATGACCATGGCCGGTTTGGCATCAAGGGCTTGTGCTACATGCTTGAGTAAATGAGCATTTTCTTCAGCGGTAAATGCGGCAGCGCTTTCGTCATCGATACGCACAATTTGTTGATTACCGCTCATTACTCTAGTTTTAGAAATGGTCGGTCTTTGTTGGCTAGCCATCACCAGCGCGGTATCTACGCCAGAATTCGTGATAATTTTTTTCAGCGTTGCGCCCGTTGCATCTTCACCAATACAACCGATTATTTGCGTATGCAAGCCTAAGCCACTTAAGTTGGCTGCAACATTGGCAGCACCGCCGGCGCGATCTTCAGATTCTTTAAGTAGCACGACTGGCACAGGTGCTTCTGGTGAAATACGATTGACGCTACCCATCAAATAGCGATCTAGCATCACATCGCCAACCACTAGTATGGTTTTTTTAGCATCGCTAAAATGGCGAACAGCTTCTATTAAATGTGCATTCATGCGGCAATAACTTTCAGTAAATCTATAGCGTTAATAAAACCATTAAACATTGCTTAATCAGCTTCCAGCATATCGCATAAACTGTGACCAATAAAAATATGTGCTTCTTGAATTCTTGGCGTCTCGCTGCTTGGCATCACTAGGTTGAATTTACATAACTCTTGTAGCTTTCCGCCAGTACCGCCAGTTAAGCCAATGGTGGTTGCGCCAATGGTATTGGCTTCAATAATAGCATTCACCACATTTTTGCTGTTGCCTGAAGTGGTGATGCCAATCACCGTGTCTTCCGGGCGGCAAAGCGCTTCGATTTGGCGCGCAAAAATATAGTCGTAGCCATAATCATTGCCGATTGAGGTGATGATAGAGGTGTCAGTTGTTAGCGCAATTGCCGGTAAGCCGCGACGTTCTTTTTTGTAGCGACCTACAATTTCAGCGGCAATGTGTTGACTATCGGCTGCGCTGCCGCCATTGCCCATGATCAAAATTTTTCCGCCACGTTTCATGGTGGCGCGTAGCTCATTTGCCACGGCAATGACTTGCGGGAATATGCTTTGCAATTGGGCAAACATCGCGGTGTGTGCTTGCAATTCGTGCAGTAAAAATGCGTTTTGGCTTTCAGTTGATCGGGTCATTTTTAAGTATCTTTTTAAGTATCTTTTTAATTAGGTGGGGTGTTCAATGACAACCCAGAACGGGTTTTAACAATACGCATCGTCCTGCATTAAGTAATTTTGTACGTAATCTTTCACGCCATCTTCTAAGCTGTAGAACGGTTTATCATAGCCCGCAGCACGCAATTTTGTTGCGGTTGCCTCAGTGAAATATTGATAGCGGCCCTGTAAATCTAATGGCATATCAATGTAGCTGATATTGGGTGTTTTAGCCATGCTAGTCATCACGCTAGTGGCTAAATCTTTAAAAGCGCGTGCTTGGCCTGTGCCCACATTGTAAATGCTGTTGGTGCAAGCTTTGCCAGCTAATGCCGCATTTAAGAAGTGAACAATCACGGCAGCCGCGTCTTTAACATAAACAAAATCGCGCAACTGCATGCCGTCGTCATAACCTTGTTTATGGCTTTTAAAAAGTTTAACTTCACCAGTTTCTTTAAATTGGTTAAAACTGTGAAAAGCTACGCTAGCCATGCGTTCTTTATGATATTCATTAGGGCCGTAGACATTAAAAAACTTAAAGCCAGCCCAATTTTTTGGCGCGGCTAAATTTTTGTTTACTTGCTGTAGCGCCCATTGATCAAAAAAGTGTTTTGAATAACCATAACCATTCAGCGGGCGAAGATTTTCGATTGAAGCATCATCGTAACCATGCTCACCATCGCCATAAGTGGCAGCAGAACTGGCGTAGAAAAACGCAGCATTGTTATTGGCGCACCAAGACCATAAATTTTGTGAATAATGAATGTTGGCTTCAACCAGTTTATTGAAATCACGCTCAGTGGTGGCGCTAATGGCTCCCATGTGAATAATAGCTTCAATGTCTGTGCGAGGCTTCTGTTCGTCGTTGCCGTTTAACCAATCGAATAATTGGTCTTTATCCAAATATTGTACATATTGGCGTTTGACCAAATTTTGCCACTGGTCTTCATGCGTGATGCGATCAACAATAACCATGTCATCACGGCCTTGTTGGTTGAGTTGCCAAGCGATGATAGAACCTATCATGCCGGCGCCGCCTGTAATTACAATCATAAGAGTCCTTCTAAAAAACCAAATTCCGTCGTCATACTTCGTTGCTCAAAAAAAATTACTCCTCACATATTCGTCATATGCATCGTCGCAATTTTTTATTCGCGCCTTGCCTGACTTAGAAATTTGAATTTTTAGAAGCACTCTTAAATTTGACTTAATTTCTTGCTTAAAACAAAAGTATAACGCCTAATTGTTTGCACCCATAGCTTGTGCGCGTAATTTTGTCATGTCGTCGGCTTTTTTAGCTTCGCTTGCATCCCAATCTGCGCTGACCCAGCCTTGTAGATTTTCTAGCGCAATTGTTGTCATGGCCTGTATCCACAGCTCACTTTCATTCAGTGCAGGTATGTAGTGGTATTCTCCACCGCCGGCATGGGTGAATATTTCTTTGCCTTCCATGGCGATTTCTTCCAGCGTTTCTAGGCAATCGCTGCTGAATCCTGGGCAAATCACATCAATACGTTTGGTTTTTGCTTTGCCTAAATCCTCTAGCGTGCTGGCTAAATAAGGTTTTAACCATTCTTGTTTACCAAATCTAGATTGAAAAGCGACGGTGTATTCATCTTTAGTTAATTCTAAAGATTCTGCTAAAAGTCGTGCTGTTTTATGGCATTCGCAATGGTAGGGGTCGCCTTTCATTAGATGAAATTTTGGTAGGCCATGAAAACTCATCACTAATTTATTTGGCTTGCCGTTAAGTTGCCAATGTTCGCGCACGCTACCAGCCAATGCAGAAATGTATGCCGGATGATCATGGTAATGACGAATGCTACGAATAGCGGGCATATTGCGTGTTTTAAGCAGCACTCTCCATACCGCATCCATTGCGCTGCCGGTACTGCTGGCAGCATATTGTGGATATAGCGGAAACACTAAGATGCGGTCGCAATGTTGCGCACGTAGTTTATCAATGGCTGATTGCATGCTTGGGTTGCCGTAGCTCATGCCTAATGCTACGGCAAATGGTGAGTTGATTTTTTTGCTTAAGTTATCGTCTAGCAAGCTAGTTTGTTTTTGTGCATGGGCTAGTAATGGCGAACCTTGGTTTGTCCAAACTTGCGCATATTTAGCCGCTGATTTTTTTGGACGCACGACTAGGATGATGCAATGTAAGATCCAGCACCAAATGAAACGTGGGATTTCTACTACGCGTCTGTCCATTAAGAATTGGCCTAAATAACGGCGTAGCGCAGGCGCGTTGGCTGCATCTGGCGTGCCTAAGTTAGCGAGTAAAATGCCGACTTTAAGTGTATCGCCGTGTTTAAATGGTGGTTCTTGATTGAAGTAAGCCATATTTTATGATCAGATCTTTTTTAATATTATTTAAAAATTGTTTTAAGATTTAGCGTTCTTAGAAACTAAAAAGCTAGTGATTAGAGAGCGCATTTGATAAAAGTTTCGCGGTAATATCAACAATCGGAATTACGCGCTCGTAAGCCATTCTTGTTGGACCAATCACGCCCAGCGTGCCGACCACTTGTCCATCCGCCTCATAAGGCGCTGTTACCATGCTGCATTCGTCTAGAGGTAAGTAGCCGCTTTCACCGCCTATGAATATATGAATGCCTTCCGCGCGCTGGCTGGTATCCAATAATTGCATTAATGAAGTCCGGCTTTCAAAAACCTCAAATAGTTTACGCAAACTATTTACGTTGGTAGAAAGTTCATCCACTTGCAATAAGTTACGCTCACCGGCTATCACTACGCCATCTTTATCGTTATCCACTGCTTTGCTGCTGGCATCTAGTGCGGCAGACATCAAGCGGTTCATATCAGTTTGCATTTGCTTGAGTTCTAGGTGCAACTTTTGTTGTACTTCATCAAAGGTTTGCCCCGAAAAATTAGCGTTAAAATAATTGCTGGCCTGAGTCAGCTCACTTGGCGAATAAGGTTTGTCAGCAATGATGATGCGATTTTGCACATTGCCGTCGCTGGTGACAATAATTACCAACACTCTTTTATCGGATAAAGGTAAAAATTCTAGATGTTTGAAGGCAATGCGCTTGCGTTTAGGAATCATCACTAAGCCGGCAAATTGAGTGAGCTGCGAAAGCATGTCAGCCGCGCTGTTAATTAATTCGCTAGGATTTGGTGAAGATAAACCGTTTTTTAGGTGCTGGATGGCTTGCGTATTTAATGGTTGTACCGTGAGTAAAGAATCTACGAATAGACGATAACCTTTTTGTGTTGGAATGCGCCCAGCGGAAGTGTGTGGGCTGGCGATGAAGCCTAGCTGCTCCAAATCACTCATGACATTACGAATGGTTGCAGCACTGACGTCCAAACCGGAATGTTGTAACAATGTGCGTGAACCTATCGGCTGACCATCACTAATATAGTGTTCAACTAAGGTTTTAAGTAATATTTGCGCGCGCTTATCCACTGATTAATGTTTCCGTGATTGGTGTTTCCGAATGCGTCAATAAAGTAATATTATTAAGATGGGTATTTTGCCTTAATTTAACAAGGGCTTGGTAATTTTAGTGATTAAATTGTATAAATCCAGTTAATTTGTATTTACATCATTTAGTTTGCTGTTTTTCTTTGTATCAGCACGCAACTGTGATTTAATTTCGACATGCAAAATTCGTTTAAATCCATCGCCATTATTGGTAAATACATGAACCCCGCCGCGCTGCAACATATGCGGGCAGATTTGGTGACTTTGGCGCAGCATTTGCAGTCAAAAAATATAAAAGTATGTATCGAATCGCAAACCGCAAAACACGCACAATTAACTGAATTCACCGTGGTGTCGCTGGATGATATTGGCCATAAAGCGGATATGGCGATTGTGATGGGTGGCGACGGCACAATGTTGAGCGTGGCACGTAGCTTAATCGAAGCTGAAGTGCCCTTAGTTGGCATCAATCGTGGGCGCTTTGGTTTTTTAACAGATTTACGTGCAGAGGATATGCTGTTAGAAGTCGACCGCATTCTGGCAGGTGAATTTATTAAAGAGCCACGTATGCTGCTGGCCACCGATGTGATTAGGCAAGGTAAAATATTCCACTCTAATTATGCTTTAAATGATGTGGTGATTAAAAGCGGCTTACGTTTAATTGAGCTGGAAGTAAGTATTGATAATATGTTCGTACATAAGCAGCGTAGTGACGGCCTTATTTTAAGTACGCCAACCGGTACTACTGCTTATGCGCTTTCTGCTGGCGGCCCAATATTACATCCAAATCTAGAGGCGATTACGCTGGTGCCGATTTGTCCGCATACTTTGAGTAATCGGCCGATTGCAGTGAATAGCACGAGTAAAATTGAGGTGAGTTTGGTGCATTTTGATGAGGCACAAATTAGTTTTGATGGCCAATATCAATTTACCTTAGAAGTCGGCGACACGGTAGTAGTTAAGCGAGCTGAAAAAACCATTTCATTACTTCATCCTAGTGATTATTGTTATTTTGATATGCTGCGCAATAAACTTAACTGGGGTTAATTTTTATCAGTAGTCATTAGCAAAATTTTTATGAATTTAACTTTCAGGTTTAGTTGAAATCCTATGTTGCACAGTCTTTCCATACGCGATTTTGTTATCGTCAATCAACTCGATTTAGAGTTCGAGGCAGGTTTTACCGTATTAACCGGTGAAACAGGTGCCGGAAAATCTATTTTAATCGACGCGCTATCACTAGCTTTAGGCGCGCGTGGTGAGGGCGGCGTGACTCGCACCGGTTGCGATAAAGCAGAAATTAGCGCTATTTTTAGTATCGCTAATAACCTTGAGGCCAGCGCTTGGCTAGCAGAAGCCGAGCTAGAAAATGATGGTCAGGAACTGGTTTTACGCCGCGTAATGTTTGCCGATGGCCGGTCACGTGCTTATATTAATGGCGCATCTGTCACGGTGTCGCAGTTAAAAGAGTTGGGCGAATTGTTAGTGGATATTTACAGCCAAAATGCCCATCACTCACTACTAAAGCCGGCTACGCAACGATTGGTATTAGATAATTTCGGTGGACTTTCAGCGTTGGCATCACAAGTTTCAGCGCACTTTAAAATTTGGCACAAGCTTCATCAACAACGCTTAGAATCTGAAAAAAATGCCAGTCAATATGCGGACGAGTTTGCCGAACTGCGCGATAAAGCGCGAGAGTTAGCGCAGTTATCACTCACTGCTATTGAGTGGGATGAGTTGCAGCAAGAGCATTTGCGTTTATCAAATGGCGCTAGTTTAATTACTGGTGGCGAACAATGCCGAGATTTGTTGAGCGAAGGCGAATTATCAGCCATACGCTTACTTTCACAAGTGCAGCACAAGCTGCAACACTTACGCGAATATGATGCTGAAATCAGTGAGGCTGTTGAAACGCTTGATTCGGCGATGATACAACTGGAAGAAACGGATCGATTTTTAAATCGATATCTTCAGCGTGCCGATCTTGATCCGGCTAGGCTGGCAGAACTAGATGCGAGAATCCAAAATATACATAATGTGTCACGTAAATACCGTGTGCAACCTGAAGAAATTGCTGCGTTATTAGCACAATCCCAAGCGCGTATGGCAGAGCTCGCATTATTTGCCAACGATGGTGAATTGGCTAAACAAGAAGCGCAAGCGCTTTCTTTATACATGCAGTTGGCTAAAAGTTTGAGCGAAGGCCGTAAGCTAGCGGCAGTCAAATTAAGCACACAAATTAGCGCAGAAATGCAGCGTCTATCTTTAAGTGGTGGTAAGTTTGAGGTAGCGCTTAGCTCGAATGATAAGAATGCGCTTGATAAAAGCATGCCAGAAAAAACATCTCAAACGCCCAATGTAAACGGGCTGGAGCAGGTGGAATTTTTAGTGGCAGGTCACGCTGGCGTTGCCGCTAAGCCGCTGGCTAAAACAGCCTCGGGTGGTGAGTTATCTCGCATTAGCTTGGCGATACGTGTGGTGACCGCACAAAAAGAAAGTATTCCAACCATGATATTCGACGAGGTTGATGTTGGAATTGGCGGTGGCGTGGCTGAGGTGGTTGGTCAATTACTCAAGCAATTAGGTGAGTCAGTGAATGATGGAAGCATTAGTCAACGCCAAGTGTTAGTCATCACTCACCTGCCGCAAGTGGCGGCATTGGGCTCGCATCACCTGCGCGTTAGTAAATCTTTAGTCAATGCGCAAACGCTCAGCACTATTGCTGTACTGGATGAAACTGAGCGGGTTGAAGAAATTGCTAGAATGCTAGGCGGCTTAGAAATTACACAAATGACTCGGCAGCATGCAAAAGAAATGCTGGCACTTTAATCGCGGCTAACTTTCAAATCGCCAGAAAACTTTAAATCGTCAGTCAATCTTGGATTTATAAAATTAGTGGCTAATGCCAGCTTAATTTTTATTGCAAGGCAGGTCTTTACACACAACATAAATGGTTAAAGAATGATCTTGTATTTCAAAGCCTAGCGATTCAGCGGCTTCTTGTTGTCTTTTTTCAATTTCTGCGTCATAAAACTCTTCAACTCGACCGCATTTTACGCAGACTATATGGTCATGATGGCCGCCATTATCCAATTCAAATACCGCTTTACCACTTTCAAAATGATGGCGTATTAATAAGCCGGCCTGTTCAAATTGCATTAATACACGGTAAACCGTGGCCAAGCCAACGTCTTCGCCTGAATTGAGCATGATTTTGTAAACATCTTCAGCCGATAAATGCCGCTCCTTGCTATTTTCAAACAGACTTAATACTTTTAGTCTAGGAAGCGTGGCTTTAAGGCCGGCATTTTTTAACTCTTGTTGATCTTGCATATTGATTTGCTCTTAATAGTTGTTTGCCACAATTAATAGTGACAGTGTTTTGGTTGCATCACTACGTGTTATATTAACGCTTATTCAAATTAAAGTCATAATATGCGTAACTTAATCATTCTTTTAGCTGTTTTATGTGCCTCTTGCGGCACTGCTTTGCCGACAATAAAGCCTTATAGATTAGATGTACAACAAGGCAATGTGGTGACCTCTAAAATGTTACTGCAACTACGTCCTGGTATGACGAAATCGCAAGTGCGCTTTATTATGGGAACGCCACTTATACAAGATAGCTTCCATGGTAACCGTTGGGATTATGTGTATCAAATGCGCGAAAGCGGAAAAATCATCGAACAGCGTCGTGTGATTTTAGATTTTGAAAGTGAGTTATTAAAAACGGTTCGTGGTGATGTCATAGCTTCAGCCGGTGATAAAGCATCTGCAGATGAAAATATTGGTACGCGAGTGATTAACCCTAGCGCCAAGCCAGAAGAGAAAAGTTTAATGAGTAAGCTTAAATTCTGGCAAAAAGATGAGGCTGAAATTGCTAAAGAAAAAGCGGAAGAAAAAGCTAAGGCAATAGAAGCTGACAAGCTAAAGGCTGATGAAGCTGCAAAAAAAGCGGCTAAATTAAATGCCAAAACTGTCGCGCCAGTGGAGCAGCGTCAGACTGTGCCAGTCGCACCAATTGAGCCGGCTATAGTTGTGCCTGAATCTAAGCCGACAGAAACGTCGGCAGCTGCGACTGCGGACACGTTGAATGGCAAAGAATCTTCATCTGGCATGAAGTTAGAGCGAACCTTAAATTTGCCAACTGAAGAGCCCTTAGCTAAGCCAGCATCGACGACAAAAGCCGCGACTAAAGTGGCGCCAAAGCCTAAAGATTTGCCAGCTGAAAGTGAGCCAAGTTACTTTGATAAGATGCTTGAAAAAATTGGTTTCTAAGGCTAGATATAATTTTTAGCGCACACATAAATATTAAGTATGGGTATCAAAGTAATGGCAAATCCGTTAAAAGTAGTAATCGCTGGTTGTTCAGGTCGCATGGGTCATGTGCTGTTGGAATGTGTATTTGCAGATGCTGAATTAGTTCTGCACGGCGCATTGGATAGAGCAGACAATCCGCAATTAGGCCGTGATGCTGGCGAGCAGTTAGGTAAAGTTTCTGGTGTGAAAGTCACGGATAATATTGATGACGCCTTAAAAAATGCCGATGTGCTAGTTGATTTTACGCGCCCAGAAGCGAGTATGTTGTATTTGGCGGCTTGCCAAAAACATCAGGTGAAAATGATTATTGGCACAACAGGCTTTTCTGCTGAGGAAAAGCAGGTTATTGAGGCTGCTGCCAAAA
The DNA here is from genome assembly GCA_903926935.1 of uncultured Pseudomonadota bacterium. GTDB lineage: Bacteria > Pseudomonadota > Gammaproteobacteria > Burkholderiales > Methylophilaceae > Methylotenera. Next base: position 10,621 of record CAIYLB010000113.1, read on the forward strand.
ATGTGGCGATAGTATTTGCGCCTAACATGAGTGTGGGCGTGACGCTGCTGATTAACCTTGTGCAATCTGCCGCAAAAGTGCTGAATGAAGGTTATGACATCGAGATTGTCGAAGCGCATCACCGCCATAAAGTTGATGCGCCATCTGGTACAGCGCTTCGTTTAGGTGAAGCAGCCGCTAGCGCGCTGGGTAGAGATTTGGCCGAGTGCGCAGTGTATGGCCGAGAAGGCGTAACCGGCGAGCGTGATCCTAGTACGATTGGTTTCGCAACTGTGCGCGGTGGTGATGTTGTGGGCGACCATACCGTTTTGTTTGCTGGCATTGGTGAACGCGTTGAGTTGACACATAAGGCTAGCAGTCGCGCAACATTTGCTTTGGGCGCATTACGCGCGGCAAAGTTTTTAGCTGATAAAAATAGTGGCTTATTTGACATGCAGGATGTATTAAATTTGCGTTAATTTCTTAGTGTTTTTTCTTGATACACTGAAAAATTGCTTATTTAGTCTCATTTAAACTAAGCGCTTTACTAATAAACACGCGGTGCCAGCTCACTTTGTGCAATAGGCTTAATTATTCGCTGCTATTTTTAAACGGATTTTTTGCTTTTAAATCGCTGAACAAAAGACCTATTTGCAATGTAACGTTGAAATGTAAGCTGGTTTTCGCTATAATTCGTTAATTCTGAAACGGGAAGAGTATAAAAACTCATCCCGTTTTGCGTATCTGCCATCCGTTCACGATGGCCTAAGAGCAAGAAATTAATTAACGCTGTAAAACAAGGAGTTACCGTGTCACAAAATCTGCCCGCCATACTCGTACTTGCAGATGGAACTGTGTTTCGTGGTACATCCATTGGCGCTGCTGGCCATGCTGCTACAGGCCAAACAGTTGGCGAGGTGGTTTTTAACACTTCAATGACTGGCTACCAAGAAATACTCACAGACCCATCGTATACCAAACAAATAGTCACACTTACTTACCCGCATATTGGTAACTATGGCGTTAATCTTGAAGACGTAGAGTCTGGTCAAGTGTATGCCAGCGGTTTAATTATTCGTGATTTGCCTCTGACACATAGCAACTTTAGAAACACCCAATCATTGGCAGAATACTTAGTCGCCAATAATGTCGTTGCTATTGCAGACATAGATACCCGTAAATTAACGCGCATTTTGCGTGAAAAAGGTGCGCAAGCTGGTGCCATTATTGCGGGTGAATCAGATGAAGTTAAAGCGATTGCCTTGGCCAATAGCTTGATTGCAGGATTCCCAGGTTTGAATGGCATGGACTTAGCTAAAGTCGTGACCTGTGCTAAGCCTTATGAGTTTACTGAAGGTGAATGGGCGCTAGGCGAAGGTTTTACCTCGGCGCCAGCAGCACAGTTTCATGTGGTTGCTTACGATTACGGCGTAAAGCGTAATATTTTACGTATGTTGGTTTCACGCGGTTGCAAAGTAACGGTGTTGCCTGCGCAAACTTCTGCGGCAGAGGCTTTGGCCTACAAGCCAGATGGCGTGTTCTTATCTAACGGCCCTGGTGATCCAGCGCCTTGTGATTACGCCATTGCGGCCATTAAAACTATTGTTGAAACAGGCGTGCCGACTTTTGGTATTTGTTTAGGCCATCAATTGTTAGCTTTAGCTAGCGATGCTAAAACGCACAAAATGAAGTTTGGTCACCACGGTGCAAACCATCCTGTGCAAGATGTTGAATCTAAACGTGTTTACATCACCAGCCAAAACCACGGTTTTGCGGTAGATGCTTCAGGCTTGCCTGCCAACATTAAAACAACCCATGTCTCATTATTTGATGGTAGTTTGCAAGGCATTGCGCGTACTGATAAACCTGCATTTAGTTTTCAGGGTCACCCAGAAGCAAGTCCAGGTCCAACTGAAATGAGTTATTTGTTTGATCGCTTCATTAGCATGATGCAAGCAGCAAAATTAGAACAAGGAAAGGCAAGCTAATGGCTAAGCGTACGGATATTAAATCGATACTAATTATTGGTGCAGGTCCAATTGTAATTGGTCAGGCTTGTGAGTTTGATTATTCTGGCGCACAGGCGTGTAAAGCGCTGCGTGAAGAAGGTTATCGGGTTATTTTGGTGAACTCTAATCCAGCCACTATTATGACTGATCCTGAAATGGCTGATGCGACTTACATTGAGCCAGTGACTTGGCAAGTGGTTGAGAAAATCATTGCCAAAGAGCGTCCGGATGCTTTGTTGCCAACCATGGGCGGACAAACTGCCTTAAATTGCGCGCTAGATTTAGATAAACATGGCGTACTCGCAAAATACAATGTTGAAATGATAGGCGCTTCTAAAGAGGCGATTGATAAAGCTGAAGATCGTCAGAAATTTAAAGAAGCTATGACCAAAATTGGTTTGGCTTCTGCCCGTTCAGTGGTTGCACATAGCATGGAAGAAGCTTTGCAATTGCAACCGCAAA
>CAIYLB010000114.1 GCA_903926935.1 uncultured Pseudomonadota bacterium
CCTATTCGTGATAGCATTTTTCACTATTGTTTACACAGCCTCCAAATAGCGTGCGATATTCTATTAAGAGGCAAATAAAATCGAACTGGATTGTCATGCCCTTGTTTCAAAATGCAACATTTTACATATCAGCCCATCACTTACGCGACTTACCCATTGCCAGCGGCATTGAAGTTGCTTTTGCCGGCCGCTCTAACGCAGGTAAATCTAGCGCACTGAACACGCTGGCTAACCACAATCGCTTAGCTTTTGTGAGTAAGCAGCCTGGGCGAACACAACTTATCAACTTTTTCACGCTAGGTAATGATAGGCATTTAGTCGATTTACCTGGCTACGGCTACGCTAAAGTGCCAGAACATTTGCGCGCACACTGGCAAAACGTACTTGCGCGTTATTTAAGCGAACGATCAAGCCTAGGTGGCTTGGTGTTAGTCATGGATAGCCGCCACCCACTTACACCACTAGACCGCCAAATGTTAGATTGGTTTTGTCCTAGCGGTAAACCAGTGCATGTTTTATTAACCAAATCAGACAAACTCTCACGTGGCGAAGCTGGCTTAACTTTAAGCCGTGTGCGTAAAGAATTGATTGAAACGTGGGGCGAGCATTATCACAGTGAATGTACGATACAATTATTTTCTAGCTTGAAAAAACAAGGAGTTGAAGAAGCTGAGAAAGTGATAGGCAAGTGGCTGTTTGCCGAAGAGCCTGAAGATTTAGTGCGTAAGACATTTAAACTTGATGAAGGTGATGTTGCCGAATAACTAGGTGAGACTTATGGCTAAGCTACCGGTGTGCAAATAAATAGAACTTGCACACCCCACAGTGATTTATTTACCTGCAATTTATTTTCTTATAAACACCATATCCCAAACACCATGTCCCAGCTTGATGCCGCGATTTTCAAACTTGGTTAGCGGTCTATAACCAGGCTTTTCAGCATAGTCTTCTGCGGTATTTTTCAGTAATGGTTCAGCATTTAAAACTTCCAACACCCATTCTGCATATTCTTGCCAATCGGTAGCTACGTGTAAATAACCACCTACTTTCAATTTACTACATAGCAACTTTACAAAACCCGCTTGAATTAACCTGCGTTTATGATGGCGCGTTTTATGCCAAGGATCTGGGAAGAAAATATGCACGCCATCCAGGCTTGCCTCTGCCAGCATATTTTGCAGTACTTCTACAACATCATGCTGAATAATACGGATATTAGTAAGCGCTAACTCCTCTATCAACTTAAGAAGGGCACCAACTCCAGGTGTATGCACTTCGGCAGCTAAGAAATCACAATCATGCAAAGTTTGAGCTATTTTTGCGGTGGTCTCACCCATACCGAAACCAATTTCCAATATTTTCTTACTTTCGCTACGATTAAATTTGGCGTTTAAATCGATGATTTCTGGCGAATAGTTGATACCAAATTGTGGTAAACCAGTCTCCAGCGCACGCGCCTGACCTCTTGTTAATCGGCCTTGGCGGAGTACAAAACTACGAATGCGACGGTTTTTTAATTCGCCATCTTCGGGGGCTTCAACTTGATTAGTTTCAAGCTGGCTAGCTTCAAATGAGTTTTCTTGCTGTATTTGAGTGTTTTCTGTCATAAACGTAATTATACTTTATTGCTTCGCAATTAAAGTGTGTGAGATTTATCACCACTGGCAAAACCCAGCAGTGGTGCTTCAAAGTTTTTACTCAGCGCAATGACTTTAAATAAATCGCCCATTTCAGCAGGAGATAATAATTTCTGCGCAGCCGCAGCGAGCGGCGCGTAACGCGCCATATCATTTGGCGATACTTGCGACATCAAATCTAAAATGCCACAGTTCATCAAAAATTGCGCTTGGCTACAAAAACCACTTAACACTAAACCGTGATTAACACCTGCATAGGCGATACTGGTGAAATCAACATGAGCGGTAATATCTTGTAGTCCAACATTGATTAACGGGTCTATATGGGCGTAATGTTGATAATGGCACATGAGCGTACCCTGATTGCGCTGCGGGTGATAATACTCACGCGCCGCAAAGCCATAATCAATCATCAAAATAATACCGTGCTCTAACATACTAGCTAAACTAGCAATTAGGCCACTAGCGGCAGGGCAAATTTCTGTGAGATAGCCTTTTGGTAAGTTGAGCTTATTTACTATTTCTAGCAAATGCTGATCGGTGAGCATCCTATCTTTAAATACAAAATTTTTCTCATCAAACGCCACGCCACGTGCATATAACCCTTCCGCTGTATTGTGAATAAGATGCACAGGAATTGCATCCAGCACTTCATTACCAATCACAGCGCCATTAAAAGTTTTTGGCAGACAATTAAGCCACACCACACGCTGCATAAGCTCTGTAGGAAGTTTTTTTTGCAAGGTTTCAAGCTGAACTTGACGTAAGTGGTCACTTACTTCCAGTATAAAATATTGCCTAGGTAGTACTTTAAAGTCAGCCTCTAACTGCAATAATGTAAGCAATATATCTGCCGCCAACTTTCCTGTGCCTGCTCCCAACTCTAAAATGTCGCCATCGGTTTCAACGAGTACCTGTGCAATTTGTTTGGAAATAGCTTTTGCAAACAAGGGTGAGATTTCAGGCGCCGTCACAAAATCACCGCCACCATTTTTAAAGTCGCCGAACTTTTGGCTTCCGCCGCTGTAATACCCATGTGCAGTTGCATAAAGTGCAAACTGCATATATTCAGCAAAGCTTATCCAGCCACCTGCGTTTTCTATTGCGCGTTGAATAAGATACGCGAGTTGCTCGCTATGTGTTTGGGCATCCGCCGAAGGTGTAGGTAAAGTACTCATAGA
>CAIYLB010000115.1 GCA_903926935.1 uncultured Pseudomonadota bacterium
GATTTAAAAGCTTTTTGTGGTGAGCATGGCGGTATTGTTTGCACCAGCACTAATGCGCCTAAAATATTAGAATGGAGTTTTAAGCAACGCGAAAAAGTGTTGTTTTTCCCAGACCAAAATCTAGGTCGCTGGTCTGGCCACAAAATGGGCATTCCGCTAGAGCAAATGCCCATTTGGGACCCTGATCAACCTATGGGCGGCTTAACGGTTGAGCAGATTAAAAATGCAAAAATCTTGCTGTGGAAAGGCCATTGCGCAGTACATCAAATGTTCCGTTTGCAAAATATCACTAAATTTCGGGCAGAACACCCAGATGGCATTGTGATTTCTCATCCGGAAGCCCCGTTTGAAGTGTGCCTGCATTCTGATTACGTAGGTTCAACTGAATATATACTTAAAACTGTTGCCGAAGCCGCACCAAATACTAAATGGCTTGTTGGCACAGAGCTTAATTTGGTGAATCGCCTAGCTGAACAAATGAAACCAGAAGGCAAGTTAGTGCAATTTATGAGCCATGTGGTGTGCGAATGTTCAACTATGGCCAGAATAGATCCGCAACATTTGGCTTGGGTACTAGAAAACTTGGTGGAAGGTAAAGTAGTCAATCAAATTAAAGTGCCTGCACATGAAGCCAAGTTAGCCAAGCTGACTTTAGAGCGCATGTTAGCTGCATCATAATGGCGGCCAGACTATGACGACTAGCAACTGCGCGCTGTGTATCCCAAGCACCAGCAACATACTTTGGCAAGATGACTTTTGTCGCGTGGTATTACTGGGCGATGCCGATTACCCAGCTTATTGCCGCGTAGAATTATTAGCACACATTAAAGAAATGACCGATTTAGCGCCATTGCAACGTGCGCGAATGATGAGAGTAGTATTTGCTGTAGAGCAGGCGCTTAGAGATATTTTTAATCCGGATAAAATTAATTTAGCCAGCTTAGGCAATAAAACGCCACACATTCATTGGCACGTGATTCCGCGCTTTGAAAATGACAAACATTTCCCTAATTCACATTGGGCTGAGGCCTTGCGTGATGCCAACCCTTTGCCACTCGATGAACATAGCATCAATAGGCTGAAGGAAAGAGTGACGGAAAATATAAGCTAAGGCTTTCGGTAGGAGCGGCGCCTCGCCGCGATTGAACGATTGCTTCGCGGCGAGGCGCCGCTCCTACTCCTTAAATCACCAGCCTCTCCACCACCTTGCCATTGATTAAGTGGCTGTCGATAATTTCATCAATATCTTCATTATCGACAAATGTGTACCAAATGGCCTGCGGATAAACCACTAATAGCGGCCCTTCTCCGCAGCGATCAAAACAGCCAGCACGATTGATACGTACTTTATCTGGGCCATTCAGGCCTAATTTTTTGACGCGCGCTTTCATGTGATCAAATGCCGCTCCCGCTCCTTTATCCATACAGCAAGAGGCGCCGTCTTCACGCTGATTCAAGCAAAAAAATACATGATATTGAAAGTGGTTTGTCATTGTTTTGTAATAGTCATTTCATTAGCTGTTTAATTAACGCGTATGGCTGTAAGCATAGAAAATTACTCACCGGTGGCAACGTTATCTTCTTTACTAAAGGTCCAAGTCCGGGTAATACTCAAAATATCAATTTCTTTCTGTACATCATCAGAAAACCTCGCATAAGGTGCAGCCTGCTCCACAATGTGTTTAGCCGACTCATCTAGTAGTTTATTTCCAGAACTGCGGTTAATCTCAATTTTATCTACGCTACCATCTGCATTAATTGAAACCGTCATTTGTAAATTTCCATAAAGCTTAAGCTCTCTAGCAACTACTGGATAATTGAGATTGCCATATTTTTCTACCTTTTGCCGCCATGAATCGACATAAAGTGCATAACGATATTCTTTAGCACGCGCACCGATAAATTTACGCCTAGGGCGTTTTTGATAATCGTCCTGCTGCTTAGCAATCAGTGCCTCCAAATGAGCCATTTCTTGCGCGCTGGCGGAAATTTCCTGTATATCCAGTTTTTTGCTAACTGTGGCCTGATTGCTAGATTCTAACTCTTTTAACTTTGCCACTGGCACAACTTGCGATTGTACTTTTTGCGGCGAGTTTAATTGCGTCATTAACGCTAGGGCCTGCTTTTCTAAGGCCGCAATGTGCTTTTGCTCTGCTGTTTGCACTTTTGTTTGTTTAGTGCTTTGATTAGCCAATTTTTCGCCAGATTTTTGGACCGGTAATGGTTGAGCATTAAACTCTGTCCTTTGTTGCTTAAGCACAGGTAAGGCAGACTTTAGTTTTCTATTTTGGTCGGTATTGCCGCCACGGTCTAAATTTGCCTGTGCAAAAACATCCGCTTTCACCGGCTTGCTGCTGGTTTTTGAATTGACTAACATCACTTCTAGCACCGGCAAGTTGTCCGCGAATTTTTTCAGGGCAGGCTCAAAATGAATCGCCAAGAAAAGCGCGTGTATGCCTAATGACAGCCAAAGGGCGATACTTATCACACTCATGGTTTTTAACTTTATTTTGAGTGAAGTCAGCACTTGCATGACTATTGCGTTGTTTTTTGTCGCCAATTTTTTACGTCGCCGTACTAAATACTACAAGATTATTCATAACTAGCAGAGGCAATTAAAGTACTTTTAGACTGACTTTTTCCTGCAAAGCATCCAGAATTTTTTGGTGTACGCCGCCAAATCCGCCATTGCTCATTGCCAGTACATAGTCGCCAGCTTTCGCTACCGACGCTATTGCTGCAACCATCGCCTCTAAATCTTCATACACGCTGGCTTTATGCTTAATCGGTGCTAGTGCTTGAGTCGCATCCCAACCTAAATTTGCACCATAGCAAAACACTAAATCTGCTTCTGCCAAACTTTCTGGTAAGGCATTTTTCATCACGCCTAACTTCATGGTGTTCGAGCGGGGCTCTAAAACGGCCAAGATTCTAGCGCCATTGCTAACAGCATCGCTAGTTTTACCAATTTTACTGCGCAAACCTGCAATCGTGGTGGCAATGGCGGTTGGGTGATGGGCAAAGTCGTCATACACGGTGACACCATTCACCACACCACGAATTTCCATGCGCCGTTTTACATTTTTGAATTCGGTTAAGGCCTCAATCGCCACTTCCACAGAAACGCCCACATGGCGCGCCGCAGCAATGCTGGCCAGCGCATTCATGCGATTATGTTCACCGAGTAAATCCCAGGCTACGTGACCTTGCAATTGTCCCGCAAACGTCACATCAAAACTGCCGTCACTTTGTGGATTAACCGCTTGCCAATCGCTATCTGAGCCAAACTTTTCAACTGGCGTCCAGCAGCCTTTATCAATCACCCTTTGTAAACTAGCTTCTTTACCGTTGCTGACGACTAAGCCAGCTTGTGGCACAGTGCGAACTAAATGATGAAACTGTTTTTCAATCGCGGCTAAATCTTCAAAAATATCCGCGTGGTCATATTCAAGATTATTTAACACCGCCGTGCGTGGACGATAATGTACAAATTTTGAGCGTTTATCAAAAAATGCCGTATCGTATTCGTCTGCTTCAATGACAAAAAAGGGTGAAATACTTTTACTGTCTTGGGTCGGTGCCTGTGGCAAACGCGCAGAAACAGCGAAGTTTTGCGGCACGCCACCAATCAAAAAGCCGGGCGCTAAGCCGGCATATTCCAATATCCAAGCCAGCATAGAACTGGTGGTGGTTTTGCCATGCGTACCAGCCACAGCCAGCACCCACTTACCTTGTAGCACGTTTTCTGCCAGCCATTGTGGGCCAGAAATATAAGGGTAACCACGATTTAAAATTTCTTCCATCAATGGATTGCCGCGCGAAACAACATTGCCAATCACATAAATATCAGGATTGAGTGCAGTTTGTGAAGGGTCAAAACCTTCGATAAGCGTCACACCTTGTGCAATAAGCTGAGTGCTCATAGGTGGGTAAACATTGGCATCGCAGCCGGTAACTTTATGGCCAGCCGCTTTAGCAAGTACGGCAATACCGCCCATAAAAGTGCCGCAGATACCTAAAATGTGAATATGCATAACTTAACCTTAACTTAAATTCGGCGCTAACCAACGCTCTAAATATTCTTTGCTTAAACCCCTGCGTTTGGCCATGTCTAGCAACTGATCTTCAGCAATTTTATCTACGCTAAAATACTTGGCATCAGCATGGGCAAAATAGAAACCTGATACAGCCGCACCTGGCGTCATGGCGAAAGATTCTGTCAGTTGCATGTCTATGGTTTCGCATTGCAATACTTTGAACATATCAGGTTTTACTGTGTGGTCTGGGCAAGCGGGGTAGCCGGGTGCAGGCCTAATGCCTTGATATTGCTCTTTAATCAGCGCATGTTTATCTAAGGCTTCATTGGCGGCATAGCCCCAAAAATCTAGGCGAATACGTTCGTGCATGTATTCAGCAAAGGCTTCGGCCAAGCGGTCAGCCAGCGCTTTGATTAAAATGCTGCTGTAATCATCGTGTGCGTCTTCGAATTTTTTAACATGTTTTTCTATGCCTAAACCAGCGGTGACGGCAAACATACCAATGTAATCAGGCGTGGTTGTTTCTTTAGTTTCTGTTGAATATTTGGGCGCAATAAAATCTGCCAAGCATTGATTAGGGCGAGCCACGCCGTCTATCACTGGTTTTACCGTCTGTTGGCGCATGCCGTAATAAGTAAAGGCAATATTGCTGCGCGTTTCATCGGTGTAGATTTCAATGTCATCATCATTCACGCTATTGGCCGGCAATAATGCCACCACGCCATTGGCGGTTAGCCAGCGACCTTCGATGATTTTTTTGAGCATGGCTTGCGCCTCGGCAAACAATTTAGTCGCGGTTTCGCCGACGACTTTATCGCTCAAAATAGCGGGATAAAAACCAGCTAAATCCCACGTTTGGAAGAATGGCGTCCAATCTATATATTGCGCAATGATGCTTAAATCGGCATTTTTAATTTCGCGTCGACCAATAAACTTTGGTTTAACCGGCGTGTTGTCGCCAGTAAAAGACAGTTTGGCTTTATTAGCGCGCGCCTCTTTAAGCGTTAACATAGGCGTGCCTTTTTTATTGGCATGCTGGGTGCGCGCTTTTTCGTAATCGGCCGCCACTTCGGCAATATAAGTATCACGTGTTTCTGGCGTTAGCAAAGATTGCATCACAGAAACTGAGCGTGAAGCATCCGCCACATAAACTACTGGCCCATCATAATGCGGGGCGATTTTAACGGCGGTATGTGCGCGTGAACAAGTAGCGCCACCAATTAATAGCGGCATTTTCATGGCTTTAAAATACGGGTCGCGCTGCATTTCTTTGGCGATATGCGTCATTTCTTCTAACGATGGCGTAATCAAGCCAGACAAACCAATAATGTCGGCATTTTCCGCTTTGGCCATGGCTAAAATCTCAGCCGCTGGCACCATTACGCCCATGTTGACTACTTCAAAGTTATTGCATTGCAACACCACAGAAACGATGTTTTTACCAATATCATGTACGTCGCCTTTCACCGTGGCGATCACCATTTTGCCTTTAGGCTTAGCTACAATGCCGGTACGTTTTTCATCAGCGGCTTTTTCCGCTTCAATAAACGGGATTAAATGTGCCACTGCTTGCTTCATGACGCGCGCAGATTTCACCACTTGCGGTAAAAACATTTTTCCTTGGCCAAACAGGTCGCCAACAATATTCATGCCGTCCATGAGCGGGCCTTCAATCACATGAATTGGCCTGCCTCCGCTAACCTCCACTGCCGCACGAGCTTCTTCGGTATCCTCTACAATAAACTCAGTAATACCATGCACCATGGCGTGGCTTAATCGTTTTTCTACCGGCGTTGGTGCTTCTGGCGTACCGCGCCATTCCAGCGTTGCCGCTTCTTTTTTACCGCCAGCCACTAGCGTGCCGGCAATTTCTATCATGCGCTCGGTCGCCGCCAAAGGATTATTCGCATCGACAATCCGGTTTAACACCACATCTTCAACGCGCTCGCGTAGTTCTGGCGCTAAGTCGTCATAAACGCCCATCATGCCGGCGTTTACAATGCCCATCGTCATGCCGGCTTTAATAGCGTGGTATAAAAATACCGTGTGTATCGCTTCGCGCGCCGGGTCGTTGCCCCTAAAGCTAAAACTGACATTAGACACGCCGCCAGAAATTTTAGCATGCGGCAGATTTTGTTTAATCCAACGTGTGGCTTCAATAAAGTCCACTGCATAATTGTTATGCTCTTCAATACCAGTCGCAATGGCGAAGATATTCGGGTCAAAAATAATATCTTCTGGCGGAAAATCGATACCGACCAATAAATCATAAGCACGTTTGCAAATTTCAGTTTTGCGTGCGTAAGTATCGGCTTGGCCTTTTTCATCAAACGCCATCACGATAACTGCGGCGCCATAACGGCGACACAATTTTGCTTGGCGTAAAAACTCAGCTTCGCCTTCTTTCATCGAAATTGAATTGACGATAGATTTACCTTGCACGCATTTTAGACCAGCCTCAATCACGCTCCATTTACTAGAGTCGATCATAATTGGCACGCGTGCAATATCTGGCTCGCTGGCAATTAAATTTAAAAAGTGCGTCATGGCTTTTACGGCGTCCAGCATGCCTTCGTCCATGTTAATGTCTATCACTTGCGCGCCGTTTTCTACTTGCTGGCGGGCGACGGTTAAGGCTTCATCGTATTGCTCGTTAATAATCAACCGCGCAAACGCTTTAGAGCCGGTGACATTGGTACGCTCGCCGACGTTTACAAACAAAGAACTTTCATCAATGATAAATGGCTCTAAGCCGGATAATTTAAGTATTGGCGGTAATACTGGTGGTATGCGTGGTGCGATATCTTTGATTTCGTTGTAGATGGCATTGATATGGGCTGGCGTAGTGCCGCAACAACCGCCGGCAATGTTTAAAAAGCCGCTTTCGGCAAATTCTTTTACCAAGCTTGAGGTCACATCCGGCGTTTCATCAAAACCAGTATCCGACATAGGATTAGGCAAACCGGCATTTGGGTAAATGCAGATAAACGTATCAGCGATTTTTGAAATTTCTTCGACATACGGACGCATTAAAGTCGCGCCTAATGCACAGTTCAAGCCTATGGTTAGTGGCTTTGCATGGCGTACAGAATGCCAAAAAGCGGTAACCGTTTGGCCAGATAAAATACGGCCAGAAGCGTCTGTTACCGTGCCAGAAATCATAATGGGAAAACGTAAGCCGCTTTCTTCAAAAAATGCATCTATGGCAAACAAGGCCGCTTTACAGTTCAGCGTATCAAAAATGGTTTCCACCATTAAAATATCTGAGCCGCCTTCTACTAATGCGCGCGTTTGCTCTAAGTAAGCGTTTACTAACTGGTCAAAACTGACGTTTCTTGCCGCCGGATCATTCACATCGGGAGAAATGCTGGCGGTTTTAGGCGTAGGGCCTAAAGTGCCGGCCACAAAGCGTGGCTTATCTGGCGTACTGTATTTATTGCACGAGGCTTTAGCAAGCTTGGCCGATTGCACATTCATTTCGTACACCAAATGCGCCATGTGGTAATCGTCTTGCGCTACGCTGGTGGCCCCAAAAGTATTCGTTTCAATAATATCTGCGCCAGCGGCTAGATATTTTTCATGTATCTCTTGAATAATTTGCGGCTGCGTTAAGCTCAATAATTCATTATTGCCTTTAACAAACAGCTCGCGCTGTCCGGTTGGCGCGGCAAAATCGGCAAAGCGTGCACCTCGGTAATCCGCTTCGGTCAGCTTATATTGCTGAATCATGGTGCCCATTGCGCCATCTAAAATTAAGATGCGCTTTGCGAGTAAATCTCTCAGGATTTTCTCAGTAGTGGGCGGAGTTTTTTGCTGCATAATCAATTTTAGATGCTGTATTAATAGATAACGAATTATAGCATTGGCTTTACGCTCATGCCTTCTATACTAAGTTCAGTTACTCTAAGGTCAGCTATACGTCATGCCGACGATATTGAATCGCTTCCGCAATATGCGTAGCTTGAATGTTGGTTTCATCACTTAAATCGCAAATGGTACGCGCTACTTTTAATATGCGGTGATACGCTCTGGCGGATAAATTTAACCGCGCTATGGCCGTTTTCAATAGCGTTAAACCGGCCTCGCTAGTGGCGCAATGCGTTTCAATTTCTTGCGTACCAAGTAGATGGTTAGCTTTTCCTTGCCGACTTAACTGTTTGGCACGCGCCTTTTCAACTCTGCTTCTAATCGCTTGTGAGTGTTCACTTACACTGGCATTAATCAACTCATCTTCTTTGAGCGCCGGTACTTCTATATGCAAGTCTATTCTATCTAACAGCGGGCCAGAGATTTTAGCTTTATAGCGCGAC
>CAIYLB010000116.1 GCA_903926935.1 uncultured Pseudomonadota bacterium
CCAGCGGTATATTGCAGCACTGGTGATTTGTCTGCAGCCCAAGCTTTTACAATCGGGTCTATCAAACGCCATTGTGCTTCTACTTCACTAATATGCAGATATAGTGACGGATCACCTTCCATCAAGTTAAGTAAAAGTGATTCGTATGAATCTATGGTTTCATCACTAGCTTGGCGCTGTGGGCTATCAATACTCAAAGTACGGGTTGCAATGTCTAAGCCTGGAATTTTAGATTCGATTTCCATTTTGATACATTCACGTGGTTGAATATTGAGCATTAGCCAGTTTTGATGTTGTTCGTCATTCAATTGCATAGGCGCTTTTTTGAAACGTATAGAAATTGCCGTATTACCTTCGTGCATCCGTTTTGCTGTCCGCACATAAAAAGGTACGCCTTTCCAGCGCGGGTTATCAATAAATAGCTTCAAAGCTGCGTATGTTTCAGTCACACTTTCGGTGACGCCTACGCTTGCTAATTCATCCAAATAACCACGAACGTTTTCACCATGGCCGTCAGCAGCACAAACGCGACCCGCTGAATATTGCGCGCGAAAAACATGCTGTTCAATGGCATCTACTGGAATTGGCGTTATCGATTGTAATACTTTTACTTTTTCTGCTCGGATGCTTTCTGGGCTTAAATCTTGAGGTTTTTCCATTGCTACTAACGCTAATGTTTGTAGTAAATGGCTTTGCACCATATCGCGTAATGCACCGGTGTTGTTATAAAACTCGGTGCGATCGCCTACGCCTAAAGTTTCGTTATTGGTGATTTGTACGTGGTCGATGTACTGGTTGTTCCAAATCGGTTCAAACATGGCATTGGCAAAGCGCGTAAGCATGATGTTTTGCAGTGCAGATTTACCCAAATAATGGTCAATTCGGTAGATTTGACTTTCTTTTAAATGTTTGGTGATTGATGCTTGCAATGCTTGTGCTGAAGGTAAATCTGTACCAAATGGTTTTTCAATTAATACACGACGCCAATGCTTACTTTCTTCTAACAAACCTACGCCAGACAATTGCTCTACGATGGGTGCAAAGTCAGTTGGGCGTACTGAAAGAAAATAGGCTAAATTTTGTGGAAATACGCTTTCATCAGCCAGTTTAGCCTGCATTTTTTGGAATGCGTTTGGGTCTGTTGGTGGGTTAGAGTGATAATGGTTGCGCGCCATAAAGCGCTCAAACACTGCTTTATCATAGCCATTTTTAAACTTGGTATCTAACATCGATTTAATATCAGCTTGCCACGCTTCGCGCGATACATCACCACGGCCTACGGATAAAATGGCCATGTGCTCTGGCAGGCGGCCAGCGGCATCTAAGCGGAATAGTCCAGGCATTAATTTAACGCGTGATAGGTTGCCACTAGCGCCAAATAACACTAGTGTACATGGATCAATCTTTTTCATTTTTGTAAAACCTTTAAATTTACGTCATTCCCGCAAAGGCGGGCTTCAATTTTAATTAAGCTAAATTATTATGGATTCCCGGCTTCATTCGAAGTGCGAGATTGTGCAGTGTATATTTAATAGCCGTTTTCTAGTGACGGCTTTCCGCTGCAGCACCGTCAGCAACTACATCTAGATCTCCCCAACCCAAGCGGCGATGGAATAATTCTAGCAATAAGCCCCAGCTTTGCAAGGCTAATGCAGGGTCATAACGCGGACCTTCGTCGCGCATAAAGGCATGTTGACCATTCACTTCATGCCAAGTGAAACGTGTACCGACTTCCTCAAGGCGTGCTTTTAGCAAGTTACGGCCTTCTAGTGGAACGTGTGGATCTTGGCGGCCCCAAATATGTAAAAGCTCGCCTTTGATTTCGCCAGCACGATCCATAGAATTATCATTTTTGCCTAAGCCTAGGCCTTTTTTATGAATATCTGTGGCGTAGAAGCAAGTGGTAGCCAATACGTCAGGATTCATGGCCGCGCGGAATGCTAAATGTCCACC
>CAIYLB010000117.1 GCA_903926935.1 uncultured Pseudomonadota bacterium
CCGTGGCAGCATGGTATTAATGAAAATACCAATGGATTACTTAGGCAGTACCTGCCAAAAGGTGAAGACCTGAGTGTCTTTAGCCAAGAAGAGTTAGATGCGATTGCGTGGAAATTGAATACCAGACCATGCAAATTGCTAGGGCTCAAATGCCCTGCTGAGTTGTTCACTCAAGATGTATTTGATTTTAGGCAGTATCATGCTGAAATTTTTGCACTTCAACCTCGAAACCATCATCATAGTACATAGCCTCGATGACATTTTAAGGTTTTTTAATTAAACTGTTTAAGGCTGACGTATTCCAGCCACCTCCTAATGCCGTTACAAGTAAAACGGCCGCTGTAAGCCGGTTACTTTGAATCCCCAGCGCAGTTATTTCATTATTAAGTGCAATAGTTTCTACAGTGACTACGTTTAAATAAGTAATTGTGCCTGCCTTGTATTGATTAAGAGTGATTTGAAGTGATTCTTGAGCTGATTTAACTGCATCATCTTGTAGTTGAGCTTCCTCCTCTAGAATGCGCAGCGCGGCGAGATTATCTTCTACCTGTTGAAATGCAAGCAAAATGGTTTGTCGATAATTAGCAGCATTTTGGTCATAAACTGCCAAGGCCTCGGCCGTTTGTGCCTTGCGTAGGCCGCCATCAAAAATAGTTTGTGCCAATACTGGCCCCATTGACCAGAACCGAGCTGGCGCACTTAACCAATTGGCAAAGCTTGGACTTTGTGAGCCGAGCACGGCAGATATTGTTAGACTAGGGTAAAAAGCGGCTTCGGCTACCCCTATTTTCGCATTCGCTTGGGCGGCACGTCTTTCGGCAGCAGCAATATCTGGCCGACGCTCTAATAGTTGAGATGGAATTCCAGTTGGAATTGCTGGGGGCAGTGCAACAAAAGCATTGCCGGCTGGTTCAATTGTAAGTTCTGAGGGTGCCTTACCCATCAGAATTGCAATAGCATGTTCTAGCTGTGCGCGCTGAACTCCAACATCTATAGCCTGTGCCTTGGCCGATTTTAGCTGGGTTTCTGCCGCCACAACATCAGCGCGTGCAGCGACGCCTACCGCGAATTGATTTTGTGTCAGTTCTAAGGACTTTTCATAATTAGCGACGGTATTATTCAATAGCATTTTTCTTGCATCATTGGTACGCAACAAAAAGTAATCTTGCACTAACGCAGTCTGTGCGCTTAGCTTAGCCGCTTCAAGGTCTGCCGCGCTGGCCTGTAAACCGGCATTACCAGCTTCCACTGCACGTTGGATACGACCCCAAACATCTGGCTCCCAGCTCGCTCCTAAGTTTAGATTGTAATTTGACGCGCTACTGCTAACATTTGATGTATTCGATGCATTCAATGCTTTCGATGCTTGGCTACGAGTTACAGAAGCTCCGCCTGTCACGGTAGGATAATAACTTGCTTGTGACTGTTGGGCTAATGCCCTAGCTTGACGATATTGCGCTTCTGCGGCGCGAATATTCTGGTTGGAGATTTCCACTTGTATTACTAATTTATTCAGTTCAGTATCGCCAAAAATATCCCACCATTGACCACGAGGTTGCTCATCCTGAGGTTGAGCAGATTTCCAATCAATTTTCTCTTTAAAAGCTGCTGGCGTTTCCATTGTTGGCTTGACGTAGTTTGGCCCTACGGCACAAGCTGACAGCATGGTAATCAGCAAAGCTATCTGTGTGGTTTCAATAAATCTAGACATTGACGACTCCATATTATTTATACTGCCAAATCGATAGGTAAAGCTTTACGTAGATTACGTTGCTTCCACCATACACTTAACCTATCCATGTAGAGGTAAACTACTGGTGTGGTGTACAGCGTTAGTATCTGACTAAGGATTAGTCCGCCGACAATAGAGATACCGAGTGGTTGACGTAACTCGTAACCTTCACCGAGTCCCAATGCTAGTGGCAATGCGCCTAGTAAGGCGGCCATTGTCGTCATCATAATGGGTCGAAAACGTAACTCACAAGCTTCATAAATGGCTTCTTGTGCGCTAAGGCCGCGGTTGCGCTGGGCATCAATAGCAAAATCTATCAGCATGATGGCATTTTTCTTAACAATTCCAATCAGCAGTATCACGCCTATCATCGCCATGATATTAAACTCCATACCGAAAGCTAGTAGAGCCAGTAAAGCGCCAACTCCAGCAGAAGGTAGCGTAGAGATAATAGTTAAGGGGTGAATATAGCTTTCATAGAGCATGCCTAGCACAATGTAAACAGTTAATAAGGCGGCTAATATTAACCAAGGCTGATTTTGTAATGAAGCTTGAAATACCTTGGCGGTACCTTGGAAACCACCGCGAATTGAATTAGGCACACCAATACTCGCGAAAGACTGATCTATAGCAATAGTTGCTTGTGAGAGCGATACACCTGGTTTAAGGTTGAAAGAAATGGTGGAGGCGGCAAACTGCCCTTGATGATTCACAGCCAGTGGACCTGTCGACGGTTCGAAGTGGCTGATTGCAGAAAGGGGCACCTGTTTACCGTTGGCAGTCACAATATAAACATCACGCAGCGATTCTGGATTTTGCCAATATTGTGGTGCCACTTCCATCACCACATAATATTGATTTAGTGGTGCATAAATTGTTGAAACTTGGCGTTGCCCATAATATCCATTGAGTGTGGCGTCAATCATTTTAACCGTGACACCCAACCTAGCCGCTGCGTCTCGGTCAATGGTCAGTAAGGTTTGGCTACCTTTGTCCTGCTTGTCACCATTCACATCGGCAATGCCTGGTATAAGTGTTAATGCCTCACGAATCTTGGGTTCCCATGTTTGCAACTCTTTTAAATCATCCGCCTGTAGTGTGTATTGGTATTGTGCATTGCCTTGACGCCCACCCATACGAATATCTTGATTTGACTGTAAAAACAAATTAGCACCAGGTTCACGTGACAACTTAGGGCGAAGTCTGGCAATAACTTGGTCAGCAGTCTCTTTACGCTCGGATCGTGATTTGAGTGCTAGGAATATGAAGCCGCCATTACGTTGACCCCCACCGATAAATCCAACGACATTTTCGACAGCTGGGTCGCGTTGGATGATGGTAATAAAGTCAGTGAGTTTGTGTCGCATGGCTTGAAATGAGATGCTTTGGTCGGCTTGGATTGCACCTGAAATACGCCCAGTATCCTGTTGCGGAAAAAAACCTTTAGGGACGATGATGTACAGATATACATTCAGGCATATAGTGATCAGTAATATCAGCATGGTCAGTAATCCGTGGCGTAACACAACGTCCAAACTATTTTTATAAGCGTCTAGTAAAGCATTGAAAGCACGTTCACTTAGCTTAGAAATTAATCCCTGCTTGGCAACTGGTTGATGTTTGAGTAGGCGCGCGCACATCATTGGAGTTAATGTCAGTGAAACAAGCAAAGATACCGCGACCGCAACTGATAAGGTAACCGCAAATTCACGTAGCAAACGTCCAACGATACCGCCCATCAATAATAAGGGCAAGAATACTGCAATGAGTGAAACGCTCATGGAAATCACGGTAAAGGTCACTTCGCGTGTGCCTTTAAGCGTCGCTTGCATTGGGGATTCGCCATTTTCGATATGACGCGACACATTTTCCAGCACCACGATGGCATCATCCACCACAAAACCTGTCGCGACAGTCAGCGCCATCAGCGATAGATTGTCCAGACTATAGCCGCACAGATACATCACAGCAAAAGTGCCCAGCAGCGAGACTGGCACAGCGATTGCAGGAATCAGCGTAGCACGCGGGTTGCGTAAAAACAGGAATACCACCATGATGACCAGACCAATAGACATTGCCAAAGTCAATTCAACATCATGCACTGAAGCACGAATTGTTGGTGTGCGGTCGCTTACCACGATAGTATCAATTGCTCCAGGAATAGAAGCGCGTAACTGAGGTAATTCAGCTCGGATAAGATCTACAGTTTCAATGATATTAGCACCAGGCTGGCGGCGAATCTGAACCAGTACTGCTTGCTTGCCGTTAGCGATACCTTCGTTGCGTAAATCTTGTACTGAATCTTCAACCTCCGCTACATCGCTTAACCTTACTGCTGCGCCGTTATGGTAAGCAATGATAATTGGTAAATAATCTTTTGCATGGCGTATCTGATCATTGGCATATATTTGCCATTGGTGATCGCCATCTTCAATAACGCCCTTAGGTCGATTGCCATTAGTGGTTGATATTGCATTACTGACAGTCGAAAGACTAACTCCATATTTATTAAGAGCATTGGGGTTAAGTTCTACACGTACTGCTGGCAAAGAGCTACCACCAACACTAACTTGACCTACACCTTTAATCTGCGAAAGTTTCTGGGCCATGATGGTTGATGCAGCATCGTAAAG
Source organism: uncultured Pseudomonadota bacterium (assembly GCA_903926935.1). GTDB lineage: Bacteria > Pseudomonadota > Gammaproteobacteria > Burkholderiales > Methylophilaceae > Methylotenera. The sequence continues at coordinate 4,366 of CAIYLB010000117.1, forward strand.
TTGTCCCTGAGAAAGGCTATTAGAAGTCAGTGCAAGGATGAGAATTGGCGAATCTGCTGGGTTTACTTTGCGGTAGGTTGGATTGCTAGGTAAATTGCTAGGTAGTAAAGTGCGTGCTGCGTTAATAGCAGCTTGTACATCTCGTGCTGCACCATTAATGTCGCGCTCTAAGTCGAATTGCAGCGTAACATTCGTTGTACCTAGAGCGCTTGATGAGGTCATCTCATTGACGCCGGCAATACGACCGAGTGATCGTTCTAGAGGCGTTGCCACTGCCGTTGCCATCGTTTCTGGGCTGGCACCTGGTAAGGAAGCTGATACTGATATAACCGGAAAATCCACCTGAGGTAAAGCTGCTACCGGCAATAGATTGAACGAGACGATGCCGACCAGTGTGATGCCAAGCATCAGCAGACTAGTAGCAACAGGTCTATTCACAAAAATAGCGGAGAAACTCATGTCGAACTAGCGTTATCTTCAAGCCCAATAGGTTGGGCTATAACACCTAACCCTAAGCGGTTGGCGAGAGAATCGAATGCCAAATAGATTACCGGTGTGGTGAACAAGGTCAGTACTTGGCTGACAATTAGACCACCCACCATCGTTAACCCTAGTGGATGACGCAATTCTGAACCTACGCCACTACCCAGCATCAGCGGCAATGCGCCAAGTAAGGATGCCATTGTGGTCATGAGAATAGGTCGCAAACGTAGCAAGCAGGCTTGGTAGATAGCATCGCGTGCTGACATACCTTGCTCGCGCTGTGCTTCAAGTGCAAAATCAATCATCATGATGGCGTTCTTTTTGACGATACCAATGAGTAGAATGATGCCAATGATAGCAACGATTCCTAAGTCATTACCCGAAATCATCAAAGCCAAAAGAGCACCCAGACCGGCTGAAGGCAAAGTGGAAAGGATAGTAATTGGGTGTATATAGCTTTCATAAAGTACGCCCAATACAATATACATGGTCACTACTGCAGCCAAAAGTAACAACAGTTGATTGGCTAAAGAGGCTGTAAATGCTGCCATAGCGCCCTGTAACACGACACGGGTACTTACTGGCAGTGCTAGATCCTGTTTGGCTGCATTGATAATATTAGCGGCATCGCTAAGTGAAGCACCTTTTTCAAGGTTAAATGAAATATTAGCTGCGGGGAATTGTCCTAAGTGGTTAATTGCCAAAGGTGCCTCACGCTGACTTATTTTGGCTATACTGTTAAGTGGTACTTGTCCTCCAGTTGTGCCGTTGCTGTTAATAGCCGTCACATAAATGCCATTCAAAGCACTTAAGCCATTGCGAAACTCTGGCGCGACTTCCAGCACCACCCGATACTGATTAGATTGTGTGTAAATAGTAGAAATTAGACGCTGGCCAAAGGCATTGTAAAGCGCATTATCAATGGCTGCGGTGGTAATGCCAAGCTGACTGGCAGCATCACGATTAATTTCCAAATAGACCTGCAAGCCACGATCTTGCATATCACTCGCAACATCTTTCAGCATTGTAGACTGCCGCAAACGCGCTAGCATACGTTCAACGCCAGCCGTTAATACCGACTGGTCGGCATCTTCCATCATGAATTGATATTGACTACGACTCACGCGGTCTTCAATCGTCAGATCCTGCACGGGTTGCATGTACAGGGTAATCCCCCCAACCTCCATTAGCGTACCTTGCAAGCGCTTTATGGTGACTTGCATATCATCTCTACGCTGCGCTTTTGGTTTGAGGTTGATTAGCATGCGTCCACTGTTGAGCGTGGTATTAATGCCGTCAACCCCTATAAAAGAAGACAGGCTTTCTACTGATGGATCTTTGAGTATTACATCGACCAGTGCTTGTTGACGCTCTGCCATCGTGGAAAATGAAACAGACTGCGGTGCTTCAGAAATGCCTTGAATCACGCCCGTATCTTGCACTGGAAAAAATCCTTTAGGCACCATGATATACAAGGCTACAGTGAGCGCTAGAGTCATAAATGCAACCAGCAATGTTAGCCAGCGATAATTGAGTACATGCGTCAGGGTTTTGCCGTAAAGGCGAGTCATACCGTCAATAAAATTCCCTGTGGTATTGTAAAACCATCCTCGTTCTGACGTTGGAATATGGCGTAAAAGCTTTGCACACATCATTGGAGTTAGTGTTAGCGAGACAAATGCAGAGATTAGAATTGCTACAGCAAGTGTGATGGCAAACTCGCGGAATAAACGACCAACGACATCGCCCATAAATAAGAGTGGAATTAACACTGCAATTAATGACAAAGTAAGTGAGATGATGGTGAAGCCAATTTGTTTTGCACCTTTAAGCGCAGCTTCCAAAGGTGATTCACCTTGTTCAATATAACGCATAATATTTTCTATCATCACAACTGCGTCATCTACGACAAAGCCAGTAGCAATGGTTAACGCCATTAATGTTAAATTGTTGATGCTGAAATTTGCAAGATACATTACGCCAAAGGTGCCGACCAGCGACAACGGCACCGCAATACTAGGAATGATGGTGGCAGGAATGCTACGTAGGAACAGAAAAATTACCATGACAACTAGCGCTACAGAGAGCATTAGTTCGAATTGCACGTCTTTAACAGAAGCGCGGATAGTCACTGTTCGATCAGTTAACACTGTAACGTCCACAGCGCCAGGTAATGAAGCTTGTAATTGAGGTAGCAAAGCTTTAACGCGATCAACCACTTCAATCACATTTGCCCCTGGTTGGCGTTGAATATTAAGAATCACCGCAGGCTCACGGTTTGCCCAAGCGGCTAATCGAATGTTTTCAGCATCACTTACTACCCTTGCCACATCGCTTAGCCTTACCGCCGCGCCATTTCGATAGGCTACGATTAATTTTTGGTACTCTTCTGGCGTTTTGATCTGATCATTAGCATCAATGGTCGAAGCACGAGAAGGCCCATCAAAACTGCCTTTGGCCTGAGAGAGATTACTGTTGGTGATGGCAATGTGTACATCCTCTAAGGCCACGCCGTATGCAGCCAGTGCCTTTGGATTTGCCTGTATACGCACCGCTGGGCGCTGTCCACCAGTGATGCTAACCAGCCCGACACCTGATAATTGAGAAATTTTTTGTGCCAAACGTGTGTCTGCTAAATCCTCAACACTGGTTAAAGGCAAAGTTTTCGAACTTAAGGCCAGCGTTAAGATTGGTGCATCAGCAGGATTTACTTTGCTATAAACGGGCGGCATGGGTAAATCAACAGGCAAAAAATTACTGCCTGCATTAATTGCTGCCTGAACTTGTTGCTCAGCGACATCAAGTTTTATCGTTAGGTTGAATTGTAGCGTGATTACTGATGCGCCACCTGAGCTGGTGGAAGACATTTGATTCAGCCCTGGCATTTGACCAAATTGACGTTCTAATGGTGCCGTAATGGAGGATGTTACAACGTCTGGACTAGCACCTGGGTATAAAGTGACGACTTGTATTGTCGGGTAGTCCACTTCAGGTAATGCCGATATTGGCAGAATGCGATAAGCTAACAGGCCAGAAAGAAATATGGCCAGCATTAGTAGCGAGGTCGCTACCGGGCGCAGGATAAATAGACGGGATGGATTCATCGTACGACCTTATTCGGCGTTCTGTTTTTTATGCCAACCTGATTTTCTCTTGGCCGGGTCATGCTCTGCTTTACTCGAAGCATCTTTTTGTGCCTCAGCTGCACCGGCACCGGTAGTCGCCACTTTAATTTTTGCGCCATCACGCAATTTATCTATACCGTCAACCACCACTTCATCTTGTAAGCTTAAGCCTTGGATGATAGAAATATATTCACCCTCAACATTGCCAGTCTTCACAGGTCGAAGTGTGACAGAATGTCCTTGATTGACCACATACACATAATCGCCATTCTTGCCATGCTGTAAGGCAGTCAAAGGCATAACTATTGCATTCTTTTGTACATCTATCAGTAGCTTGATATTCACAAATTGATTCGGAAATAATGCACCATCATCATTTTTGAAAATCGCCCGCATTTTAATGCTGCCCGTAGTCGTATCAATCAGGTTATCTGTGGTAAGTAAAACACCACTTGCCAGCTTTATGCTTTGTCCACGGTCGAACGCATCTACTGCAACATTGGTGGCAGATTTCATGCGCAGAGCGACAGCCGGTAAATTGTCTTCTGGCAGGCTAAACAACACTGTAATAGGTTGTAACTGCGTGATAGTCGCAATGCTGGTAGTATTTGTACTTTGAATAATATTGCCGGGATCTACTTGACGCAAACCAATGCGCCCACTAATCGGTGCGATGATGTGGCAATAGCTCAATTGCAATTTGGCATTATCCACTTGAGACTGATCGATAGCGACTGCGCCATGATATTGTCTGACCAGCGAGTCTTGTGTGTCTAACGTTTGCTTGGAGATGGAGCTTTGAGCAATCAAGGTTTTGTACCTATCCAAATCTAACAGGGCGTTATCCAGCAAGGCTTTGTCTTTCTTTAGCTGACCTTCCGCCTGTGCACGCTGAATTTCATAGGGGCGTGTGTCAATGAGTGCTAACAATTGCCCCTTCTTGACCATCTGCCCTTCATTAAAAAATAGATTAAGCACTTGGCCATTCACCTGTGAAGTGACAACCACTGTGTTACGAGGCGTCACTGTACCTAATGAATTCAAATAGACATTCATGTCACGCTGACTAGGCTTTGCAACCAATACTGGTGTAGGCCTTGATTTTTGGTTAAATTTCTCCCTGTCTGAGTTACCCGCAGCTTGATGCAATCTTCCATAAATAAACCATGAAATAGATCCAACGATCAATATGGCTAAAAGCCACTTCCATCCCTGTATTTTATTTGCTTTTTTTGTAACGCTATTAGCTTGCGTCAATAAAAGTGGATTTTTTTCTGATGTCATAAAACAACCTTGGGTATTTCAGCTGATCGTAAATCTATGATGCTTGAACGATACTGATTTAAAAATAAACTTTAAAGTAACAACTGATGGATTCATGTCAAGAATCCATTTGGGCATATCGAATGCTTTAATAAGTTACAGTATTTATAGTCTCGTGTAAAACTAAAGAACCAAAAAAGATAAGTAACAAAAGATCAGAAAGGCTAAGGCAATGCATACTAACGATTCAATGAGAAAAGTAAGGAGTAAAACCCTTCCTAGTATAGCCATTACTGCCAACCAATCACTTATTTATAAGATAAGAAATTAGAACATCGAAACTCATATTGTATATTTCTAAGTTAAGGCGTTTTGTATCTTTAAGTATCAACAATGATCGCTTCTATGAAAGCTTTACGCTTTTTCAGGAGTGACAGCCTGTATTTTTATGCAAAATTGTATGGGAATTATTTTTTCTAAACAACAGGAAAAATATGAGAATTTATATTTGAAGGTGTCATGAATTTGGATTAATTAACTGATTAATCAAGCATGATGTTTGATTCTTAAAATACTTTAAAGTAGAAACTTTTACAAAAAAACAAAAAAACCATCCGCAAAATAAACTAAGCCAATCAAGCCAGCCAAACTACCACCAAACCAAACAGCTTTCTTTTTTAGCAGCCCGGCTATTGAAGACAATAAAATCGCTATTTGCAAATAAATTACGGCTATACCAAAAGCTTTAGAGTGAATCTGCGCTTCATCTCGGACTCCTTCAAGTTGCTTGGCTTTCGCCTGAGCTTCAGCTTTTTCCTTTTCGTACTTTTCTATCTTTTTTTGATATTCTGAAATCTTATTGGTGTAAATAGATGACAGTTTTTGATTCGATGTTGACTTAAACCCGATCAGATCAAGTTCCATTTTTTCGGCTTGAAGCTGATAAATGTAGGATTTAATACTTTTTGATTGATAATAAGCCCACACATCAGAGGCCTGCGCTTGGCTGATAACAGACTTTGTTGAATATCCGCCACCTTTGAATGTAGAGAGTGTTGCGCAAACGGCAAATATTACGGTGGTTAATGCTAGATAGTTTAACCAAGCCTCTTTCTTTTCTTCTGCCATCATACTTTCCTTAATACAATCTCGACTCACGCTTTGCGGCATGAGGTCACCCTAAGCTGAATTTGGTGTCATTAGTGATTAGTGGTCATGTCCACGGTCGTGGTCGTTGCCTTGGTGACCATCTCTCTGATCATCTCTACGTTTATCATTGTGTTTATCCCTATAATCATCCTGCCGGCCACGATGTTGTTCTTGGTAGCGCGGGGCGTAATTTTGGTTATACCAATCATCCTGTACAAAAAAAACTCGCTCGCCACAGGCATTATATTCAGCGCAGTGTCTTCTCCAATGTCTTACGTGGTCTTGTGGTACCCGAAGATAGATTGGTGGTCGACCGACCAGCCCTGGCTGAACGATTATTGGCTGACTATAAATGACTGGTGGAGACGGGTATCCACCAATGTCGAGTTGGCCATAGAAACCTGGCTGACCAATACTAATAGAGACACCTACATCGGCCGCCACTGCCGATGTAGTGATGGCGACAGCTGCTATGCCTACTGCGATTAGAAAACACTTCATATTAAATCTCCAGTTGAGCTTAATCTATTGCCATAAGTTAAGTGATAGCAAATTGACTCAGCTCTATATAAACTTTATTTCGCTACTGGTGCTGGCGCATCAACTGGCACGGCAGCAGCGGCTTTCTTGTCATGTTTACAGTAAAATTTTTGTGCTGTTTTGCTGGCACAGTATTCGTCGTATCAAGCGTAGTTACTTCTATTTTTACAGGTACAGTTGGATTGGCTGCAGTAGTTGCAAGTGCTGCAATCTAAAGATAACGCAATAGCACCTGAGAATAATGTAATTAAAATTTTATTCATTTAAATCTCCAATAAATTAAGCGTATGCATTTAGTTAAAATGTGGCTGATTTATGTTTTTAAAAACGTCAATCTGTGCCCATGAAATGTATCTTATAGCGCTAAGCTGACAATAATCTGACAATAAATTTAATTTGCAGTCATGCCTTACCGAAAGTCAATATGAAATTCACTTTTAACCTTGGTCCATCGATTATATTTAGGAGGTAGCGTGCAGTTGAATGATATTTTTTAATGTATCCGCCCGCTCAACGCCTTAATACCCGATATCATGTAGCACTGATCACTCTTTAAAAACGTTGGACTTAACAAAGCGCTAGTTATAATGATGACTTACGTCTCAACTGATAAATGGTAGAAGTAGCAAAATGCTAAAGGCGTCTAGATTTAAAAATAGTAGTAATAATCCACATAATTTAGAAAATTATTCGAATCTTAATCATCATAATTTCTATGTCAATTCAGCTTCATCGCAGCGATCTACAGAATAAATTTTATACAAGTAAAGATGTGCTGAATGCAATTGAAAGAAATCAATACAGGCTTGGAGCGCTTTGAATTACGAAGTATTTAAGGTGCTGACTAATGATCTATGGTCATCAAAAAACTGCGTAGATTATTCGCCTTGCTTTCAAGACCCAGTTTTTTACGAATATTTTTCCGATGAATATGTATAGTTTCTGGGGAAATAGACAAGGCGGATGCAATATCTTTAGTCGATGCGCCCTCCCTCACCATAGAGGCTACCACAACCTCTTTTTTTGTTAGGCTCTTATAGGCGCTAGTAATACTGCTTTCTGATTCATAGGATGAAATCAAGCGTTGCAGGTTAGCATACATCATGTTGACTAAGCTCGTATGCCTAGCATCATGACTCATAGCCTTCAACTTTTGTAAGAACGGCATCACTTCCTGCTCCAATTCAAGTATGAGTAGATCTTTGGCATCAGTGTTTTCTCTCTGGCGCATTTTCATCATAATCTTCAATGCAGTATTAACATCAGTAGACTCCGCCTTGGCGTTCGTCAATTCAGAAGCGATTTTCCCTGCCTGCTGCTCTAAGCGTTTACTGGCATTGATTAATACTTTTTCAGCTTGCTTTTGTACTGTGATGTCTAACAAAGTTCCCACATAATGGGTTAACTGACTATCCGTGCTAATGACCGCTGTAACAATCATTAATCCTGGAAATACTTCTCCATTTTTACGCTTATTCCATATTTCACCCTGCCAATAGCCATCACGCCCAACGGTTTCATACATGACATTAAAAAACGTTGCGTCATGTAGCCCAGATTTGAGCATAGATGCTGGCTGGCCAACAGCTTCCGCGGCGCTATAACCAGTTAATTGCGTAAAAGCCTTGTTTACCGTGAGCATATTCCCATGTTCATCTGTCACCAACATAGCTTCTTGTGCCTCAAATGTGATAGCTGCAATGCGTAATTGATGTTGTATGTTTTTTTGTGTTGAAATATCAGTGCAAGTGCCATACCAATTGATAATCTTACCGCGCTTATCATGTAGCGGCACACCTCGTACTAACCACCAGTGATACTCGCCATCGGCACGGCGTATGCGACTTTCAAGTGAATATACACCGTCACCTTTTGTTGCGAGTTGCCAAGCATCCCAAGCAAGTTGACGGTCATCCGGATGAAAGGGAATGCTCCAGCCATGACCTGAACTTTCCTCCATCGTCAACCCGGTATAATCAACCCATTGCTGATTGAAATAAATATTCCAGCCATCGGCTCTTGTCATCCAGACGATTTGTGGCATAGCCTCGGCCAATGTCCGAAATTGCAACTCACTCACCTGTAAAGCTTGTTCCGCTTGCTTGCGTTGGGTGATATCGCGTGAGATGACAATAAATCTCGGCTCTTGATTTATCAAGCTAGGTTTACGAGTAATCGATAATTCGAACCATCGGTTACCTTGGGAAAGCGATAACTCAAATTGTTTGTCACGCGATGCACCAGTGACATTAGCCTCTCTCAATGCAGCCATAACAACATTAGCGACCTTCGCTGGGAGTACATCTGACACCAAGTTGCCAAGTAGAGATTCACGGGGGGCCGCTAAAAGGTCTGCATGGAGTGAATAGCATTCGTAATATCTACCATCTAAACCTAGCTCGAATATCGGATCTGGAATTGCGTTTAACGTGGCTTGTAATTGCTGTTGTATGATTAATGTTTCATTTTCCGCTCTTTTAATCCTGCTAATGTCCGTCATTGTAAGGCGCCGTATAGTGGTGCCACTATCCAAAACGACGATGACCATATCAACTTGGAGATAGAGTAAGTCGCCAGCTACTCGCTGAATCTGCACTTCAAAGCTTTGGCGTTCGTCTGGATTACTTTGCTGGATTAGCAAATGGTAACAATCGGAAAATTCTAGCGCAAGGTGTCTTGTAAACGGAGTGTTCAGCAACTTCTTTCGGTCAATGCCCAGCAACAATGTGGCGGAAATGTTGATTTCGGCAATCAGCCCATGCTCAGTCAGAGTTAAATATCCAACGGGTGCAAACTCAAATAAATCGAAATAGCGATCTCTTGATTCTGCTAAGGCAAGTTGCGTACTACGGAGTTCTTCATTCTGCATTTCTAATTCAAGCTGATGCACTTGAAACTTATGTAGTAACACTGTATTGGGAGCCTTAGCCAACACCTTAAGGCTAGATTCCGCAATAGAATGATCGGTCAACTCCTGCTCGGTATCATAACGATTTGGTTGTGGCTTATTCTGAGGTACTTTAATGATGTCCATTATGCTCACATGACCTAGTTTTTTGGTTATAAGGCAAGACCACAAATCAGAGATTTTGTCTTGCTTAAGAAAATAGTTTTTATTAAATCCCAAGCTATTTTTGTAGATTGGAAGCATGAAACTATGTTAAATCTCAGCAAGGTAAGGTTCATAAGTATTGAATATTTAGTCAAAAAGTGAATGCCATCAATTAACTCTATCGCTTGCAGTAATCGTAAAATAAACAAAGATTGGAATTCTATCTTGACGATCTTATCACTATTTGAATACCTGATTACCGTAATTACCACCCTAAAAGCGAATATCATTTAATACAAATGTACATATTTTAGAATAACTAGTTTATCGCTGTATGCAAAATGAGTTTCTGCTGACTGCCACAGCACAAATTTACAGCAAAACGGCGACCTGCCACCAACAACACTTAAACTCAACCGAATAACTAGCTAAAGGTGAATAGATTGGTTAAACACTAAAACCACGCTAAGGTGAGCGTAATGAAAAAATTTACAGAGTTTAAACAGTCCCAAAGTAAATAATTTAGCATCCAAAATGCGAGCACATACGAAGCTTAGTGTGAGTAAAAGTGTAAGTGTTAAGTTTATAAGTACAGTCATGCAAACTTGGCTTCATAAACGTAACCAAAAAAGATTTTTTTATGATGCAGAAACAAGCTTGTTAACAGAGCCTAGCAAAAACTCTTTAGGATGTTGACGCGGTATTTTCAATGCGGGTTATTCGAGAGATTCATCAATCATTGTTAGATGTGTTGGAGATGACTTAGAGCCGAAGCCGTTTAATATTTGGGGCATGAAAGCCATTGCGGGCATCAATGCAATCAAACTTGCGGAAACAGTTACTAGCCGTTCTATTGTGTTTGAATTAAGGCGCAAGACCGCCAGTGAAAGCGTTGAGAGATTACGTCGTGCTGAAGCTGGTTTGTTTGAAACATTAGCCCGTAAGTTAGCTAGATTTGCTGAAGATTATAGCCAACAAGTTAAAGAAGCCCGCCCCGCTTTACCTGATGCACTAGGCGACCGTGAGCAAGATAACTTTGAACCGTTATTACAGATTGCCAGTGTTGCTGGTGGCCATTGGCCTGATACTGCATTGAATACAGCGTTAAGGCTATCAGGTGCAACCCAAATACCTATCAGTAGTGCAAATGAGTTGCTCGCAGATATTCAAGAAGTGTTTGAAGCTAAGCAAGTGATTAAGATAACCACGACCGAGCTAATCAATGCGCTATGTGAAGACATTGAAAAATCATGGGCAACTTATAACCGAGGTAAACAGTTAAGCCCACGACAGCTATCAACCAAGCTTAAGGATTATGGTATTACATCAAAGACCATTCGTATTAATGGCTATGAAACTGCGAAAGGTTTTGAGTACGAGCAATTCAATGATGCGTTTGAGCGTTATCTCACTGACCCCCTAAATTTGCCGTCACAAGGTAACAATTTAATAGAAGCCAATAACGGCGAGGCTTTGAGTGTTACTGATGATTTTACTGTTACGAATAGCATTAGTAACAATTGTTACGTTGTTACGGATAGTAAAACAATAAGTAACAGAAAGGTAACACTAGAAGCCCCGCCAATGCTAGGTTATGACGGTGTTACGGATAAAAATCCTATTATAGGTGGTAGTACTAGCGCACGTAATGAATATGAAGCGATGAGGTTTTAATGATGCCCACAACCCAAACGGCAAACGAATTATTAGTTGCGATGCGCGGTTGTGGTTTTACCATTAACTTAGACGGCAATACATTAGAGGTAAAACAAGCACGCTGGATTGATGATGATTTAGCGGCCTTAATCAGAACGCACAAAGTTAGCTTAATTAAAATATTAGAAAGTGAGATTTAACAATGACCACTAAACCAGTTAAAAAACTTGGGTTTCCGTATTCCATGATTGATTTGACCAAAAGTAACTGAATTAGAAAATTCCAGCTTAAGTTGATTTACTAATTTTAATTTTTGAGTATCAGCTTTGCTGTAATAGGTTAAAGGCAATTCTTAACACTAGTAATGTGGTTAGTTTGAAAACTGCATAACTTAATTTGTAGTGTCGCAGCTAAGCATTAACTGAACTGCACTGGAAATGGCTGACTGAGATAATGCTTCTAGGGTCAGCAGTTTTGGTGCCTATACTAAATCCTCTCGATTAATTTTTATCCAGTCAAGCACGAACTGATATAAATTTTCTGCCTGCTTAATGCACTCAATCACTGCTTGGTCGCTAACCGGATCACCTTCATAATCACTGACATTTCGTTGTTTGCGCAGGCCGTCTAAAATGATTACGGTGCTTTGAGGCAAGCTAATGGTCGTCGGCAAGGTCTGAATAGCCGTTTGATGGTGTCCAGGTTGACTAGTAGATGTTCTATAGCCATTTACCCATAGTGCCACCATCGCGCATTGCATAATGCATTTATAAGCAGCATCGAACCTATTTTCCGCTGACTGCACTGATGTGTGCATCTGCAATATTACGCTTGGCTGCTTCCAGCAAACGCAATGTAGCCTCACGCGTAGCGGTGTGCACTTGGAGTTGATTTATCTTAAGTAGATTGTCTAAGCTCATTTTCAGTACCAATTATAAACAACTTAGGCTTGGCTAACACTTCATTAACGAATGAATCGTTATTTTTAACGCGACGCTGAAATTCTTCGATCGAATACACCACCGGATTTATCTCACGTTGCAAAATAGCCTGAGCAGGGTGCAATAACTGTATGGCATCGCCAAAACTTAATGTGCCTATGATTATTATATCTACATCACTACTAGATTGTTGCTCACCACGCGCAACCGAGCCGAATACAAATGCGACACTTATTTGATCTTTGACGCTAAGCAATACCTTTGCTAACACATCAGCCAAACCTGAAGTTTTACGGAGAATACTGGCTAACTCTTCATAGATTGGACATGCAAGATTGGCACTATAATGTACTTGGTTACCTACTTTCTTGCTTCGCAATATGCCGCCAACCGTTAGTTTGGTAAGCTCCTTATGTAGCGTACCAGCGGCAGTATTAGTAAGCCTAGCAAGCTCGCGCACATGATAGCTGGCATTAGGGTTAAGCAATAGCAAACCTAAAATACGCTTTCTGTATTCACTGAACAAAAGGGATGATAACAATACGTTTCCTTTACGGCTTCAAATGTAGCTAATTATGCTACGTTATTACGAGCTTATCAAGCTTTGATTTAACGCCAGAGGCAATTGTCCAGCAGGCTACTGGACAATTTCAGCATCCATCACCACTACGGCCAAAGGACTGATCGTCCAGTTGGTAGCTAACGAGCTAAATTAACAGACTCTCTTTAGTCGCTATCCTGATCTTGCGTGATCCAATATCCACGGTATGCACGCCATCCAAGAAAGCTTTACCGTGAACCGGCTCGCCATCGACGGAGATTCCAGCAACGCTCCCCAGATCGTAAATCCACACATCATTCGGAAAATTCACGATCATCGCATGGCGGCGGCTTATACCGTTCTGGTTAAAATGGATGTTGTTGCACTCAAAATGCCCCAGCGTAATGAGGGAATTTTTAGACGAATATACATGCTCATCGCCGCAATCAAAAAACATTGACTGTGCCTTCCTATGTTTCTCGATGACACCAAAACGATAGTCCTGGAACACCAGCTTAGACTTCAGCGTCGGGCCGCCCTTGCTCCAACTTCGCGGTGTCTCGGTTGCAACTTCAAGATTAAATCGCGTAAAGGGATTAGTGATTGAGCTTTTGTCGATGTTATCCAGAAACTCCCGGGAGCCGTTATCGCTCAGCAACCGAAAAATAAATCGATTATTCTCGAAGCAGTTATTCGCAGTCCCTTGCGTAATGACCGTGGTGGCCAACTGCTCGCCAAGTTCGTAACGCTCGGTTAGAAAGAATCACTGCAACAGCAAATTGCAAGCCTCAAAATCTGCAGCATCGCGCTGTAGATGATCTGTCAGCATCGAAATAGCCTGAGCGAAATTTCCTTCTTCCAGAGCAATCCAGCCCAGTTCTTTTTGTACGGTAGCCCTTGGATTGATTCTGACGGCATCAAAAAAGTATGCTTTGGCGCGTGCCGTCCGTTTCAGCATCAGCTCCAAACGGCCTGCGACAATGAGCGCGGCGACGCAGTCCGGTGCAATGTGCAGCGCCTGCTGGCAATACTTCTCAACGGTGCGCCACTTCTTGCGAGCTAGGAGAATTCTTGCCTTCGCGGCGATACGCTGCGCCTTCATCCGATCGCCGTCGATAATGTACGACACATGCCGCGACTCAATTGCCTCGCCGAAATCTTTCATAGATTGAAATCGTAGCTCTGGCGTCGGGTGGGTTGCCTTCAGCAGGATTTCCTGAATCCAACGAGCCAAGTTATGCGGAATAAAATCGTGTCGGATTTTTGCCTGCAACAGATCGTTGTCCGCGATGTCTCGTAGCGGGTTCTTCCCGAGTAGCAACTCCAGCAACGTGACGCCCAGTGCATAAACGTCGATACGCACATCGTCACTGGCCACAGCTTCGCCGAGCGAAAGTTCCGGTGCCATATAAATGCGCGTTCCCCAGTTGCGGTTTGCCACGCCAAAATCAGCAATTTTCAAGCGTCCCTCGCCAGTCAGCAGTAAGTTTTGCGGCTTAATGTCATGATGTACGATGCCATGCTGGTGAACTGTTGCCAGAGTTTCGGTGAGTGTCTTGCCCCACTCGAACACTTTAGCTGGCTCAAGCGGTATTTTCTGATGCAGAAACAACCTAGTTAATAAAGCCTAGCAATCTCTTTTTAGGGCACACGTAGGGCGCGATAGCTATGAATAAAAAATTTCCTACAGAACTAAAACTGTAACTTATTGATTTTATTGGTCGGGACAGCAAGATTTGAACTTGCGACCCCTAGTCCCCCAGACTAGTACGCTACCAGGCTGCGCTATGCCCCGAACCGATGCTGCAATACACTTGCAGCAAGGCAAGCATTATAACGCAAAGACTTAGTGTCGATAAAAACAAGCTTAAATAAAGCGTAGATAATATTGATAGATTAAATCGAACAATTCTAATTAGGCATCAGATCTAATGCTTAGATATAGGCATTAAGCCAAAAATTGAATTTAAGCCGCATGAGTCGCAGCGTGTAATAAAGTTAAAATCGATGTCAATTCTGTTTTCACAGATTCAAAATTAAAACTCACGCTATTGTCAGCCCCAGCTTGATCTGAGATTACTGAAGTTTGATTAACGGCATTTGATTGTGCTGCCGCTGCTTTGAATTCTGGGCCATCAAGGCGGTTACGCGCACCGCTGATAGTAAAGCCTTGTTCGTATAACAAGTCACGAATACGGCGGATTAACAACACTTCGTGATGCTGATAATAGCGACGGTTACCTCTGCGTTTAACGGGTTTTAGCTGAGTGAACTCTTGTTCCCAATATCTGAGCACATGAGGCTTAACCCCACAAAGCTCGCTGACTTCACCAATAGTGAAGTAGCGCTTGGCCGGTATTGGAGGTAGCTGCAATTTTACAAGGGGTTCGCTCATAATATTTAACATTACCTAATGTTAGTTAAGATAATTAGCTTCAACTTTACTTTTCAGCTTTTGGCTTGCATGAAAAGTAACAACGCGACGTGCAGAAATTGGAATTTCCTCACCCGTTTTAGGATTACGGCCTGGACGTTCGGATTTTTTACGTAACTCAAAGTTACCAAACCCTGAGAGCTTTACACTGTCACCAGCTTCTAAAGCAATTCTAACTTCTTCAAAGAACGCTTCTACCATATCTTTGGCTTCACGTTTATTCAAACCAACTTGCTCATAAAGCAAGTCTGCAAGTTCAGCTTTTGTTAATGTCATACTACGCTCCCATTTCTAGCTTTTATAAGCTTTTTTTATGTACCGATTATTGATTTTAATCTTGTACTATATTGCTTGTTACCAACAATTTCTTACAAAAAACCACTAAACGAATCATACCGTTTAATGGTTTAATTTCGAAGTGTTGCACCAAAGTTATTTTGTAGCAATTGCAGCACATTTGCGATGGCAGCGTCAGCATCAGCATCAGTCAAAGTTTTTTGAGTATCGTGCATAAGTACTGATAATGCAAGGCTTTTTTTGTTTTCAGCGATGCCTTGGCCTTGATATAAATCGAATAATGCCACGTCAAGAACAAGTGGTATATTCGCTTGCTTTATAGCACTTAATAAGGCATTTACTGCGATATCTGCATCTACCACTACAGCTAAATCACGACGCACTGGTAGTAATTTTGATACTTCTTGATAACTAGGTATTTGACGATTTAAAACAGCATCGGCCTGCAATTCAAACAAAAATGTGCTTTTACTTAAACTATAGTGTTGTTGCCATTTTGGGTGCAACTTACCTAACCAGCCTATAGCTACGCCATTTAGTAAAATTCTAGCAGTTTGGCCTGGGTGCAAGGTCACGTGTTCGGCTTTTTCGTAAGTCACTTGCTTATGTGTATTTGCTCCACCAAGTAAGGCATCCACATGCGCTTTCACTTCGAAAAAATCAACATCGGAGGCATCGGCAGACCATTGCTCAGGTTTTGCACTGCCGTAGACCAGACCAGAAATATAAGTAGATTCAACAAATGTTAGGCTTGAATCTTGATTCGTTTTCTGAAAATAAGCCGCGCCCACTTCAAACAACATGGCTCGATCTTGCTTACGATTAAGGTTGTAAACTAGCGTATCTAGCAAACCGCCCCACAAGCTTGTACGCATTACACTTAAATTGCTCGCGATTGGATTTTTGAGCTTAATTGGATTGGTGTTGCCCAATAAATCACGCTCCCAGCTTTCATCAACAAAACTATAATTAACGACTTCTTGGTAACCTGAAGAGACTAAACAGTCACGTAATTTATTGAGCGGACTCTTCGCTTCTGGTGCTTCTAACATAGTTAATGCCGCAACTGGTGGTGTTGCCGGAATATGATCGTAGCCGTGTAAACGTGCAATTTCTTCGATTAAATCTTCTTCAATGGCAATGTCAAAGCGGAAGCTTGGCGGTGTAATAATAAAAACATTATCAGCAGTGGTAAAAGAAAAACCAAGCTGGGTTAATAATTGCGCAACTTTGTCTTGAGAAAATGGAATACCTAATACTGAAACAAGTCTTGCGAGCCGTAACTTAACCGGATTACGGTTTGGCAACGCGCTAATAATCTCGCTGACTGCTGCGGCTTTACCACCACAAATTTGTTGAATCAGTGCGGTAGCGTATTCAATCGCATCACGTGTATTTCCAAAATCGACACCACGCTCAAATCGGTAAGATGAATCGGTACTTAAGCCTAATCGACGCGCTTTTCCAGTAATCACGGCGGGCGTGAAAAATGCACTTTCTAAGAAAATGTTAACAGTGTCATCTGTGACAGAGCTCGGCTTGCCACCCATCACACCAGCAAGCGCTATTGCCCCACTAGCATCAGCAATGACTAAATCATCATTTTTTAATGTGACAACTTGATCATTAAGTAAAACTAGAGACTCACTTTCTTTGGCGAAACGAACCGCTAAATCGCCATTTAATTTATCCGCATCAAAGGCATGCATTGGCTGACCAAGCACTAACAATACATAATTAGTCACATCGACCACCGCACTAATACTGCGTAGGCCGCTACGCTCCAAGCGTTTAAGCATCCAGCTAGGCGTAGTGGCTTTTGCATTAACGCCAAGAATCAGACGGCCACAATATCGCGGACAAGCTGTTTGTTCAGTAACCACTATATTTTTCACTTCAGATAATTCGGCAGTCACGGCTGAAATAGTTTCAAAACTAGTGCTTGCACCAGTAATAGCGGCAACGTCACGCGCAATGCCTTTAAGGCTTAAACAGTCACTTCTGTTTGGCGTGAGTTTAAGTGTGAACAAATGGTCATCTAAATCCAAATGCTCACGAATACTTTGACCAATCACAGCATCGCTGTCTAGTTCAAGTAAACCGGTGGCTTCTTCACTAATGCCAAGCTCTTTGGAAGAACACATCATGCCAAATGATTCAATACCACGCACTTTGGCCTGCTTAATTGAAAAACCCGGCAACTCAGCACCCACCAAAGCACACGGTGCAATTAAGCCGACACGCGCATTAGCAGCACCACATACAATTTGTACTGGCTCAGCTAAACCAACATCAACCGTACAAACTTGTAAACGGTCAGCATCAGGATGTTTAACTGCGGCTAATATTTTTGCCACTACCACTTTGCTAAAAGGCGCGGCTACTGCCTGCATTTCTTCAACCTCAAGCCCAGTCATGGTTAAAGCATGACTTAAGGCTTGACTGTCTAAATCTGTATTAACAAGGCTACGTAACCAATTTTCTGAAAACTGCATAATGCTTTGTGACCTTAATTATTGTGTTTAACTTTTTTGTTTAATAAGTACTTATTAAATAAAGTACTTATCTGAATTGGCTTAAAAAGCGTAAGTCATTATTAAAGAAATGACGCAAATCATTCACGCCATAACGCAACATAGCCAAGCGCTCTACACCCAAACCAAAAGCGAAACCGCGATATTTTTCATGGTCTATATTCACATGTTTAAAAACTTCTGGATGCACCATACCGCAACCACCAATCTCCAACCAACCGCCATTCCAGCTCATATCCATCTCAGCCGATGGCTCAGTAAACGGGAAAAATGAAGGTCTAAATCTAACGGTTAAATCGTCACGCTCAAAGAATTTTTGTAGGAAATCTTGCACCACGCCTTTTAAATTAGCAAAACTAATCTCTTCATCGACCCACAAACCTTCTACTTGGTGAAACATCGGTGAATGTGTGGCATCAGAATCGACGCGGTACACACGACCAGGCGCAATAATTTTTAGTGGAGGTGTTTTGTTATTCTTTAAGGCATTTTCCATGTAATGAATTTGCACCGGCGAAGTATGGGTTCTAAGCACGTTTGCTTCGTCGATATAAAACGTATCGTGCATAGCACGTGCTGGATGATCTTCTGGAATATTAAGCGCGGTGAAATTGTAAAAATCTGATTCGATTTCTGGGCCAGTCGCCACTTCAAAACCAATGGAATGGAATAGTTGTTCGATACGCTGCAG
Organism: uncultured Pseudomonadota bacterium; assembly: GCA_903926935.1. GTDB lineage: Bacteria > Pseudomonadota > Gammaproteobacteria > Burkholderiales > Methylophilaceae > Methylotenera. Next base: position 23,072 of record CAIYLB010000117.1, read on the forward strand.
CGTCAGCGTTACTGGGTGCAAGCCGCCTTGAGATTGTGCGCGTGCTGGCAAAGTAACATCGATTGATTCTTGTGCGAGCTGTTTCGCTTGCTCTACATTTAACAGCGCTTCACGACGTGCGCTAAGCGCAGCTTCAACACCTTGCTTCACTACGTTAATAGCAGCGCCTGCGGCTGGACGCTCTTCATTGCTAAGCTTACCTAAACCCTTTAAAGCATCTGTAAGTAAACCTGTTTTGCCTAGATACTTAGCTTTAGCCACTTCCAAATCGTTCATCGTAACGCTGTTTGCAAAATCGATTTGTGCTTCTGAAATTAAATGCGTTAAATCTGCCATGTTATTGTTTATCTTTAATTAACTTTACGTGAATTGACTTTGCGTTGATTTTCTGCAGAAAAATGACTGCATTTATTATGATAATGTATTGATTACACTATGTAATTAACTTAAATTTATCGTAATTTAATTTAAATTTACCATCTGGATTTTACAGCAAAAAAAAGAGGCCGAAGCCTCTTTTTTTACTTAATTATCTATTTATATAAATATTAAGTTTAGCGATTAAACAGCTAATGCTTTTTTTGCAATTTCAACAAACTGAGCAAAGGCTACTTTATCAAATACTGCTAAGTCAGCCAATACTTTACGATCCACTTCAACGGTTGCAATTTTCAAACCATTCATGAAGCGGCTGTAAGTTAAGCCTAATTCACGTGCACCAGCATTGATACGTGCAATCCACAATGTGCGGAATTGACGTTTCTTTTGACGGCGATCACGGTAAGCATATTGACCAGCTTTCATTACCGCTTGCTTAGCAACGCGGTAAACGTTCTTACGACGACCGCGGTAACCCTTAGCGGCTTTTAATACTTTTTTGTGTCTAGCGCGAGCAATGACACCACGTTTTACTCTAGGCATATCGGTCTCCTTATCGTGTTGGCATCATTGCGCGAACGCGTTTGACGTCTGTTGGTGAGATGATCGCCGTGCCGCGTAATTTACGCTTTTGCTTGGTGGTCTTTTTAGTTAGGATATGGCGTAGATGTGAATGCGTACGTTTCACTTTACCATTACCCAAGAATTTAAAGCGCTTTTGAGCACCACTCTTGGTTTTCATTTTTGGCATTTTGTTCTCCTTGAACTTAAGTTATGAGTGCTTAGGCATGCCGTTAAGCCGTATCACTCGGAATTTCACTACCACTGCTGTACTACTTCTGCTTGCAACAACTAAGGTTGCTTAATTCTTTTTGGGAGGTCCTAAAACCATCACCATTTGGCGACCTTCCATTTTAGGAAACTGCTCCACCACTGCGTATTCTTTTAAATCTGCTTCTACACGTCTAAGCAAGGCTAAGCCGAACTCTTGGTGCGTAATCTCACGACCTCTAAAGCGCAAAGTAATTTTCGCTTTATCGCCATCTTGAATAAAGCGAATAATGTTGCGGACTTTAATAGCGTAATCACCATCATCAGTACCTGGGCGAAACTTAATTTCTTTCACCACAACTTGCTTTTGCTTAAGCTTAACTTCGTGCTGCTTTTTACTTTCAGCGTATTTAAACTTACCGTAATCCAATAATCTACACACTGGCGGTACAGCGTTAGGCGCAATTTCAACCAGATCAATATCTGCTTCTTCTGCTTTTGCAAATGCCTCCGTGAGCGACATTATGCCCAACGGTTCACCATCTATTCCCACCAAACGAACTTGTGACCCAGTAATGTCACCATTAATTCGCGTATCTTTATCCTGTGCTATATCAAATTCTCCAAATAGTTAAGCCGCGCATTTTCAGAAATCAGCCAAAATCTTATGTCATCCATTAGATTTAGCTAAGCTTAAACCTTAGTTTCAACTTCTACTTTTAAACGCTCAATTAGCGCGTCTATCGGCATAGAACCTAGGTCTTCACCCTTTCTGGTACGCACGGCTACATGTCCCGCTTGCATTTCACGCTCACCTGCAACTAGCAAATAAGGCATCTTTTGCATGCTATGTTCGCGTATTTTATAGGTAATCTTCTCATTTCTCAAGTCAAATTCACATCTAATGCCATTTTTCTTCAGCGTTTCAACTACTTGACGCACATATTCTGACTGACCTTCAGAAATATTAAGCACCATAACTTGCACCGGCGCCAACCATAATGGCATCGCCCCTGCGTAGTTTTCTATCAAAATACCAATAAACCGCTCCATAGAACCAACAATTGCCCGATGTAACATAATTGGGCGTTTACGGCTATTGTCTTCAGCTACGTATTCTGCGCCTAGGCGTTCAGGTAAGTTAGGGTCTAACTGAATAGTGCCACATTGCCATAAACGGCCTAGTGAATCTTTAAGGGTGAATTCAATTTTAGGACCGTAAAACGCACCCTCACCCGGTTGATATTCAAAATCAAGATTATTTAGTTTAAGTGCATTAGCCAGTGAAGTTTCAGCTTTATCCCAGTCTTCATCTGTACCTATGCGTTTTTCAGGGCGAGTAGACAATTTAACCAGCACATCGTTAAATCCAAAATCACCATATGCTTTGTAAAGCATTTTAATGAAATCGGCGACTTCTGCTTCCACTTGCTCTTCGGTACAAAATATATGCGCGTCATCTTGGGTAAAACCACGCACACGCATCAAACCATGCAGCGAACCTGAAGGCTCGTTACGGTGACATGAGCCAAACTCAGCCAAGCGCAAAGGTAAATCGCGATAACTATGCAAACTGCTATTAAAAATTTGTACGTGGCCTGGGCAGTTCATCGGCTTAACTGCGTAATCTCGGCTTTCTGACGAAGTGACAAACATGCCTTCGCGATAATTTTGCCAATGGCCAGACTTCTCCCACAATGTTTTATCCATAATGGTTGGCGTGCGGACTTCTTGATAATTGTAGTCTTTAAACATTTGGCGCATATATTGCTCAACCTCTTGCCAAATACTCCAACCACGTGGATGCCAAAATACCATGCCTGGCGCATCATCTTGCATGTGAAAATAGTCTAACTGCTTACCTAATTTACGGTGATCGCGCTTTTCAGCTTCTTCTAGCTGGAACAAATACGCTTCTAAATCTTCTTTGTTACGCCAAGCCGTACCATATACGCGCTGTAACATTTCATTATTACTATCGCCACGCCAATAAGCGCCGGCCAGCTTCATTAATTTAAAGGCTTTTAATTTACCTGTATTAGGCACATGCGGACCACGGCAAAGGTCGGTAAAATTACCTTCGGTATATAAAGAAACATCTTCACCAGCAGGAATGCTGCTAATAATTTCCGCTTTGTAATGCTCGCCTATGGTTTTGAAATAATCGACTGCCTCATCGCGAGGCAATACTTTACGCGTTATTTGCTCGTCTTTTTTAGCCAGCTCGCCCATTTTCTTTTCAATAGCAATTAAATCTTCAGGGGTGAATGCGCGCTTATATGAAAAGTCATAGAAAAAGCCATTTTCAATCACTGGACCTATCGTGACTTGCGCTTCAGGAAATAATTCTTTTACCGCGTGCGCTAATAAATGTGCGGTTGAGTGACGAATAATCTCGATGCCTTCGTCATTTTTATCGGTAATAATCGCCAGCTCAACATCTTGACTAATGAGATAAGAAGTGTCGACCAATACGCCATTTACTTTGCCGGCAAGTGCCGCTTTGGCCAGCCCTGCGCCAATATTCATAGCCACTTCTGCAACCGTCACAGCGGCGTCAAAACTACGTTCAGATCCATCAGGCAAGCATATTACTGGCATATCGTTTCTCTCTAAAACAACAAAAGCCACAAATTTAAAATGTGGCTTTTTAGTTAGCTAAATTTATTTATAAAATCATTAAGCAGGATTATCGCATAAGGCGTGCAATCACTGCAATTTATAGGTGTGCTAATTGCTTGGGATGGGCCGTTTCATTTTAAGCAAAGCAGATAATATAGTTAAGATTCAGGTGCAATCATGTAAGCATAATCTCGTAAGCTTTCTAGCATTTCGACGTTAGCTGAGCCAGCTTGTTCAAGCTTATCTAATTCAGCAAAAAATGCTTCAAAATTCAATGCACCATTATTACCAGCAGCACCGTCGCAGTGTAAGCGTTCCGAACAATGCAATTGCCAAGCTTCATACTCTTGCTCGGACAATGTTTCTGGATAATTGCGTGCACGATAGCGAAATAACAATTCAGCCAAACGTGCATCAGTAAAATTTGGCTGGGCTTGCGCCAAATCTTGGGGGCTGAGTGTCAGCAGTTTATTCAGCAGATTGCGATCGTTGCTGGCTAAAAAACCGCTATAAAGCGCCTCATCGATATCAGCCAACTCAAAATCACGCAGAAAAACCTGCTGCCAAACTGCACTCAAATCGACGCTTAATACTTTCTCTGCAAGCATTGCCGCGTGTCGTAAATTTAAGGCTAAATCCAAGCCACAGCGTTGCTGGGCCACTTCATCTAACACTTTTAAATTACGAATCACGACTGGCGATTTATTTGTGTGTATCGTTTTAATCGGTAAGCATGTTACACCTTCAGGCAAGTCATCGCTACGTGTAAACATGCGACTTTTTATAGTTTGCGCATCCAAACCAAACAAATCACTTGGGTCGTAGGCACAATCCCACACGATCACTTCATTTTTATTGGTGGGATGTAACCCTAGAGGAAAAACCAGTGCAAGATGCGCCCGCTCGGATGGAAACATACTGGATAAATGCAAAAATGGCTGGCGTGGTGTTAAATGCAAGCCAATTTCATTATTCACTTGATCTTTTTGGCGCAGATTCAGGTAGAAATCAAATAACTTAGGTTGCTTGGCTTTAATTAATTTGGCTAGCGCAATCGTCGCTCTTACATCAGAAACCGCATCGTGTGCGGTTTCATGAGTAATGTTGTTAGTCTCGGTTAGATCAGTCAGTTTAAAGCTTATTTTACCTTGCTCATTTAGAGGCCATAGGATGCCTTCAGGGCGCAATGCATAGGTAACGCGAGCAAGATCGATAATATCCCAGCGACCACAACCATTTTGCCACTCACGCGAATATGGTTCAATGAGGTTGCGCCAAAACATAAACCGCGTAATTTCATCATCGTAACGAATGCTGTTATAGCCCACGCCTATGGTATTAGGCGCAGAAAATGCCTTTAATATTTGCTCGGCAAATCGATGCTCGGGCACACCAACCTTAAGGCAATGTTGCGGTGTGATACCGGTAATAAGGCAAGCCTCAGGCTCCGGCAAAAAATCAGGCGCAGGCTGACAAAAAATCTCAATCGGCTCGCCTATCTCATTGAGTTGCTCGTCGGTACGAATAGCCGCAAACTGGGCAGGCCTTGCCGTTCGGGTATTTTTACCGAAGGTTTCGTAGTCGTGCCAGAGAAAAGTGTACATTTTCATATGCCTAATGCAAGCCTGATGTATCGGGAAAAATAGTTTGGTAACGCGTGCAAATAATACAATAAATACACCATAAAAACAAAAAGCCACCTCTTTTTAAGAAATGGCTTTAAAAGATTAACGGGCTTCAAAATTCTGCAGGGTGCCTTATCGACAAAAATTATGATGTATTGTGAATTTATTGGACTTAATTAAAGACTTTTAGGGATAATAATTGTTTGTGTTGGATATGCAAATTCAATACCCTCTTTTTCAAATATTTCATAAATGGCTAGATTGATAGCCTGCTGAACATCCATGTATTGATTATAATCCGCGCTTGTTACGTAATATACGAACTCAAAGTTCAGGCTAAAATCTCCATAAGTTGCGAAATGCCCTCTATCATAAGTGGTATTTTCTTGCTCTTCAATTACGCACTTAATCATTTTAGGGATCATTTTTAATTTTTCAGATGGTGTTTGATAGGTCACTGCCAGATTAAAAACTACTCTTCTGCGTTCCATTTTTTTGAAGTTATGCACACGAGAATTCGTTAAATCTGTATTTGAAAATACCAGTTGTTCGCCACCAATTGCCCGAATTCTTGTAGTTTTAATTCCGATATACTCTACTACTCCCATCTTGTCGCCGATGATTATGAAATCACCAACCTCAAAAGGTTTATCAAAAAATATGACGAAATAACTGAATAAATCACCAAGCACCGCCTGTGCTGCTAATGCAACGGCCACGCCGCCGATTCCGAGACCTGCAACAACTGCTGATATTTTTACACCAAGGTTATCCAGAAGAAAAACAAATGCAATCGCCCAAATGACAAAATTGACTAACCCTAATATTCCTTTGAGTTGTTTTTCCTCGCCTGATGAGCCATGCGATTTATTTAAATACGATTGAAGCCCAAAATTAACTACTGAGATTACGGCTCTTACAACAAGCACGGTGATAAAGACAATTGCACCATTTTCTAAGATATGCTTAAAACCAGCCGTTAAATCCAAAGTATGGAGTGCAATATAGAAAACTCCGAAATAAATTAATGGAATTAGAGAGCTATCAATGACACCTATGAAAAAATCATCAATTTCCGTATCCGTTGTTTCGGCATATTTTTTTAATTTTTTTAAAACGTATTTCTTAAATACATACACCACAACGACCCCACAGATAAGAACTCCAGTCGCTGATAAATAATTAATAATTGCATTTCCAAAAATGGAATACTGAAGTATATCGTTCATGTGTATCCTTATATTTTTATAACTTTCAACGATGAAAGTTTACTGAATAGAATATGGGTCTAATTGGATAAAAGTAACTAGAAGTTATTTTTGTACTGAAATTGTTTGCTTAGCACCAGATATTTTTTCTCAAGAACATCTAGTGATCAACAAACAAAGGTCCTGGAGGTTGCCTTAAGTAACTTAGTTTCTCAAGCAAGAAACACAGGCCGATAATATATTTGTGCAAATTAATTGTAACAAAGATATCAGTACATTAATCCGTTCACATCAAGTCTGAAACCAATAAAAAGATAAAGCGGGAATTACTATTTCCTCGTTGATTAAAGGAAATGTTTCTCCAGTACACAAGTCTTTGACAAGATCGTACTGGAAAAATCCCATGCGACGCATGGGAACCAAATCTAGGGATTGTGGATTGGTATCAAAGTTACCAATCACTAGAACTCTTGAATGTGTAATGCTATGGTCAAACCGAGAAAATACGAAAAGGTGAGTATTATCAACATTCAAGAGCTCTCGATTATTCCTGTCGGCAAAGGCAGGAATTTCCTTACGAACTGCAATCATTTTCTTGATTTCACTAAACATTCTATATTCTAAAGTGCCTGGCTGGGTTCTTTTCGCAGCTTTATCCCAATTCATTTTGGGGCGATGCACCCAGCGATTATCCTTACTTTTACTGGTGTCATTCAGATAAGCATCATCGTTGAGAGTGCCGATTGCATCGCCATAGTATATTAACGGGATTCCACCAAACGAAAGAATAATGCTATGTAACAGCAGAATGGCTTTAATAGCAGTGTCAATAGCTTCGCTATCGTTCTTTTCCAGCGCGTATTCAAGCCCAATTAATGAAGCCAGCGAGCCAGATATGCGGGCATCTCCAGTCTTTTCATTTTTACCGAAAGCAAGTCCTCTTGCACTAGAACCCTCGAAATTTCCTGTGAAATAATCAACCAAGAAACGACGATGTAACTGAGGATCATTGCCGACGGCTATAATATCGGCATCGCTAAAACCCCAACCAATATCATCATGGCAACGCACATAGTTGAGCCAAGTTGCCCGCTCCAGTTTTTCAGGAATACTGCGTATCCCCTTATTAAGTAAGCCAGTTGATTTTGTTGCCGTTGCTTCCCATAAAAGTGCCATTAAAGTGGCGTTATAGGCAATCTCACATTCTTTGGCATTGATAGCATCTTCGCCAAAATACTTGATAATTTCAGTGGGTGCGACAATGGCCTCAGCGATAAATAAAACCCCGGGCGAAGTGACCTGGCAGCAATCTTTCATCAATTGGAGGATTTGATGTGCTTCGCGCTCATTCTGACAACTACTACCCATTTTTTTCCAGAGAAACGCCACTGCATCAAGTCTGAGAATATCTGCGCCATGATTAGCCCAAAATAGAATAATATCCAGCATTTCTATGAAAACCGCAGGGTTACGATAGTTTAAATCCCATTGATAACTATTAAAAACTGTCATCACCCATTTACCCATATCTTCATTCCAGGTGAAGTTGCCAGGGGAGTTTTCGGGAAACACTTCTGGCATTGACTCCTCAAACATATCTGGTGTTTGCCTGTCGTCAAAGGTTAAATAATAGTTTTGATAGGCTTTGTCGCCCTGGCGCGCTTTTTGAGCCCACTCATGCTCATCGGATGTGTGGTTGACCACGACATCCAGCGTCAATAACATCTCCCTTTTTCTAAGATTCGCTGCTAGGTCATCAAGATCTTTAAGAGTGCCAAAACGGCTATCAATATTGCGAAAGTCTCGTACTGCATATCCGCCATCACTCTGATCTTCCGGGCAATCGCAAATGGGCATGATATGCACCAAGTTAACTCCTAGATTTTGTAAATAATGCAGTCTCGATTTCACACCTTGCAGATTATCAGCAAAGCCATCGCAATAGAGTGCCATGCCTACCCACTTCTGGCTAAGAAACCAATCGTGATCCTTTTCACGTGCTAAATCGGTTTTCTTGAGATGTGCAGGCCGCTTAATAAATTGACGCGCCATGGTCTCCACAAGGTGCTGCATCTGCTTTTTAAAATCAGGGCGATCGCCATATAGCGATGTAAATAGTGAGTGAATGGCATAAAAGTTAGCCCCCAGGCGGGTATAAAAATGTTGTAGCTTTTGATTCTTAATTTCAGGCTTAAGCGCGATCAATATGTCATTCAGTAGAGAATGCGAGACTTGCTCATACATGATCTGGAACCTTTCCTTTCTGGCTAGGTACATTGAAGCCACCAAATCCATAATGATCTAGGCCTTCTAGAATGCCTGCGGCATAGTCATGCTGCGCAAAATACACCTGCTCCAGACCACGCAAGGTCTCTAGTTCAGAACTGTGATTACCAACTACAACGGCTAAGGTATCACCAACCAGCATTTCGCTGTCGTTACCTGAATCACCCGCGACCAGAAAACTCTTCAAAGGAAGCCCCCATTTGTAGGATAAGTAGCGAATGGCGTGTCCTTTTGAAGCACGTACGGGCAAAATATCGAGGAATTCATTATGTGAATAGATCAGCTTTGCATGGAGTTTAAGTTCATGAAGATGATGATAAATTTCCTCCAAAGGCGGCATCTGAGAAGATGTTACATTATAACTTAGCTTAAATTCACGCTGATTTTCATTAGACTGCAATTCAAGTCCAGGAATATTGACCATGGCATTGACCAAGTCATCGCGACGCCATAAATGACGTATGTGATTAGCCCAACCTATATCCGGAAAAAGTTCTGGGCCATAATTAATTTCGCTACCAACTGATGTTATGAGTATATTGGGCAGAGGTACACGATTTTTTTTCAAAATAGCTATAGCACTTTCAAGTGTTCGTCCGGTTGCAACGCCAAAGCCTAATGTACTGACATTTTGACGTAGCCAATGAATCAATTCTGCCAGCCTTTTTTTGTCGCCTATAAGTGTATTATCAATATCGCTAATTAGCATCGTTTTTACTAGTGGCATAGGTGACTTGCCACTATTGAGCGCCATGAAATGCTGACGGCGTTTTCTCTTGCGCTCTCGACGTAAGAGCTGACTAACTTCTTTCATATACTTCGTTACATGCGCATCCCAACTATAGTGTTGTTTAACATTGACGATGCCATTCTTTGCCCAAGTTTTCCACTGCTTTTTGTCTGAAAGTGCCTGACTCATTGAAGCTGCAATGGCGCTACTTTCTAATGTGTTTGTCAACAAACCATTGCAACAATTACTCAGAATATCCCTTGGTCCTCCATCATCTGGGGCGATGAACGGCAGCCCGCTTGCTGCGGCTTCGATTAGCGTGAGTCCAAAGGGCTCGGTCAATGCTGGATTAACAAATAAGCCTTGGCGACTGGCTGTTAAGCGATACAACTCCGGAATATCATGTTGTGTAATATGTTTGGGGATTGCAACTTTACCCCACAGGTCATAACGGTCTATATCAAGCAGTAAATCATTCATTACAGCCTGCTGAGACTCTTCCAAATCACGTATGTCATCACGTACCCCAGCCACAATAACCAGATTGGCCGCCTCCTGCAATTGCTTATCTTCACCATATGCTGCAATTAATCCTTTCAGATTTTTTCGTAGTACTGGACGCGAAATAGACAAAATAATTGGCTTGTCAGGCTGATATAAGAATCGATCTATTCTTGCCTTTAGTAGCGGATCAATTTTTTTTCGGCCTAACGGCGAGAAGCGCGACGTATCGGTTCCAGGTGGAATGACACTACAACGTTTCGGGGCATGGCTCTGATACATGCCGTATTGATCATCAATCTCTTGGCGAGTACTGGTTACCACTATTGCTGCATGCTGAATAACTTCTTCTTCCACCGCTATCCGGCGCTCAAAATTAAATTGCCGTTCAATAGCGCTTTCTTTACGACCACTTGCCAGTAAACGTGACTTTTTTGGTCGCCCTAGCGAGTGTCCTGTATGAATCAATGGAATGTCGAGCAGCATGGAGAGCTGTTTTCCTACATAGCCGGCATCCGCGTAATGTGAATGAATTAAATCTGGAAGACGTCCTTGCTGACGCAGAAAATGTAGGATTTTATCCACCATCTGATCAAGATGCGGCCACAGCATTTCCTTGCGGATATATTTTCTAGGACCACAAGGCAAACGGATAATACGTGCCCCATCTTCAAACACCTCCTCAGGCTGAGCATAATCAGAAGACAATAAGGGATCATCAATAAGCCTAGTCAGCAAATCAACTTTACCTACTTCATGATGTTTAGCCAATGCTTTAGCCAGTTCGATCACGTACGTTGTTTGCCCACCAGTATCAGCATCACGCCCAAGCTCCATGTCGTGAGACCGCATCAAGCCGTGCACGCTGATCATCAAAATGTAGAGTGAATTATCCGTATTGTTTATTTGCTTCGTCACTATGTTTCATCCTCCAAAATAGGTAGGTAGAAATCACGACTCTGAGGCACAGCCCCCCTGATTTCGCAAATCGCTGCCGCAAATGCATTGGCTCTAGCCAACATCACTTTGGGTAACCAGTTTTCAAGAATGCCTAACATACAGACTGCAGAAAACCCATCTCCAGCACCTACTGTATCAACCAAGCTTCCATTCAGCTTGGGGCTAGTCGATCTGGTTTCTGTGCCGTCATTAGAAATCATCCAAGCACCATCAGCTCCGCATGTAACTAAAAGACAATCCAAATTAAATTTCTCAATCAAACCCAACCCATAATCCCTATCACCAGTGCCAGAAAGCTTAAGTAGACCAGCTATTAATCTTAGCTCTTCTTCATTGATTTTCACTATGTTTGCTCTCAGCAACGATCGTCTGATTATGTGCTTGTCATACCATGGCTGGCGTAAATTGACATCTAGGAATCTCGGGCTTTTTGTGTCGCTTAAAAAAATGTCTAGAGCAAGGCGAGATTCCACATTTCTTTGTGCCAGCGTTCCAAAGTAAACCATGTCAGGATGCATCTTCATCGTAACTAAGTGTGCTACACCTGAATGAATGTGGTCATATGCCTGTTCTGGCAGTATTTCAAATTGATGACTTTTTTCACTTATATGAACAATCACTTGGCCCGTAGGGTAAATTTGGTCACATTGCACACCGGAGCTATCCATTCCCAATCGCGACATATCGGTAATAAATTCATCACGAAGGGAATCATTCCCTGTTCTTGTAACTAGCACTGGATGCTGACCAAATGCCTGAAGATGGCGCGCAACATTGTATGGGGCACCACCAAGCACTAATCTATCAGGAAATATGTCAGCTAAGACTTCACCGAATAAAGCAATTGTATTTTTACTTTTCTTTTGACCTATGAGCAAGTCAGATTCGTACTTTTTTTGAATCATCAGTCCACGCCTTCCAACTTAGTGTTTTGTTTGCCTGTTTTACAGCCATTAACCACGTATTGAGTACTGATCTTTACTATGCGCAAGCCATCGTTTAACTCTTATGGCATCTACGATACGTGAACTAATTCCCCATGAGTCCAGCAAAACAATGATTGTAGGTACTCCTCCCAACGTCGCCTGCATCACCAGACACTTCCCTGAGTCGCTTATATATCCAGTCTTGGACAGTCCGATCTTCCAGCCGTTGTCTTTAACCAATCGATTGGTGTTGCTAAAGATTATTCTTTGTGAATGGTCGTTGATACTATGGGAAACAGAGGTCGACATTTTACGAATCTGCTGATACTCATAGGCTGCTTTTACCATAATGGCAAGATCTCTTGCGGTTGATACATTACGCGCATCCAGTCCTGTAGGACCAAAGAAGGTAGTGTCGTTCATCCCCAATTTGGCAGCATTGCGATTCATGGCTTCAACAAAAGCATTGGTGCCTCCATAGTAACTACGAGCCAGCGCATAGGCCGCTCTATTTTCAGAAGACATCAGTGCAAGTTTAAGCATCTCTCTCCGCGAAAGGGTTTGACCAATGCTAAGTTTAGATTTAGACCAGCGCTGTCTATCAACATCCTCTCGACTAATCGTGATTGGAGCATTAAGTGACATATTACTATCAAGCACCACCATGGCAGTCATAAGCTTTGTAATTGATGCAATAGCTTTCTTTTTACCAGCTTTTTTTTCGAAAATTATTTTGCCGGTTTCCTGCTCAATGATTATTGCAGAAGAAGATTCAAGCACTAATTTAATATGACGTTCTTTATTGCTAAGTATTGCGCCTACCGATAAGTTTGGAAAAGCCATAATAGCAGCCAACATAACTATTATTATAATTTGTCGAATTTGCATGTATTAACCTAAAGTAGTCCGACTTTATCAAGTCTAGCTATTGTAAAAATCTGTATTAATAATGGGATGGATCGTCAACTTGCCTCTACTGAGTGATGTATTCTCTGTCGGGAACAATTGTAACAATGACCTCTCTGATCTAGCAGATTTGATTTGGCAGCGAACAACTTTAAAATGCAAGTTCAACACTCATGTTATCCATGCTACTTAGGATGACTGTCTGAATATTTTTATGTACCAAGGTAACGGGTTGCGTCTTTTATCTTAGTTGTTGAATCAACAAGGCTAAGCCTAACTTTATAAGTGGAAGATGATTACAGCTTAAATAGCTCGAGTTAAAATGAGTACTAGCCTGCTTTCTAATTATTCCATAATGAGGACTGTCGACCACATCTTTTTATTTACACGTGCTGACATAAGCGTCAAGTGTACACCATAAATACATTTGTACAAATGTATTTATAAGTAACGACTCCGTAAGTATTGTGCACTCAACCTTCCCATCTCAATCTCAAATACATCAAACAGTTTCGAGTGCTACCCAATGATTGGAATCAACAAAAGTCTTTGCTTGGATTCAATCAATAAAGCTTGAGGACTCTTAAATGCAGCAACAGAGAAAGGATGCATAATAATGAGTAAGTTATCTTGCTTTAAGGAACAGAGAGGAATGAGACATGCCAGAAGCCGGCACAGGGCGGCGTATTTACTAAAAATATGTTTATAATCAATAACTTAAGACTAAATGGTAGGCAGTACCAGATTCGAACTGGTGACCTCTTGGATGTCGACCAAGCGCTCTAACCAACTGAGCTAACCGCCTATATATTAGTGACTTTGTATGCGCTGACTAGAATTAATCAAACTCATTTCAAGTAAGTGCGCGATTTTAGCTGATTGTTGCCTTGCACGCAAACTTCAAACGCTATAATGGCTGATGTTACCTGAATACTTTGCACTAAATATTGAACAACAGTTGAGTAAAATTACTGAGCACGGTTTTTGCGTGATGGATAATTTTATTTCTAGCAGTACTGCCTTAGCTTTATCCAATGAAATAAATGTTTTACATGATGGTGCCAACATGCATGAAGCGGGTACTGGCCAAACGCTAATTTCAATTAATAAACACCTACGTGGCGATTCAATTTACTGGCTGGATGAAGCGCCTGCGAGCATTGCGCAAAAGGTTTATTTTGCAAAAATGGAGGCATTGCGTGAGGGTTTAAATCAGCATTTATATTTAGGCTTATTTTCACTGGAGTGTCATTTAGCACTTTACCCAATAGGCGCAGGCTATAAAAAACATATTGATCGATTTAGATCAGCCAATACCAGCCAAAAGATTGATGCTGCTATACGCCAAATCAGCTGCATTTTATATTTAAACGAAGATTGGCTTGAATCTGATGGCGGCCATTTGCGCTTATACGTTAACGCAATAGAAGCTAGCG
>CAIYLB010000118.1 GCA_903926935.1 uncultured Pseudomonadota bacterium
AAGGATTCTCATTAGAGGCAAGTTTAACAATATCAGCTTCATTCAAACCCATTTCACGCGCAAGCTCACTAATCGGCTTACCGCCCTGGTATGGCGCAATAGCGCGAATATAATCTGGCGCTAAATGAGATAAATTTAAGCTTGTTGAAGTCATACACTTAAAACCTTAATTAAATAACTGCGACCGGATATGAACCCAGCACTTTTAAAAATGATGCCCGCATTTGCAATTCTTGCAGCGCAGCTTGCACTTTAGCGTCTGTTTGATGACCCTCAATATCGACAAAAAACACGTAATCCCACAAACTTTGTCTTGATGGGCGTGATTCAAGTTTAGTCATACTGACGCCATGTCTTGAGAGTGGTTCCAATAAATCGATCATGGCGCCAGGTTTATTCTTAGTGGTCATCACTATTGAAGTTTTATCTGTACCAGAAGCCGCTACATCGTGTTTACCTAACACTAAAAAACGCGTGGTATTTTTAGGGTCATCTTCTATATTTTCAGCTAATATATTGAGGTTAAATAGCTCTGCGGCACGCTTGCTGGCAATGGCTGCGGCAAAAGTTCCATCAGTTGAGACTAGGTCATGTATCATCTGCGCAGCACGTGCATTACTGGTGACTGCCTCGCGTTGAGCGCCAGGTAAGGTTTTATTTAACCATTCATGACATTGCGACAATGATTGACTATGCGAAAACACATGGCTAATTTGGCTAATATCATCCTGCTTAGAAAGCAAACAATGGTGAATAGGCAGTGTAATTTCACCACAAATTTTCAGTGGGCTAGAAAGCAGCAAATCTAACGTAATACCAATCGCGCCTTCGGTAGAATTTTCTACCGGCACCACGCCATAATCAGCTTGATTGGCTTCTAGTGTGCGAAATACTTCATCAATAGAGCCACATACCACGGCGCCTCTGCCCAAACCAAACTGCTTAAGTGCAGCTTCTTCACTATAGGTGCCTAATGGTCCCAAAAAAGCGATGGTCAACTCTTTTTCTAGCGCACGGCAGTTTGACATCACTGCCCGAAAAATATTACTCACTGCGTCGTTAGATAAAGGCCCAGTATTATTGGCTTGCAAACGACGTAATACCTGAGCTTCACGTTCTGGTCGATAAATTACGCCATCATCCTTTAAGCTACCAATTTGACGCGCAAGTGCCGCACGTTCATTCACCAGAACTAAAAGCTCTTGATCAATCGCATCGATTTGGTCGCGGTGCTGTTTAAGTTGTTCTGACATTGAATACACTTTTCTAGTGAGCCTGTTCAAATGCTTGCATATAGGAAACCAGGGCTTGCACGCCAGCAATCGGCATAGCGTTATAAATTGAAGCACGCATACCACCAACCGCACGATGGCCTTTTAATTGTAATAATCCTGAAGCTTCAGCGCCTTTTAAAAACACATCATTAAGCGATTCATCGGCCAAGAAAAAAGGAATATTCATGCGTGAACGATTATTCAGCGCAACTTTATTTGAATAAAAATCCGTGCTATCAATATAGTTATAAAGCAAAGCGGCTTTTTCGATATTTTGTTGCTCAATGGCCGGCACACCACCTTGCGCAAGCAACCATTCAAACACTAGGCCGGCAATATAAATACTATAAGTAGGCGGCGTATTAATCATCGATTGATTTTCCGCTTGTATTTTCCAGTTAAACACCGCTGGCGTTAGCGGTGAAGCACGGTCTAATAGATCTTCACGCACAATGACAATACATAATCCTGCTGGACCGATATTTTTTTGTGCACCGCCGTAAATAACGCCAAATTGGCTGACATCAATCACACGTGAAAGTATGTGCGAAGACATATCTGCCACTATAGGCACTTCACCAGCATTAGGTACGCCATCAAATTCAACGCCACTCATGGTTTCATTCGTGCAAATATGCAAATAGGCAGCGTCTTTGTTTAACTGCCAATCACTAAATGGTGGAACATGTCTATATTGCTTGCTCTCAGTACTAGCAACCACATAAATCTTGCCATAGGCTGAGGCGTCATCTACACTACGTTTACTCCAACCACCAGTCACGGCATAATCAGCGGCTTTACCATTGAGTAAGTTCAATGGAATCATTGCGTTCTCAGCAATTGCACCACCTTGCAAAAACAAAACTTTGTAGTTATCTGGAACACTTAACAAGGTCCGTAAATCCGCTTCAGTTTTGGCAAGAATACCGGTGAACTCTTTACCACGGTGTGACATTTCCATCACGCTCATGCCTGATCCATGCCAATCTAGCATTTCAGCCTGTGCACGCTCTAATACTGGCTTAGGCAATACTGCCGGCCCCGCAGAAAAATTATATATTTGCTTCATTACGCCTGCTTCTTATTCTTGATCGTTAGCTTCTGCATCAGTAGATGAATCCACACCATCACCAGTGTCGTTACTTTGCTTTGCTTCAGCACTTGTTTGAATAAAGGATTCCTCATTTGATCCGTTTTCTGAATCTGTAGCTGAATCAGCATCGTCAGTTTCAACAATTTTTTCCAAGCCAGATAACTTTTCACCCTCGCCTAAATTAATCAAAGTAACACCCTGAGTTGCACGGCCTAATTCACGAATTTCTGCCACACGGGTTCGAATTAACACGCCACCGGTAGTAATCAGCATAATTTCATCTTCATCATTAACCAATTTAGCGGCCACAACTAAACCATTACGTTCGCTAGTTGCAATGGCTTTAACACCTTGCGTACCACGACCAGAATGACGGAAATCCGCAAGTTGTGTACGCTTACCATAACCATTCTCAGTAGCAACTAACACTGTTTGCTTGTCGTTATCGGCAATCAACAATGAAAGAACTTGCTGCTGATCCGCTAAGCGCATACCTCTTACGCCGCGCGTATTACGACCCATGCTACGTACATCCTCCTCATCGAACCACACCGCTTTACCGCCGCTAGAAACTAATATCACATCATTAGTACCATTGGTCACTTCTGCGCCGATCAGGTAGTCATCTTCGTCCAGATTGATAGCAATGATGCCATTTTTACGTGGATTTGCAAAATCTGTCAGTGGCGTCTTCTTCACAGTACCGCGTGATGTAGCCATGAAAATAAAGCGATTTTCATCAAACTCTTTTATTGAGAGAATCGCGTTAATCTTTTCACCTTCTTCTAATGGGAACAAGTTCACCATAGGCTTACCACGGCCAGTACGGCTACCTTGCGGCACTTCATACACTTTCAACCAATACACACGTCCGCGACTACTAAAGCACAGAATGTAATCGTGCGTATTAGCCACAAACATCTTGTCGATAAAGTCGTCTTCTTTAGTTGGCGCAGCTTGCTTACCTCGACCACCACGCTTTTGCGCACGATACTCTTCTAGCGGTTGTGACTTTACATATCCAGTATGAGAAAGTGTGACAACCACATCTTGTGGTGTTATAAAGTCCTCTAAGGATAAATCTTGTGCATTCACAACAATTTCACTACGGCGCTTATCGCCAAATAAGCGTCTAATTTCAGTCAACTCATCAACAATCATCGTAGTGACGCGTGAAGGCGTGGCCAAAATATCAAGTAAATCAGCAATAATATCCATGACCTCTTTGTATTCGCTTACTACTTTATCTTGCTCTAAGCCAGTTAAGCGTTGTAGACGCATTTGCAAAATTTCTTGTGCTTGCACATCACTTAACCTATAGCCGCTAGGCGTTAAACCAAAATCAACACTTAAACCTTCTGGGCGTGAAGCTTCCATAGCCGCACGTTTTAGCATTTCTTCAACCACTGGTGATTGCCATGTGCGCGCCATTAAATCAACTTTAGCTTCTGGTGGCGTAGGTGCGGCTTTAATTAGCGCAATCATCTCATCCACGTTAGCTAATGCAACAGCTAAGCCTTCTAGAATATGACCTCGTGCGCGGGCTTTTTTCAGTTCAAATACAGTACGACGTGTAATCACTTCACGACGGTGACGTAAGAACGCCTCGAGCATTTGCTTAAGATTCAGTAAACGTGGCTGGCCATCTAACAAGGCCACCATATTCATGCCAAAAGTATCTTGTAACTGTGTTTGCTTGTATAAATTATTCAGCACCACTTCAGCAATTTCGCCACGTTTAAGCTCAATCACTACGCGCATACCAGATTTATCTGATTCATCACGTAAATCAGAAATACCTTCGATTTTCTTCTCGTTGACTAACTCAGCGATTTTCTCAACAAAGGTTTTCTTGTTTACTTGGTATGGAAGTTCATCAACGATTAAAGCCTGGCGACCACCGCGCTCTAAATCTTCAACGTGGGTACGACCACGCATCACCACGCGACCACGGCCTGTGCGGTAACCTTCTTTTACCCCTACCGTACCGTAAATAATACCGGCTGTTGGGAAATCAGGCGCTGGCACTAATTCAATTAGCTCTTCAATACCCATTTCAGGGTCTTTAAGCAAAGCAAAACAAGCGTCTAAAACTTCATTTAAATTGTGTGGTGGAATGTTGGTAGCCATACCCACAGCAATACCAGAACTACCATTAATCAATAGATTTGGAATGCGCGCCGGCATGATAAGCGGCTCGTGCTCGCTGCCATCATAGTTAGGGCCAAAATCTACCGTTTCTTTGTCTATATCAGCCAACAATTCATGAGCAATTTTTGACATGCGGATTTCGGTGTATCGCATCGCGGCAGCATTATCGCCATCCACAGAACCAAAGTTACCTTGACCATCTACCAACATATAACGCAAAGAGAAATCTTGCGCCATACGAACAATGGTGTCATAAACTGCGGTATCGCCATGCGGATGGTACTTACCAATGACATCACCAACGATACGTGCAGACTTTTTGTATGGCTTGTTATAGTCGTTTGATAACTCATGCATGGCGAACAAAACACGCCTGTGCACAGGCTTCAATCCATCACGCACATCGGGTAGCGCGCGACCAACAATTACACTCATCGCATAATCGAGATACGATCTACGCATCTCATCTTCTAAGCTAATCGGCAGGGTTTCTTTAGCGAATTGATCCATGTTTTTAGTGACTTATAATAGTTTTTATATTACCCAAATTCTAGCACAAATAGCCTATTTATGATTGATTTTAGCCGGATTTAACAGCGTCGAGTGATGCTCGCCTAATTGTTAAAAATAACAAAAAACAAAACTTTAAGTTTAACCTCGTAAAAATGCCAAATCAGCTTTCAAATCGTCTATGTGCTCTAAGCCAACAGCAATTCTAATTAAGCCATCACTAATGCCAGACGCTGCGCGAGCTTCGGCTGTTACACGACTATGAGTGGTGGTAGCAGGATGTGTGATAGTACTTTTTGCATCACCTAAATTAGCGGTAATTGAGATTAATTGAGTTGCATCAATTAGCGACCAAGCGGCTTCCTGTTGAGTTTGGCCTATTTTAGGTTTAACTTCAAAACTAACAATACCTCCACCATTGGTTTGCTGTTGCATGGCCAGCGCATGCTGTGGGTGAGATTGCAAGCCTGGATAATAAACTCGCGCAACTAGTGGCTGAGCCTCTAGCCAAGTAGCCAACGCCAGTGCATTTCTGGCATGAGCTTCCATACGGATAAATAGTGTCTCCAAGCCCTTTAAAAACACCCAAGCATTGAAGGCACTCATTGTGACTCCGGCGGTACGTAAAAAGCCATAAATTGGCTCCATTAGTACTTTACTGCCTAACACAGCGCCACCTAAACATCGACCTTGGCCGTCTATATATTTAGTCGCAGAGTGAATAATAATATCAGCGCCAAGTGCTAATGGTTTTTGAATCGCGGGTGTACAAAAACAATTATCTACCACTAAATATGCGCCAGATTGATGGGCAATGTCCGACAGCACCTTGATATCACAAACCTCAGTAAGTGGATTAGACGGCGTTTCGACAAAAAATAGTTTAGTTTTTGCTGTAATGGCAGCTTGCCATTCATCTGGATTGGTCAGCGAAACAAATGTGACCTCTAAGCCCCACCGCTTAAGAATATTACTGAATAACTGCACACTAGTACCAAAAATACTGCGTGATGCAACAATGTGATCGCCGGCCGAACATAAACCCATCACGCAAGCTAAAATTGCCGACATACCACTAGAAGTAGCAACGCACTGCTCTGCACCTTCTAATGCGGCTAATTTATCCTGAAAAACCGTGACTGTAGGATTAGTAAAGCGTGAATAAATATTACCTGGCTCAGTGCCACCAAAACGCGCCGCAGCTTGCGCCGCACTTTGAAATCTAAAGCTTGAATTTAAAAATATAGCTTCCGAATTCTCACCGAACTCTGTTACCTGAC
>CAIYLB010000119.1 GCA_903926935.1 uncultured Pseudomonadota bacterium
GCGGTAGTTACAAAGGCCAAAAACAAATTTGGTATTTGTTGCGTATGGTAGGGCGAGACAGTGATGTCTCACTTCGCGCTAGTGAACATCCTGAGTTTGATGCTTGGCGTTGGAGTGAATATTGGGTGCCGCTAGAGGATGTGATTGAATTTAAGCGCGCCGTCTACGAATCAGCCCTGAACGAGTTGGCGCCACATTTGCACCATAAGGTTGCAAAGTAGTCATGTACGAGTGATTTAAGGTCGCTCCTACAATTACTCCCCCATCATCTCACCTAGTTTGATCGTGCGTGCAGGTTTCCAGACTGGATTAAATTTCAGTACATCTTTTTCAAATAACATTACAACTGTTGAACCTAGTAAAAATCTGCCCATTTCATCACCTTGTTTAAGGCTGATGTTTCGTTGTTCGTAGGTCCATGTGCGAGTACTGCTGGTACGTGGTGGGTTAATGATGCCATTATTAGCTTCATGCCAAACGGTTGCCATACTACCTACAATCGTGGCGCCTACTAGCACCATAATGAAGTTGCCATGCTGCTCTGAGATGAACTCACATACCACGCGTTCGTTACGGGCAAATAGTCCTGGCACGCCCTGTGCAGTGGTTGGATTTACCGAAAATAATGCGCCTGGCACATAAGTCATATTTTTTAAAGTGCCATCACAAGGCATGTGAATGCGATGGTAGTCTTTAGGGCTTAAATAAAGACAAGCAAACTGACCATTTTCATAGTTTTTAGCTATTTCTTTATTACCACCTACTAGCGCTGTCGTTGAATACGCATGGCCTTTTGCCTGAAAGATTTGGTTAGCTTCAATTTCACCAAACTGACTAATTGCACCGTCCACTGGGCAAATAAAATCCGCCTGTGCTAGTGGTCGTGCGCCAGTTTTGAGTGGGCGCGTAAAAAAATCGTTAAAAGTCTGATAGGTGCTGATGTTAGGTTCTGCCGCTTCGGCCATGTTTACTTGGTAACGTTTTACAAACCAAGTGATTACCGAAGTAGTTAAGTTGCCGCCTTGGTAATGCGCCAATTTCCCCGCGAGCGCGGTAATGGCTTGTTTTGGTAAAATATATTGTAAAAGTACGGCAATAGTGGCTTGCATGCTTAACCCTTTGTTTGAATGCGATGCTTCTTGGGAATAATAAAAAAGGGCAAGAAGTTATCTCGCCCTTTTAAAATCTCAACTAAAAACTTTAGTTCTTTGATTGATCTACTAATTTGTTTTTAGCAATCCAAGGCATCATAGAGCGCAATTGGCCACCTACTTGCTCAATTGGGTGAGCTGCGTTCAAACGACGGCGTGCAGTCATTTCAGGGTAGTTAGTACGACCTTCTAAAATGAACTGTTTAGCGTAGTTACCATTTTGAATGTTAGCCAGACATGTTTTCATCGCCGCGCGTGATTGATCGTTAATCACTTGTGGGCCAGTGACATATTCACCATATTCTGCATTGTTTGAAATTGAGTAGTTCATGTTGGCGATGCCGCCTTCGTACATTAAATCAACAATCAATTTAAGTTCGTGTAAGCACTCAAAGTAAGCCATTTCTGGCGCGTAACCAGCTTCTACTAAGGTTTCAAAACCAGCTTTTACTAATTCAACTGCACCGCCGCATAATACTGCTTGCTCGCCGAATAAGTCAGTTTCTGTTTCTTCACGGAAATCAGTTTCAATTACGCCGCCTTTAGTTCCGCCGTTAGCTGCTGCGTATGAAAGCGCAACTTCTTTAGCTTTACCTGATTTGTTTTGATACACAGCGATTAGTGAAGGAACGCCGCCGCCTTTTAGGTATTCTGAACGTACTGTATGGCCTGGGCCTTTTGGTGCAATCATGATTACGTCTAAATCAGCACGTGGCGTGATTTGGTTGTAGTGAATGTTAAAGCCGTGTGCAAACGCTAATGTAGCACCTTGTTTTAAATGGTCAGCAACGTCGGCTGCAAAAATTTGCGCCATTGTTTCGTCTGGCAACAATAACATTACAACGTCTGCATCTTTTACAGAAGCTGCGATGTCTTGCACGTTATGGCCAGCAGCAACTGCTTTAGCCCATGAGCTACCGCCTTGGCGTAGACCAATAGTAACTGTTACGCCGCTGTCTTTAAGGTTTGCCGCGTGCGCGTGGCCTTGTGAACCGTAACCAACAATAGTTACTTTTTTACCTTTGATTAAACCAAGGTCTGCGTCTTTATCGTAATAAACTTTCATTTTTTGCCTTCCTATGCAAATGCTAAATAAATTATAAATATGGTTTTAAATATGCTGCTAAAAACTTAACTTGCCAAATGATGCGTTACTTAATAATTTTGCTACTTAATAACTGGTCGCTTAAACTTTTAGAATACGGTCGCCGCGTCCTATGCCAGATGCGCCTGTGCGCACTGTTTCTAGAATCGCCGCCTTATCTAAGCTTTCGATAAAAGCATCTAACTTATTGCCTGAGCCGGTAAGCTCAATGGTAAAGCTGCCGTCGGCCACATCGATAATACGGCCTCTGAAAATATCGCACATGCGCTTCATTTCTTCTCTGAAAGCGCCTGTGGCTTTTACTTTAACGAGCATTAATTCGCGCTCGATAAATTTTCCATCGTTTAAATCGAGTACTTTTACTACGTCGATTAATTTGTTCAATTGCTTGATAATTTGCTCAATCACCGCTTCAGAACCTGAAGTTACGATGGTCATGCGTGATAATGTTGGGTCTTCTGTGGCAGCAACCGTCAGCGATTCAATGTTGTAGCCGCGTGCCGAAAATAAACCAGCCACGCGTGACAATGCGCCAGCTTCATTTTCCATTAATAGTGAAATAATATGACGCATTATAGATTCTCCGCCAAAATCATTTCAGATAGACCTTTTCCACCTGGAATCATTGGAAATACATTTTCCTTTTGGTCGGTTAAGAAATTCATAAATACTAATCTATCTTTGAGTTTTGGGCTAAATGCTTCAGCAAGTGCGCCTTCAACGTCACTAGGATTTTCAATTCGCATGCCAACGTGACCATAAGCTTCTGCCAGTTTAACAAAATCAGGCAAGCTTTCCATGTAAGACTCAGCGTAACGATTCTCATAGAAAAACTCTTGCCATTGCCGCACCATACCTAGATAGCGGTTATTCAGTAAAATCACTTTAATGGGTAGATTGTATTGTAAGCAGGTAGAAAGCTCCTGAATGTTCATCTGAATACTACCTTCGCCAGTCACGCAAGCTACTTGCGCATCAGGATGGGCAAATTGTACGCCCATTGCATAAGGCAAACCAACGCCCATCGTGCCTAGACCGCCAGAGTTAATCCAGCGGCGTGGTTTATCAAATGGGTAATATTGTGCTGCCCACATTTGATGCTGCCCAACGTCAGATGTAACAAAAGCATCGCCTTTTGTGACTTCATGCAGTTTTTGTATCACGTACTGCGGTTTAATAAACTCAGTGCTTTGTGCATAAGTTAAACATTTTTTATTGCGCCACGCATTAATTTGTTTAAACCAATCAGCAAGCGCCACTGTATTTTGTACAGGTTTTTCTGCAGCAATTAGATCAATCATATCTGCAAGTACAGATTTAACATCACCGACAATTGGCACATCAATTTTTACCCGTTTTGAAATTGACGATGGGTCAATATCAATATGAATAATGGTGCGCGGATTTGACAGAAAATGCTCAGTATTACCGATTACGCGGTCATCAAAACGTGAGCCAACAGCTAGCAAAACATCACATTCTTGCATGGCCATATTGGCTTCGTAAGTACCGTGCATGCCCAACATGCCTAAAAAGTTTTTATCTGAAGCTGGATAGCCACCTAAACCCATTAATGTGCTGGTGATAGGTATGTTTAGCGATTGTACCAGTTTGATTAAATACTCAGAAGCATCACCCAGCACTACACCGCCGCCCGAATACACCATAGGGCGCTTCGCTTCAGCAAGTAATTTAAGTGCTTTTTTGATTTGGCCTAAATGGCCTTTAGTCACAGGGTTATAAGAGCGAAGTTGTACGGTTTCAGGATATTCAAATGCATGTAAATGCGCAGTAATATCCTTAGGAATATCCACTAATACCGGACCTGGACGACCGCTATTGGCGACATAAAACGCCTTTTTCATGGTTGCGGCAATGTCTTTAACATCTTTAACTAAAAAGTTATGTTTTACACATGGACGGGTAATACCAACGGTATCGCACTCTTGAAACGCATCTTCACCAATGGCGTATGTTGGTACTTGGCCACTGATAATGACCATAGGAATTGAATCCATGTAAGCCGTAGCAATGCCGGTTATGGCATTGGTTGCGCCTGGGCCTGAGGTAACAAGAGCCACGCCTACTTTTCCTGTCGAACGTGAAAAAGCGTCAGCTGCATGTATTGCTGCTTGTTCGTGGCGCACCAAAATATGCTTAAATTTATCTTGATGGAAAATTGCATCATAAATATTTAAAACCGCGCCACCGGGGTAGCCAAATACAAACTCTACGTTTTCTTCATGCAGGCAGCGAATTAAGATTTCTGCGCCAGTAAATTGTTTAGAACTTTGTTCCATGCTTTGGTCCATACTAGATTTTTTTACTTTAGGTTTTTACTTTAAATTTTTTAAGCTTTTTAATAGGCTGGTCGTTTAATCAGGCATATTGAGAGTGTTTTCACTAAACTAAGGCTTGTTTTTATTAGATTTAGTGGATTTTTTGGTGCTTATATACCAACCCTACACCATAACGGTTTGAACGGTTTTGGTCAAGGATGATAGTTTAAAGACAAAGGGATGGGCTAAAGATTCAAATTGATACATTTTAGACGAACGGAACTAGCATTTAAAGCGGTTAAATTAGAGTTATCAATTATTACTAAAAATCCGCACTTAATATTCTCATAGAAAAATCAATCGCCTGTATATTTTTTGTAATGGCACCTATTGAAATTCTATCTACGCCAGTCAGCGCAATTTCCCTTACGTTAGTTAAGCTGATACCGCCAGATGCTTCTAGAACAGCCGGTTTCCCGGCTTGTTGATTGATACGCACAGCCTCATTTAACAAGGCTATACTAAAGTTATCTAATAAAATACTGGTAGCGCCTGCATCTAAGGCTTGTTGTAACTGGCTTAAGTCTTCAACTTCAATCTGTATGCTGATGTTTGCATTTGATGCGGTTTTTTTTACTGAGGCTGGTTCGGAGCGGAGTGCAAATGCCTGTGCCATTACCTCAATAATGCTACCTGCTGCAGCAATATGATTTTCTTTAATTAGAATGCCGTCATACAAAGCTAAGCGCTGATTATGTCCGCCACCCACGGTGACGGCGTACTTTTGGGCTAAGCGTAAATGAGGAATAGTTTTACGGGTATCTAAAATTTGAGCTTGTGTGCCAGCAATTGCATCTACATATTTGCGTGTTTCAGTAGCGGTAGCTGATAAGGTTTGTAGAAAATTTAACGCGCAACGTTCAGCCGTTAGCAAAGCGCGAGCCAAGCCTTTAATTTCACATAGGACTTGATTCACTTGGGCGCGCTCGCCTTCAGCTACGTACCAGACAATTTCGACATTTGCATCTATCTGTTTAAAACAGGCGTTAACCCAAGCTATGCCACAAATAATCGCTGGCTCACGCACGATAATTGTTGCGCTAACAAGCTGCGTAGCTGGCACAAGTTGTGCGGTCAGGTCGCCAGTGCCAATGTCTTCTTCCAGTGCTGCTTGCACCTGATTGCTGACAAGTTGATTAAACTCAATTGTAGCGTAGGGGTATTTTTTGTTAAATAATGTCATAGCGGTCAAAGTAAAGAGATGAATGAATTATAATGCGAGCAATGATTAATAATCAGTAAAAACTAGGAAACTTTTAGCTTAAAGTAAGTACTTAAAGTAAGTGTTTCTATTTAACAATATTTCCCCTGAATAATTTTTGCAGCTAAACACAATACTTTGGACTTGAGTTCGACCTGATAATGAAACTTTTATATACTCTTAATAGCCCATATGCGCGCAAAGTGCGTATCGTCGCGGCCGAAAAACACATTGAAATTAGGCTTGAAGAAGTGGTGCTGGCAGCGCCAGATTGCCCTGTTAAGCAATATAATCCATTAGGTAAAGTGCCGGTGTTGATTCTAGATGATGGCGATAGCCTTTACGATTCAACGGTCATTGTGGAATATTTAGATAACCGCACGCCAGTCGCACATTTGCTACCACTAGATTCTAACTCTAAAATTAAAGTACGCCGTTGGGAAGCGCTTGCCGATGGTATTTGTGATGCCGCGGTAGCCACTACGATGGAGCAACGTAAAGCGGAATCTATGCAAGATGCCAATTTTATAGCGCGTCAAATGGGTAAGGTCAGCTTAGGCTTGCAAGTGCTCAATGATGATTTAACTAAGAACAATGCGCTAGGTAAATCTAAATGGTGCGTGAATGGTGCTTTTAGCTTGGCCGATATTGCGGTGGGTTGTATGTTATCTTATGTCAATCTTCGGTTTTCCACAGTGATAGACTTGGCGACTGATTATCCAAATTTAGCCGAATTGCAAATAGCATTGCACAAGCGGCCATCATTTCAAGACAGCCAGCCGGTCTCTTAAATAGCAGCGGTAATAATGCCGCCGCCTAGACAAACATTGCTTTCATAGACTACCGCTGATTGCCCTGGCGTCACTGCCCACTGTTTTTGACCGAATTTAATTTCCACTTCATCAGCAGTTAAACGATCAATTTCACAAGGGGCATCAGGTTGGCGATAGCGTGTTTTAGCGGCATAAACCCAGTTGGTGATTGGTGCTTCATTGTCTATCCAAGTTAGTTGGCTGGCGACTAAGCCATCGCTCAATAACAGCGGATGTTCATGTCCTTGCACCACAATTAGCACGTTTGCTTGCATATCTTTAGCCGCCACAAACCAAGGTTCACCATTACTTTCGCGGCTACCGCCTATTTTTAAACCTTGGCGCTGGCCTAATGTGTAATACATTAATCCTTCGTGACGGCCGACTGTTTTACCTTCAGGTGTTTTGATGTCGCCAGGTTCGCGCGGTAGGTATTTGCTTAAAAATTCTTGAAAAGGCCGTTCGCCAATAAAACAGATGCCTGTTGAATCTTTCTTGTCGGCATTGATTAAGTCAGCCTTACGGGCAATTTCACGCACTTCACGTTTGAGCAATTTTCCTAAGGGAAACAGTGTTTTCGAGAGTTGCGCTTGATTTAGGCGATGTAAAAAATAGCTTTGATCTTTGCTGCCATCATCGGCTTTCATCAACTGAAATAAGCCTGGTTTGAGTGGGTTTTCACGCACTTGTGCGTAATGTCCTGTGGCGATAACATCAGCGCCCAAGCTCATGGCATGGTCTAAAAAAGCTTTGAATTTAATTTCAGCGTTACACAAAATGTCAGGATTTGGCGTGCGCCCAGCTTTATATTCACTTAAAAAGTTATCAAATACACGATCTTTATATTCCGCACTAAAATTTACCGCTTCAATATCAATACCAATCTTATCTGCGACGGATACCGCATCAAGCAAATCCTGTTTGCTAGAGCAGTATTCATCAGTGTCGTCATCTTCCCAGTTTTTCATAAAAAGGCCGGTCACTTCATAGCCTTGCTCTTTTAGTAACAATGCGGTGACAGATGAATCTACACCACCAGATAAGCCAACGACTACTTTTTTCTTTTTTAATGTATTCAGGTTCATACTTTTTACTTTAATTAACTTTTGATTTAACAAATACGTATATTTTACAAGTGCGTGACAACAGACAGTGGAAATTGCTGCCCATTTAAATAATCTTCAATACAGGTAAGCACTTGTGGGCTGCGCATTAATGCGGCATTGCTGCGAATTTCATCAATAGTCATCCACACGGCGCATATGATCCCCTCATCAAGCGCTAAATTTGGCTGACGATTAATTACGCTACCAATGTAGGCAAAACGCAAATAAGTGGTGTTGTTATGCTCATGCTTCCAATGATAAATGCCCAGTAATGCTTCTGGTTTAAAGGTATAAGCCGTTTCTTCCAGTGTTTCGCGTATTACAGCTTCAATTAAGGATTCATTATCTTCTAAATGCCCTGCGGGTTGATTGAAACGGTTGCCACGATCTGTGGTTTCTTCAACCAATAAAAACTTCCCGTTATCTTCTACGATTGCCGCGACGGTGGCATGTGGCATCCATTGCATGATTTTATGTCTTTAAATTTAAGGATTAGTTTGATGGTTAGTTCGCAATCTGCTACTTCGTATTTTAACCCAAACTAGCCTGATAGTCTGGGAAACAAGCCTATAAGACCATGTGCTACAAATTCAACGGCCATAGCCGCTAAAACTAACCCCATCAAACGCGTCACAATGTTAATGCCTATACTACCGAGTTGACTAGAAATGCTTGCACTTAATCTAAGGACCAGCCAAATAATGACGGCAATAATGAAAACCGGTATTACTAATGATAAATGCCCAGAAAAACTACTGTTTTGTTGCGCCGCTATTATCATATTACTGATAGCACCAGGACCGGCTAATAGCGGAATGCTGAGTGGCACAATCGCAATGGCTTCGCGTTCAGCCAGCGTTTGTGCTTCTTCTGGTGTTTGTCTTGTTCCACTCTGCTTGGCGTGCATCATAGAAATGGCGATAAGCATGAGTAATATACCGCCGCCGACCTGAAAAGAGGGAATGCTAATGCCGAAAAAATTAAGAATTTTGTCACCTAAAAAAGCCGATATGGAAAGCACTGTGAATACTGTGATCGCGACAATTTTAGCGGTTCTTGCCCGATCTTCACGGCCCCAGCCATCAGTTGCGCTTATGAAAATAGGCACGCTTCCAATCGGATTCACAATGGCAAATAAAGCGACCGTGATTTTAAAAAGTACCGCCCATTCAGTCATGTAAATCCCTTAAATTAAATGTTCAAACCAATGAAGTAAAAGTCAATTAAGATCAGCTTTTTAAATTAATGCTTTGATAATATCAATATAGTAAATTAAAGTGCCTGCATGAGTAAGCTAATGTTGAACAAGAAAAAGTAGAGTAATTAAATGATGCGTGATAAAACCTCTGTAGCGCCTGTAATTTATCTTGCTTCGCGTAGTCCTAGACGCGTTGAATTGTTAAAGCAGATTGGTATATTGTGCTTAACATTACCGGCGGATATTGATGAAACACAAAGTCTGAACGAGAGTCCGATTGATTATGTGATGCGTTTGGCGCGTCAAAAAGCCGAGGCTTGTTTGCAAGCCTTAACTCCAACACAACTGCTGAGGCCAATCTTAGCTGCAGACACTACTGTGGTCTTAGATGAACAAGTGCTTGGTAAGCCGGAAGATGATAACGATGCCCGGCGAATTTTAGCTAGCCTTTCTGGCAGAGTGCATCATGTGCATACGGCAGTGGCATTAGCATTTAACAATCAGATTGAAGTGGTATTATCTACCACGGTAGTCGAGATGATGGTTTTGTCAGTAGCGCAAATAGAGGCTTATATAGCCGGCAGCGATCACCGTGATAAAGCGGGCAGTTATGGAATACAAAGCGCCGCAGGTGCCTGGATTAAACGCATAGAAGGTAGCTACACTGGTGTGATGGGTTTGCCTTTGTATGAAACGGCGAATTTACTTAGAAAATGTGACTTAAAAAATAACCATTTAGAAATTATGAGTCTGGCAATATAACGTAGCTATTTTTGTGACCTCGGCTTGCCGTGGGGATGCCTGCGGTGGATGAATGATATTTGAGAGGGATAATAAAAAATTAATACTTTAAGTATCTCAAGAAAACATTAATGATAAAAGCATCGCCCATAAATACACGGCTAGCATTCGTATTATAGAATTTAAATATTAAGTTAAAAGAGAAACAAAAGTGAGTGAAGAAATATTAATTAATGTAACGCCGCAAGAGACGCGTATTGCCATTATTGAAAATGGCGTGGTGCAGGAATTGCAAATTGAACGTAGTTCATCATTGGGTTTGGTCGGCAATGTCTACCGCGGCGTGGTTTGTCGTGTATTGCCGGGCATGCAATCTGCTTTTGTGGAAATGGGTCTGCAACGCGCAGCTTTTTTGCATGCTGGCGACGTTCTGGAATGTGGTGACTCGGAGGCGCAGCTGCCGATTCAAAGTGTGTTGCATGAAGGTCAGTCGTTAATGGTGCAAGTGATAAAAGAGCCGATTGGCACTAAAGGTGCGCGACTTACCACACATATTAGTATTGCTGGACGTTTTCTAGTCTATTTGCCGCAGCAAGATCATATCGGCGTATCGCAGCGCATAGAGCAAGAATCTGAGCGAGAGTTGCTTAGAGCCCGCTTGATAGGCCTGCTGCCAGAAAATCGTGTGGGTGGCTACATTATAAGAACGATGTCTGAAACTGCTACTGATGAAGAGCTGCTGGCAGATATTGATTATTTAACTAAGACTTGGGCGCATATTCGTGCAAAAAGCACCACGGTGCCCGAGCGCTCGTTGATATTTCAAGACTTAAGTTTACCGATGCGCGTCTTGCGTGATGTGGTTTGTGCGGGCACTGAAGTCGTACGTATCGATTCAAGTGAAACCTTTCAAAAATTAGTGGATTTTGCAAATTTATATGCGATTACCGCGCTTGATAAATTAGTCCATTATCAAGGCGAGCGTCCGCTGTTTGATTTGTATAATATCGAACAAGAAATTGAAAAAGCCATGTCACGCAAGGTTGAGCTTAAATCTGGCGGTTATTTGATATTTGACCAAACCGAAGCGCTCACAACCGTTGATGTGAACACTGGTAGTTTTGTTAGTGGTAAAAATCTATCTGACACTATTTTTAAAACCAATTTAGAAGCGGCGCAAACCATTGCCCGCCAATTACGCCTAAGAAATTTAGGCGGTATTATTATTATTGATTTTATTGATATGGACGAAGATACACAGCGTGTTACGGTATTAGAGGCATTGCAAAAAGCTGTTGCTAGCGATAGGTCACGCATAGGTGTAAATGGCTTTACGCCGCTAGGATTGGTTGAGATGACGCGCAAACGCACACGAGAGAGCTTAGCGCATGTACTCTGTGAGCCTTGCTCAGCCTGTCAGGGGCGAGGAGAGCAAAAAACCGCACAAACAGTTTGCTATGAAATTTTACGTGAATTGTTGCGAGAAGCGCGTCAGTTTAATGCGCGTGAGTTGCGTGTGCTGGCAGCACCCAAAGTGATTGATATGCTACTGGATGAAGAGTCACAAAGTTTAGCAAAT
This sequence comes from uncultured Pseudomonadota bacterium, assembly GCA_903926935.1. Classification (GTDB taxonomy): domain Bacteria; phylum Pseudomonadota; class Gammaproteobacteria; order Burkholderiales; family Methylophilaceae; genus Methylotenera. Next base: position 11,233 of record CAIYLB010000119.1, read on the forward strand.
TTATCTGACTTTATAGGCAAACCAATTTCCTTGCAGGTAGAGTCACAATATAACCAAAGGTCTTTTGATATTATTTTGATGTAGTATTTTCCAGTAAGCTTGTTTCTTTTGGACTAGCGACGTTTTGTATTAATGCTATTTGATTAAACTGGCTAATAAGCTGTTTTCCAATGGCATGAATATTGAAACTAGTAAAAGCTGCGCCACAATAATAAAGGCAAGCGAACTAAAGTCTATATTGCCGGCGGTGGGGATAACTTTTCTAAGTACACTCAATATTGGATCCGTGAGTTTATTTAAAATAGGTGCGATGGGTGTATGTGGATTTACCCAACTTAAAACGGCTTGTATCAGCACTGCGTACAAGAAAATAGTGATGCTCATGCTTATAATGCCAATGAGCGCCACGGCTAGAATCGTTGTCCAGATGCTATTGCCAACAATTAATAAGGGAAAGCCTTGTAACCATAAAGTGGCAATGGTAAGAATAAATTGTGTGATATAGGCTAGCAATAGGGTAGAGATATCTATTTTTGGTATGCCGAAATTGCCTAGCATCATCATTAATCGTCGCATTGGCTTTACAGCAAAATTTGTTAGTGTAACAATGGCTTGGGCGGCTTGATTTTGAAAAGAAACTTTTGTTAGCTGAAAATAAAAGCGCAACAAAAATGCCAGCGTAAAAAGCCCGAGTAGGGTTTGTAGTAAAAACAAAATAGCGTTATCTAACATTTAATTATCCCACCAAAAATTAATAATCAAGCAACAGCATAGGCGATGCAGTAGTTTTTATGCGCCAAGTTGATCGCCCAGCAAGACAGACTTCTCCGCCGCCGCTTTAGCCGCGCTCATGATGGCACTTTTAATGTTGGCCGCTTCCAAGGCCAGAATGCCTTGCTCGGTGGTGCCGCCTTTTGACGTCACCTGCGCACGTAGCGTTTGGATATCTTCATTACTTTGTGCTGCCAATAAGCTCGCGCCGGCAAATGTTTGCAAGGCGAGCATACGCGCATCTTCAGCTTTAAGTCCAAGACCGACTGCCGCATCTTGTAAAGCTTCGATTAGATAAAAAACATAAGCTGGGCCACTGCCAGATATTGCAGTCACCGCATCCATTTTAGCCTCATCCTCTAGCCACAGTATTTTCCCAACCGCCATCATAATGGTAGCGGCGCGGTCACGTTGTACTTGGCTGAGGCTTGCGTCTGCATAAAGCGCAGAAACGCCAGCTTGAATTTGTGCTGGCGTGTTTGGCATTACACGCACGATGGATTTATAACCATCTAACCAGCGAGAAATATCTTGGCTTCTAATGCCAGCTGCAATAGAAATGACTAGTTGAGTACTCAGTATTGGTAGTAACAAGCTGCATACTTCACGTAATTGCTGAGGCTTAACCGCTAAAATGATAACGTCGGTGTTGCTCACATCAATATAATCCGCACTTGTTTGCACACTAAATTCTTTGCTAAGTTGCACGCGCTTTTCCGCATCAAGCTCTATTACCGTAATTTCTGCAGTATTAAAACCATTGTTTTTCAAGCCGCCAATAATGGCTTTAGCCATGTTACCGCCACCAATAAAGCTAATTTTCATTTGCTGATAATCCTGTTTTAATATTAAACGACGCTTGTTTATTTTGTCTAATCGCTTTGCTTCATTGCTTGATGTGTGCTTTATGTCTACTTTCTTGCACCAAATAAAGCCGAACCGATTCTTACGATTGTTGAACCTTGCTCAATGGCTATCAAGTAATCATCTGACATGCCTGTGGATAAGGTGTCTAGCGCAAATCCTTTTGCCCGCAATGCATCATAACATTCTCGCACTTGTTTGAATTGCGCCCGCTGTTTATTCTCATCGTTAGTGGGTGCTGGAATAGCCATTAGGCCACGTAATTTCA
>CAIYLB010000120.1 GCA_903926935.1 uncultured Pseudomonadota bacterium
TCTTGCGCCATGCTTTTAAACGAAATAATTAATCCCATAAGCATTAAGATGCAAGGAATTAAATGATAAGTTTGACTCGGAAGTTTTAATTTCATAGGATTTACAGAATTTTTATTATTGCTGTCGGAAATGCAAATATCTGCGATATTCGTTTATGGTATGAAATTTACATGACAAGGATATTACTTGTATAAATTTACTCATTAGCCAACTGTTAGAGCCGACATTTCGCTTATTTATCTTCAATATCTCGAGGCAACAGTAACCCTTAACTTATAGACTATTGTCAGTTCTTAGCATTTAAGAAATAACTGTGTGCTTTCGAAAAAAATCCCAACTAGCATCACTGCTGTTGGGATTTTTTAATAAGCATATTCAATATATTAGCGATGTGTCTTGGTGTGGTTGATTAAACCATTCGTTGAGCTGTCGTAATTGCTGACTATTTCATCGTTAGCTAACTGCGGCAAGATTTGCTGTGCAATTTGTTTGCCATATTCTACGCCCCATTGGTCGTAACTATTAATATCCCAAATCATGCCTTGCACGAAAATTTTATGTTCATATAAAGCAATTAATCGACCTAAAGTATTCGGTGTAAGTTTATCGAACATAATAGACGTGCTAGGACGGTTACCTTCAAATACTTTATGCGGTAAAAGATTCTCAAGCGCTTCACCAGTCATGCCTTGTTGTTCTAACTCTGTACGCGCCTGTTGTTCCGTTTTACCAAGCATTAGCGATTGTGTTTGTGCTAAAAAGTTTGCTAGCAAAATTTTATGATGCGCGTAACCGTTTTTGCCGATAGCGTAATGGCTATGTACTGGCATTAAAAAGTCACACGGTACAATTTGCGTTCCTTGATGAATCAGTTGGTAAAATGCATGCTGACCATTGGTGCCAGCTTCACCCCAAATTACTGGACCTGTTTTGTATTTTACGCGACTGCCATCACGGCAAATAAACTTGCCATTGCTTTCCATATCCGCTTGTTGCATATACGCCGGGAAGCGAGACATTCCTTGATCGTAAGGCAAAATTGCATGCGTATCGGCATGGAAAAAGTTGTTATACCAAATGCCTACTAGCGCCATGATAACTGGCATATTTTGTTCTAGCGGCGCAGTTTTGAAATGGATATCCATTTCATGTGCGCCAGTGAGTAGGGCTTCAAAGTTGTCCATGCCGACATATAAGGCAATAGATAAACCGATGGCCGACCAAAGCGAATAGCGTCCGCCCACCCAGTCCCAAAAGGCAAACATATTATTGGTGTCGATACCAAACGCTTGTACTGCTTTGGCATTGGTAGAAAGGGCTACAAAGTGTTTTGCAACATGCGCTTCATCCTTCGCTGTGGCCAAAAACCAAGTCCGTGCGGAGAGGGCATTGGTCATGGTTTCTTGCGTAGTGAATGTTTTTGATGCGACTATGAATAATGTAGTTTCAGGGTCGCACACTTCTAAAGAACGCATTAAATGCGCCCCATCAATATTCGATACAAAGTGTATTTCTAGGTCTGGTCCTGCATATGGTTTTAAGGCATCACAAACCATTACAGGACCCAAATCTGAACCGCCAATACCGATATTCACGATGTCAGTAATACGTTTTCCGCTATAGCCTAGCCAGCTTCCATCGCGAACTTTTTCTGAAAAACCACGCATTTGCGCTAGCACAGCGTTCACATCTGGCATCACATCTTTGCCGTCGACCATCACAGGTGTGTTGTCTCGATTGCGCAGGGCGGTATGCAACACAGCACGATTTTCAGTGATATTGATTTTTTCACCCGCAAACATGCGGTCTCGCCAGCTTTCAATTTTTGATTCACGGGCCATTTTCATTAGTAATGGCATTGTTTCATCGTTAATTAAATGCTTAGAGTAATCTAATAATAAATCATCAAACATAAGACTAAATTTATTAAAACGATCAGGGTCTTTTGCGAATAAATCGCGCATGTGTGTGGAAATAACTTTTTCTTTATGTAGACAAAGTGTTTGCCATACTGGTAGTTCAGTTAACGTTGCCATTGATGTGAAAGTGCTTTTTATTAAGTTATTTTAATTGTAAAACGATACCAGCCAAAGGTGGCAAAGTTATTACAAGCGATTGATTATGATGCATCCATGCAATATTTTCAGTATTTAATGCTGGTCCGTTTCCGCTATTACTACCACCGTAACAGGCTGCATCGCTATTAAATATTTCATGGTAAGTGCCAGCTTGTGGTACGCCAATTCTATATTGATTGCGTAACACAGGCGTAAAGTTCAACACTATTATAACAAAACTATTGTCTAAGCCCCGTCTAATGAAGCTGATTATTGACTGTTCCGTGTCGTGACAGTCTATCCATTCGAAGCCTTGGTGCTCAAAATCAAGGCTATGCAAGGCAGTTACGTTTTTATACAGTTTATTTAAATCTGAATTGGCTAACTTTACGCCTTGATGCCAAGCGTGTCCTGCATATTCATCACCTAGCAAATGCCAATCCAGGCTACTGTTTACGTTCCATTCGCGTCCTTGACCAAACTCGTTGCCCATAAAGTTGAGTTTTTTACCAGGAGATGTCATTTGATGTGTGGCTAACAAGCGCAGATTTGCGAACTTTTGCCATGTATCGCCAGGCATTTTGTCGAGTAAAGAATGTTTTCCGTGTACCACTTCATCATGTGAGAATGGCAATACAAAATTTTCTGAATAGGCGTAAAGCTGACCAAAAGTAAGCATGTCGTGGTAATAACGCCTATGCACTGGGTCGTTTTCAATATATGAAAGCGTGTCGTTCATCCAGCCCATATTCCATTTCATACTAAAGCCTAAACCACCCAAATAAACTGGCCTAGATACACCAGGCCAAGCGGTAGATTCTTCGGCTATCGTTAGTACACCAGGAAATTCTTCACCCACCATGACGTTGAACTGTTTCAAGAAATCAATCACATCAAGATTTTCACGGCCACCAAATTTATTGGGTAGCCATTCACCAACTTTACGTGAGTAATCAAGGTAAAGCATAGAGGCGACCGCATCTACCCGAAAGCCATCAATGTGGAATTCAGTCAGCCAATAATGCGCGTTAGCCATTAAGAAGTTACGCACTTCGTTACGGCCGTAGTTGAATATATAAGTACCCCAATCTTGATGTTCGCCTAGGCGCGGATCTTCATGCTCGTATAAAGCTGTGCCATCAAAACGAGCTAAGGCCCAATCGTCTTTTGGAAAATGGCCTGGTACCCAATCAAGAATTACACCGATATTGGCTTGATGAAAAGCGTCAATTAAAAAACGTAAATCATCTGGCGAGCCAAATCTATTAGTCACACCAAAATAGCCTGTGGTTTGGTAGCCCCAAGATTCCGTCAGTGGATGTTCTGAAATTGGCATTAGTTCTATGTGCGTATAACCCATTTCAGCCACGTAAGGCACTAGGGTGGTTGCCATTTCCCGGTAGCTTAAGAAATGACCTTTATCATTGCGCTGCCAAGAGCCCAAGTGCACTTCATAACAATTAAACGGCGCATGTAACCAATCATTCTTCTTGCGTGAATTTAGCCAATGCTTATCTTGCCATTGGTGATAACTTTTACTGATTTTTGCTGCGGTACCTGGGCGTTGTTCAAACTCAAAGCCATATGGATCGGTTTTTACTAACACGCTACCCGTTTGACGATTGCGAATTTCGAATTTATAGGTGTCACTTATGGTCAGGCTTGGAATGAATATATCCCATACACCACTGGCGCCATGTGCGCGCATAGAATGAATTCGGCCATCCCAGCCATTAAAGTTGCCGGTAACACTCACGCGCTCAGCGTTTGGCGCCCAAACAGCAAAACGAACACCATCAATATTATCTTGCGTGATCCACTGCGCACCCAACGTTTTGTAAGCTTGCTTTAGCCGGCCTTCACCAAATAAATAAAGCTCGTCAGGTGTGATGCTAGAAGAAAAAGTATACGGGTCGTATGACTCATAACTATGGTCAGCACACTCTATTTTAAGTAAACATGGCGTTTTAAGTGCGCTTGCACCATGCCATTCAAATAAACCATCGTTATGTATTTTGTCTAATTTAACCCAAGTTTTGGAGCTTTCAATGTAAACGTTAGTGGCATTGGGTAAAAAAGCACGATAGACAAAGCCATCTTCAGTTACATGTTGGCCTAAGTAGCTAAAAGGGTCGTGGTGTTTGGCCTTTAATATTAGTTGCAAAGATTTGGCCGATCCCGCTGATAATCCACTTGAATTGAGCTTTTTCTTTAACACTGTGTTAGCGTTGGTATTAATGTCGGCTTGTAGCAGCGTTGCTGTAGATTTTACCAAGATACATTCCCTCTTAATTTTCTAACAAATATTTTTTTAATTTTTAGTCTTATTAGCTAGATTATAGTGCTTTAAGCTGATTATAATGTACCTTAAGTACAGTTAGGCGGAAATTTAAACTAGTTGGCCCAGCTAGTTAAAGTCAATGGATGGTCAAACTTCAGGAGGGCATCATGCCGCAAGATAAACATTCGGATCGTTTTATTAGTACATTAACCAAAAATACAGCGGCTATTATTCTTGCTGGTGGTCGTGGTAGTCGTTTGAAGAACTTAACTGACTGGCGCGCTAAGCCTGCCGTACAATTTGGTGGTAAATTTAGAATTATTGATTTTCCATTGTCTAATTGTGTCAATTCAGGCATACGTCGCATTAATGTAGCGACACAATATAAAGCACAAAGTTTAATTCAACATATTCAACGCGGTTGGGGTTTCTTACGTGGTGAATTTAATGAATACGTCAATATCATCCCAGCGCAACAGCGTATTTCTGAAGAATGGTACAGAGGGACGGCCGATGCGGTATATCAGAATCTAGACTTGTTGCGTGAAAATGGTGGCGAATATATTTTGATATTGGCAGGCGATCATATCTATAAAATGGATTATGGCAAAATGTTAGCCACACATGTGGTGAGTAATGCCGATATGACAGTTGCCTGCATCAATGTGCCACTAGAAGACGCTAAAGGCTTTGGTGTGCTTGCCGTGGATGATACTGATCGTGTGATTGAGTTTGCTGAGAAACCAGCACAGCCAAAACACATGCCAGGTGATACGACTAAAGCATTCGCTAGCATGGGTATTTATGTATTTAACGCTAAGTTCTTGTATGAACAGCTTATTCGTGATGCAGGCGATTCCAAATCCAGTCACGATTTTGGCGCGGATATTATTCCGTACATTATTAAAAAATATAAAATACAAGCACATCGCTTTACCGATAGCTGCGTAGGCGCAGTTAATGGTAATTACTATTGGCGTGATGTTGGGACGATAGATGCTTATTGGGAAGCTAATATGGAGTTGACTAAAGTGATTCCTGAGCTTAATTTATACGATATAGAATGGCCTATTTGGACCTACCAAGAGCAATTGCCACCAGCTAAATTTGTATTTCAAGATGTTGGCAGAACAGGTGAAGCCACAGATTCTCTGGTTTCTGGCGGTTGCTTAATTAGCGGCTCTTCCGTCAAAAATTCGGTTTTGTTTTCAGGTGTGCGCGTTCATAGTTACAGCAGTGTTGAAGGTTCTGTAGTGTTGCCAAAAGTAACCATCAACCGTCATGTAGTGTTGAAAAATGTGGTGATTGATCGTGGTTGCAATATTCCAGAAGGTATGCAAATTGGCGTCGATTTAGCCCTAGATGCTAAACGTTTTTATGTGTCTGAAAAAGGTATTACCTTGGTGACGCCAGATATGTTGGGGCAAGATTTATACCGAGTGATTTAGTCTCAGCTAATCAGACTACAGCGTTTACTACGAATAGATTTGACGTGAAATATTTACATATTTATAGTCAAATAGTTATTAATTTTATTGTTAAGGTTGCGTATTTAAGTGAAGTCTACAAGTCCTAAGTTATATCTAAATCTTTATTGGCACATGCATCAGCCAGATTATCGTGATATTGTCACCAATGAATATGTGTTGCCGTGGACCTATTTACACGCGATTAAAGATTACAGCGACATGGCCTTCCATCTTGAGGCAAATCCTGCTGCGCGTGTCAGCTTTAACTTCGTGCCGATTTTGTTAGATCAACTCGAAGATTATAGCGATCAATTTAAAGCGAATAATATTCGCGACCCTTTATTAGCGTTGTTAGTTGAAGAAGATTTAGCGGCCATTAATCAAGACCAATGTCACTTGATTGTGCAAAGCTGTTTTAAAAGCCACCACGAAAAAATGCTGAGTCCTTTTCCGCATTATCAGCGTCTCTTGCAGATTTATCAGCTCGTAGAATCGATGACGTCTAATGATGAATTTCATTATCTAAGTGCACAATATAAAGCCGATTTGTTGGTTTGGTACCACTTAGCTTGGTGTGGTGAAAGCCTGCGCCGCAGTAATAAAGTGGTGCAAGCATTGATGACTAAAGGGGTGCTATTTACCTTAGAAGAACGGCAGCAACTATTTAAAGTGATTAGTGAAACCATTGCACAGTTAATTCCGCGTTATAAAGCCTTAATGGACCGTAAGCAAATTGAGATTTCCACCACACCTCACTATCATCCAATATTGCCTTTGTTGTTGGATTTTAAGTCGACTTTAGATGCTATGCCTGACGCGCCTTTGCCAGAAACATCAAAGTATGCTGGCGGACAAGCTCGTGCGATTTCACACATCGTCTCGGCCCAAACAACACACGCTACACGCTTTGGTGCAAAGCCACGCGGCATGTGGCCGGCTGAAGGCGGCATCTCGCATGCAGCCTTGTCGCTAATGGCTGAGCATGGTTTGGAATGGGCTGCCACCGGACAGGCGGTGCTCGCCAACAGCTTAGTGAAATCTCATTTAAGCATTGATCATGTTAATGACTATTTGTATCAACCTTATCGTGTCACTAATGGAAAAAATGACATTTTATGTTTCTTTAGAGACGATCAATTGTCAGATAAAATCGGCTTTGAATACGCCAAAATGAATGCCACAGATGCTGTGAACGACTTTATTCGATCACTAGAACGTATTCAACAAACAGGCGATAGTGCTAACAAGCAAGCTAAAATCGTAAGTGTAATTTTAGATGGTGAAAATGCTTGGGAATATTATCCATACAATGGCTATTACTTTTTAAATGAACTTTATGCAGCATTAGCCAATCATCCTAATATTCTAATGAGCACTTTTAGCGACATTGTTGACCTGTATCAATCTAATGAATACAAAACTAAGGGATTATCGGCGCCGGTCTTGCCACAGGTAGCGGCGGGTAGTTGGGTGTATGGCACTTTTAGCACTTGGATAGGTAGTAAAGACAAAAATTTAGCATGGGATTTACTTTGCGCGGCTAAGGAAACTTATGACAAAGTATTGTCTAAAGCGAATTTAGATTCGGTTCAGTTGGCCGCCTGTGAGCGCCAATTGGCTATTTGCGAAGGCTCGGATTGGTTTTGGTGGTTTGGTGATTATAATTCATCCGATAGCGTAGCAAGTTTCGATCAGTTATACCGTCGTAATCTGATTAATTTGTATACGCTACTACAGCAACCAGTTCCCAAGGTTTTGCATCAGTCGATTAGTGCTGGTGGTGGTAACGCTGATAATGCCGGTACCATGCGTCGAGGACAAGCTTAGTCGATAAGGCCAGCTAATAATTGTGTCCTGACTTTTTTAATAACAATATTTTCAAGCTAGGCACTAAATGACACAGCCCCTAGATTTATCACTTTTAAGTCAACGCCGCACAGGTGTTTTACTGCATATCAGCTCGCTACCAAGCGCTAGTTATGTGGGAGATTTAGGCGCTGAGGCTTATCGATTCGTTGATTTTTTAGCCGACATAGGCGCAAGCGTTTGGCAAACGCTACCGATTAATATGCCGCATGCGGACAACTCACCTTACCAATGTTTATCGGCGCATGCAGGTAATCCTGATTTTATTAGCTTAGAGGCTTTACAGGCGCAGGGATTATTAAGCAAAGATGATTTAACTGACTTAATCACCAGTAAATCAGACTTAATTGCAAAAGCTTACTCAGCTTTCTCGAAATCTGAAGACAAAAAACAAACTAAAAACTTTGCTGACTTTTGTAAAAAACATAAACATTGGCTTAAAGATTTTTCCTTATTTTTAGTAGTTCGAAATAAGTTAAACCAAGCGGGCTGGCAATATTGGCCAGATAATTACAAACACAAAGAGGCGAAAACCTTAGAGCTTGTTAGTAAAGAGCTCTCACAAGAAATTGCCATCATCCAATTTACACAGTTTGTTTTTTTTAGCCAGTGGCTGAAGCTTAAGGCCTATGCCGCGACAAAAGAAGTGTATCTATTTGGTGATATTCCTATTTTCGTGGCTTACGATAGCGCCGAAGTGTGGGCGCAACCTCATTTGTTTAAGCTTGATTCCGATAAAAATATGGCCGTGGTGGCTGGTGTGCCGCCAGATTACTTTTGTGAAACAGGTCAGCGCTGGGGTAACCCACATTATGATTGGGATGCAATGGCCGTTGACGGTTATGCTTGGTGGATTTCTCGTATGCTTACGCAGAGCGAACTATTTGATATTGTTCGCATTGATCACTTTAGAGGATTGGAAGCCGCATGGGAGATTCCGGCAAATGAGAATACTGCGATCAATGGTGAATGGGTGTTGGCACCTGGAGATGCCTTGTTAGGAGCTATTAAAAAGGCTCTGCCCGATATTAGTCTGGTGGCAGAAGACTTAGGCATTATTACTGATGAAGTCGATGCATTGAGAAATAAATACAATTTGCCGGGCATGAAGATTTTACAGTTCGCCTTTAGCGGCACTGAAGATAATCCATATTTGCCGCATCATATTGAAGAAAATAGTGTGGTTTACACCGGAACGCACGATAACGACACTACGGTAGGCTGGTATAACACTTTAGACGAGCAGCAACGCCATCATTTATATGCTTATTTGCATGGCTATCGCTCTGCCGAACATATCATTGATATGCCTAATGATTTAATTGATTTGGCGCTTGAGTCTAAGGCACATTTAGCCATTATTCCTATGCAAGACTTATTAGCGCTAAACTCTAGCCATCGCATGAACACGCCAGGGACATCGTCGGGCAATTGGCATTGGCGTTTTAATTGGACGCAGCTTAGTGAGGCTCAGCAGCAATACATCACAGAAACCATTGCACGGACTGACAGACACTAGTGCTATGGCTAAAAAGGGCAACAGTAAGATGTTAATGGGCATAGATGTTGGCGGCACTAATTTGCGTCTAGGAATCTTAGGCGATGGTCTGGTTATTGACGACATGCGCTTTCAAGCTAACTTCTCTGAAATTTGTAAAAATAATCCAGCCGATGTTGCTTGGCATAAGATTTTAGAAGTCACGGCCAATGCCATTAATGAGATGCTTAAAAAGCATCCTGATGTGAGTGCAATTGGCATCGGTTTCCCTGGATTTATAGAACCTAATACACAATTAATATTGCAATCCCCTAATCTACCTGGCCTTTTGAATGTAGATTTAAGTGCGGCATTGTCCGCAATAATTAAACTACCTGTGCTAGTTGAAAATGATGCGCTGGTGGCTGCCTACGGTGAGTTTTGTAGTCTAAATTCAGGAGATAAAGTCTCTACTATGGTGCGAGTTCAAGATCTGATCTATGTAGGTTTAGGCACTGGCGTTGGAGGTGGTTTAATTTTAAATGGCCAGCCATTTGGGGGTCGGCATGGCATGGCGATGGAAATTGGACACATGATTACCGTGCCAAATGGTCGCTTATGCGGCTGTGGTAATCATGGTTGCATGGAGCAATATGCATCAGCCACTGGTGTTTCACTGAGTTACCAAGATTTCACGGGTAAAACTCTTATGGTTGATGCAATTGCAAGTCTAGCTAGGGCAGGGGACATTAATGCGATCAAAGCTTATGAACTTGCCGGCGTGAATTTAGCAATTGCTATTGCTAATATTATTAAAGTGTTGGATATTCACTTGATTTTGATAGGTGGCGGCATGAGCCACGCTTGGGATTTAATGGCTGATATATTTGATACCACGCTAAACGCAGCGCTGATCCCGGTATTACGCGGTGAAATTGAGGTTAAAATCTCAAATTCTAGTGATCAGGCTGGCATTATAGGTGCAGCGATTTTATCAAGCACTTTAACTAACTAAAGTGCTCAAACAAACAATCTATTCTAAACGTGAATATTAAGCAGATTTGTCTAAAAATACTCTTACGTTACGCGGGTAAACAAATACATGTTCACCTTGCACAAGTCCAAGCTCTCGGAAGCGAACTTGGGTGAGTTCAGCCTCAATTAACTCTTCCTGATCTGCTCGCTTTAGCTCCAATCTTACCAACGGTCCTATGGCATGTATGTAACTTACCACCGCTTCAAACACTGGCTTATCGCCTTGGCGCTCTTTGAATACTTCAATATCATGTGGTCGTACAAAGGCTAATGCTGCGCAATTTTGCGTCTCATGATGAGCATCAATTTTCACACCAACATCGCCTATTTTCGCTTCACCTTGATGGATATGGCTTTGGAATTGATTTACATTGCCTAAGAACTGATAAACAAATGGTGACGATGGGTGGTCGTAAACTTCTTGCGGAGAACCGACTTGTTCAATTCTACCTTTGTTAATCACCACCACGCGATCCGCGACTTCAAGCGCCTCTTCCTGATCATGCGTGACAAAAATACTGGTAATGTGCAATTCATCATGCAGGCGGCGCAACCAACGGCGTAGTTCCTTACGTACTTTTGCATCCAGCGCACCAAATGGTTCATCTAACAACAATACCTTTGGCTCTACTGCCAATGCACGTGCCAAAGCAATACGCTGACGTTGACCGCCTGATAATTGTGGAGGATAACGATCTGCCAGCCAATCTAGTTGCACTAGTTCTAGCAGTTCATGTACGCGCCTTTTAATTTCAGCATCAGAGGGGCGCGTTTCTTTTGGACGGACACGCAAGCCAAAAGCAACGTTTTCAAACACCGTCATGTGCCGAAATAATGCATAATGCTGGAACACGAAACCTACTTCTCGGTCACGAACTTGTCTTGCGGTAGCATCTTCACCATGAAAATGTATGCTGCCAGAATCGGGTGTTTCCAAGCCAGCGATAATGCGTAATAGTGTTGTTTTTCCGCATCCGGAAGGGCCAAGCAAAGCCACTAGCTCGCCGCTAGGCACATCAAGGCTGACATCGTTCAATGCACTAAAACTGCCAAAGTTTTTTCTAATATTGCGTATTTCGATACTCATCTTTTTATTCCAATTTAAAACTACTTGTATTTAAATTATTTTACTTAAGGGGCTATTAAATAACTTAACTCTAGGTAAATTACTAATTAAAACTCTGTTCATGCTGTTGCGCATTGCGTTCAACATTCCATTCAATAAAGCTTTTAAGTGCCAATGTCACTAATGCCAACAAAGCGAGTAAAGACGCCACGGCAAAAGCCGCGGCATAGTTATACTCGTTGTATAAAATCTCAACATGTAGTGGCATGGTGTTGGTCATGCCACGAATATGTCCCGAAACCACAGATACCGCGCCAAACTCGCCCATAGCCCTTGCATTGGTTAAAATAACGCCATACAACAAACCCCATTTCACATTAGGTAGAGTAATGCGCCAGAGAATCTGCCAGCCTGAAGCGCCAAGCACTAAACCAGCTTCCTCCTCGTCTTTACCTTGCGCCTGCATCAAAGGGATTAACTCGCGGGCGACAAATGGAAATGTGACGAAAACCGTGGCTAATACAATACCGGGGATGGCGAAGATCACCTTCAAATCGTGGTCTATCAATGTTGAGCCAACCCAGCCCTGCATACCAAAGATCAAAACGTAAATTAAACCAGCAATGACCGGTGAAACCGCAAAAGGTAAGTCGATTAAGGTAATTAAGATGCTTTTTCCTCTGAACTCAAATTTAGCAATCGCCCAAGCTGCAGCCACACCAAATACAAGATTAAGCGGCACAGCAATAGCAGCGGCAATTAGCGTGAGCTTGATAGAAGATAACGCATCCGGATCACTTAAGGCGGTAATGTAAGTGTCAAAGCCTTTACGTAAAGCCTCGGTAAACACTGCCGCGAGCGGTACTAATAAAAACAAACTTAAAAACATCAAGGTTATGCCTATCAACAACCAGCGTATCCAAATAGGTTCTGAGGTTGCGCGACTACGCGCTACTTTTTTGTGATAACTACTGTGCTGTGAAATCGGTGCTGAAGACATTATTGATTCTCGATAAGATTATTTTTGTGTTAGTTTTTAGTGCCATAAGTATTCTTGAGTAGTATAAGAACTCTTGGTTACATAAGTACTAGCGCACAGCGCTAACATGACGATTAGACCACCACTGCAAGCCATTAATCGCAAAGAGCAGTAGGAATGAAATAACTAACATAACTACTGCCACAGCTGTTGCGCTGGCATATTCATATTGCTCAAGCTTGGTAATAATAATTAATGGGGTAATTTCTGATACAAATGGCACATTGCCGGCAATAAAAATTACTGAGCCATATTCGCCAATAGCACGGGCAAACGCCAAGGCGAAACCTGTTAGTAATGCTGGCCAAATAGCTGGAAAGATAATTTTAGTAAAAGTCTGCCAACGGTTAGCGCCTAGGCTAGCCGCGGCTTCTTCAGTTTCTGCTTCTAAATCTTCTAAAACAGGTTGTACGGTACGCACTACAAACGGCAAGCCAATAAAAGTTAGCGCAATAATCACACCCAATGGCGTAAAAGCAACCTTGATGCCATGTGGCTCCAACCATGACCCAATCCAGCCATTACCGGCATATACCGCAGTTAACGCGATACCGGCCACTGCTGTTGGCAGAGCAAACGGTAAGTCTACCAAGGCATCAATAATTTTTTTACCGGGAAATCTATAGCGTACCAATACCCACGCTGTCAGCAAACCGAATACAGCATTTATCAGGGCGGCTAGTAGTGAAGCGCCAAAAGTTAATTTATAAGAGGCTAATACCCTAGGAGCGGTTACAACTGCCCAAAATTCATTAAAGCTTAATTCGGTAGTTTTAATAAAGGCTGCAGATAAGGGAATAAGCACGATTAAACTCAAATAGAGCAAGGTGTATCCTAGTGATAAATTAAATCCGGGTAGTACATTTTTTTGTTTTGCCATGGTGGTGATTCATTTATTTGTTTATTTAAGCGACATACAATATAACAAACACTTTTATAATATAAAAATAATATTTAACTATATTGATATAACTAAAAGTAATTTAATTGTACGGATAAATATTTGTTAAAACAGGATCGCAACTTTGATCTAATTTATTTCAAATTGAGTTGCTACTGTCAAAATAGTGGGTAATATCCAATTAGGATTATTAATCAGGCATTAAGCCGCAATATGTACCTGAGTAACGGTACCTTTCTCCTTGAAAAAATTAGAATGCTGTAATTTCTTAGCTGCTACAGGTTTACCAAGAAAATCTCCTTGAAACAAGATTGCGCCGCTTTCAATTGCAATGTTCAGTTGTACCTGTGTGTTTATTCCATTAATGACCGGTTGTGCGCCTAAATCTTTAATTACCTTAACTAGGGCAGGCAAGGCTTTGCGTATACGGTCGTTATGTTCAGCTTGATTTATCAAGTCAGCATCCAGCTTAACGAAATCCGGTGCAAACTTCCAAAGGCGATCAACATGTGATTTTGCACTGCCAAATCCATCAATCGCAATACGGTATCCACGATCTCGATAATTATCAATCGCCTCAGCCAATTGCTTATCTTGCTCAATCAGAGCTTCTTGTATCTCAATCACTACACGGTTGGTGGGGATGGAATTAGAATGCAAAATAAATTCAAATACTTTGCCATGCTGATTCACTGAAGTTAAAAGTTTAGGATGGACCTTAAGAAATAGCAGGCCATTTTCCGCATAAATTTGCTTAAAATTTAGCACATGTAGCGTTCTACTTACGCGGTCAAATTGCACCAACTTCCCAGTTTGTTCTGCATAGGTAAAGGCAAAGTCAGAAGTGCTAATTAATTCACCCCCTAATGAAGGTTTTAATATTGCCTCGTGTCCATAGAGGTCAGCTGCTAAGCTGTCATAAATCGGTTGAAATTCGCTATTAAGTTGAATCCCAATAAACGTACTATTAAATTCACCTGAAGATTGTTCGGCTAAACGGTAATCATCTAAATCTAGCAGTAATGATTCTTTAAGTTGTAATCTAAGTTGCTCCACGTGTGGTGCAACACTTTTTCTTTTTGACATTACTCTAATTCCTTTTTTTATGCAGACGACTAAATTCTTGTATTATTTGCTGTAAATTTGGTCGAAGTTTCCACCATCTGCAAAATGCGTTTTTTGTGCTTTTGCCCAGCCACCAAAGATTTCGTCTACGCTAAATAAATCTAATGATTTAAATTGTGACTTATGTTTGCTTGCAACTGACTCAAGCCAAGGCCTCAAGTCATGTTGTGCAGCAATTTCTTGGCCTATTTCAGAATAATGGAAATCAACATAAGCCTGAGCAACGGCGCGGGTATGATGTTTATCAATATATTTGTCGACAATGCTAATTGGATTTTCGGCCAAAATGCTGGCTGATGGATAAACCACGTCATATTGATCACCCAATTCTTTTTTGATTAAATTCACTTCATTTTCAAACGTTAGTAATGCATCGCCAATGCCGCGTTGTGCAAAGGTCGTAGTAGCGCCACGCCCACCGGTATCCAACACTGGTACGTTTTTGAAAAGCTTACCGACAAATTCCTTAGCCTTAGCTTCATCACCACCTTTTTTAATGACATAACCCCAAGCCGCTAAGTAACTATATTTACCATTGCCAGAAGTTTTAGGATTTGCGATTACCACAGCAACGCCAGGCTTTATTAGATCATCCCAATCTTTGATATTCTTTGGATTTCCCTTGCGCACCAAAAATACGGTTGTTGAGCTGGTTGGTGAACTGGCATTAGGTAATCGTTTTTGCCAATCTTTAGGAATTAGTTTCGCACGTTCATAAAGAATATCAATATCAGGAGATTGATTCATGGTGATCACATCGGCTTCAAGACCGTCAGTAACAGCTCGGGCTTGTTTACTAGAGCCGCCATGTGATTGATTAATGGTGACTGTTTCACCGGTTTTCTGCTTCCAATACTTCGCGAAGGCTGGATTAAAGTCTTTGTAAAATTCTCTGGTAACATCATACGATACGTTTAATAAGCTAGTATCAGCAACTGCATTAGATGGCAATGCGATATTCGTTGATAAGAGTAATCCTAATAACCATAGCTTTTTTAACATGTGAGTAATCTTTCGTTATAAATTTCAAAGATAAAACTTTAATCAATATTTAAAATAATGTAAAAGAATATTAAGTAATATATTTATAACTAAATTAACTATAAAATTTTTGGTAAAATATAGTTTTGCTTTTTATTGTTTTTAGCTTTTTTTCGTACTTATTCTGGTGTATATTGCAGACATATTTAGAAATCAAGGCCATAAGCAGCACATATTAAGTACCTAATTATCCTGTAGTTAGCTTGAGCTGACCGGACAACCGGAAGCCAGCGTGTCGAAAGACCGCTGGCTTTTTGCGTTTTTAATTCGTGCAATTTATCTAAAAGTCTTCATTAAATTATTGCAAGTATTAAGTCTTACCAAAATTTATAAATGATGAAAAACATTAAACACAATCTTGATATCGGCAGTGCTGAATTTTCTGCTAACGGCGATTTAGGCATTAGCCAAATCGTGTTGCAGTTGCGTGAATTGCGACTGACATCACTCGAAAGCAGAAAGCGAAGAG
Source organism: uncultured Pseudomonadota bacterium (assembly GCA_903926935.1). GTDB lineage: Bacteria > Pseudomonadota > Gammaproteobacteria > Burkholderiales > Methylophilaceae > Methylotenera. Next base: position 15,827 of record CAIYLB010000120.1, read on the forward strand.
ATAAGCCGCCAAAGCTTCCATCTCGCAAGGTTTTGCAAGGTGTCGTTGATGGTTTGGCTGCGGCATTGTTTCCTAATCGCTTAGGCTTGCCTGATTTAAAGGACGAGGGGATCGACTATTTTGTTGGCCATACGCTTGATGTTGCTTTACGCGAATTGCTAGCACAAGTGAAGCTGGAGCTTGATTTTGCGGCAGATACGCGTAGCCAGTTACAACAAAAGCAATCATCCAATGACAGCATAAAAACGCCTGTGGCAACGGTGCGTGAGTTTGTAAAGCAACTTCCTGCTGTGCGCGTACTACTTGATACCGACATAAAAGCTGCTTATGAAGGTGATCCTGCTGCCAGAAGTATCGATGAAGTACTGGTATGTTACCCAGGAATATTAGCGACTATGCACTACCGATTAGCACATGTATTGCATGGTTTGGGCTTAGCTCTTATTGCCCGAATGATTTCTGAAATTGCACATTCCGCCACTGGTATTGATATTCACCCGGGCGCAACCATTGATGAAAGCTTTTTCATAGATCACGGTACGGGCGTAGTCATTGGTGAAACAGCCATCATAGGCAAGCATGTTCGAATTTACCAAGCGGTAACACTAGGCGCAAAACGCTTCCCAACGGATGAAGAGGGTAACTTAATTAAGGGTAATGCACGACATCCGATTGTTGAAGATGATGTCGTGATTTATGCCGGAGCCACAGTGCTTGGCCGTATCACTATTGGCCGCGGTTCTGCAATAGGCGGCAATGTTTGGTTGACGCACAGCGTGCCTGAAGGTAGCAATATTACCCAAGCGCAAATGTTGGCCGCGCCCCTAGATGCAAGCCCACATCATACGAATGTTGGTAACGAAAACAAATCTACACAAGAAATATTACAGCATCACTAATATATATTTTAATCAATTTTACTTAATTTTTACTAGGAGATTCACATGACAGATATTCATCATAATCAGACTGCATTGGGCGACGTCGCCGCACGTACGCTTTCAAATGCAACTAAATCGGTACCAATGCTGAGCACAATTACGCCGCGTTGGTTAGTACACTTAATGCATTGGGTGCCTGTTGAAGCGGGTATTTACCGCCTGAATCAAGCAAAAGATCCAAACGCCATTGAAGTAGATTGCTCGGCTAAAGATGAGCGTGATTTACCTGCCACCTTTGTAGATTATGAAGAATGGGGTCGTGAATATGTATTGAATGCGGTAAACACCGTGGTGGATGTACATACGCGCGTATCAGATTTGTATAGCAGCCCACATAATCAGATTAAAGAGCAACTACGCCTTTCTATTGAAACAGTAAAAGAACGTCAAGAAAGCGAGCTTATTAATAATAAAGAATATGGTTTACTGCATAATGTTGCCGCTACACAAAAAGTGAAATCACGCACAGGTGCACCTACACCAGATGATTTAGATGAATTACTTGCAAAAGTATGGAAAGAGCCGGCGTTTTTCTTAGCTCACCCACAAGCCATCGCTGCATTCGGCCGTGAATGTACGCGTCGCGGAGTGCCGCCACCAACAGTCGCTTTATTTGGCTCACAGTTCATTACATGGCGCGGTGTGCCGATTATTCCTTGCGATAAATTAAAAGTGACTCAAGGTAAAACCAACATTTTGCTGTTACGTACAGGTGAAAGCCGTCAAGGTGTGATTGGTTTGTATCAACCAAACTTGCCAGGCCAACAAAGCATGGGCCTGTCAGTACGTTTTATGGGCATTAACCATAAAGCCATTGCATCCTACTTGGTGTCGCTATATTGCTCACTTGCAGTATTGACTGATGATGCAATCGCCGTGTTGGAAAATGTCGATGTAGGCAACTACTATGAGTACAAATAATTCATTCTCGTCTGGTTTGGCAGATTTATCATCATTTGAACCAGAGGCAATCCTAGCTTCATTGCCAGGTGAACATCCTCGTATGGCAGCAGCCATTGGCTTAGGCAGGCAAGCCAGCCAAACAGGGCATCTAGATGTGGCTGAGTTAAGCCGTATGGTGAATGAGATTTATGCAGAAGGGTTTCCTACTGGCTCGCCATTAGGCCAGCAAGCGGATATTCCGTCTAACGACTCGTTATCACATATTGCCTCTGATTCGGTTTTACCAAGCTCAGGCACCTCAGCTGGCCAAGCAAAAGGACCAGTAGAAAGGTCTACGCCTGCTATTTTTTCAGGCATACCTAGTGTTGTCCCACTAAGTACTACCTTAGCAAAGCCGGATGTTCAAAGTTTAGGGGCTTTGCAATTGCAATATGCATCCAGCCCATTTGCAACAAATGATATAGCACTTGAGCAATTGCTTGGTGGTTTTGATAATCCTTATGAAAACGAGCTGAAAAACTTGCTGGGTGGAGTATCTAGTAGCCACGCAGGTTTTGCCAGCACTGGTTCAGGAAAGTCTGCTACCGACGCTAAATCAAGTCCATATTATTTTTTACAGGACTCGCCATTTAATCAAACCTCACCTTTACCAGTAGCGGCGCATCCGCCGTTTGATGCTAACTTAGTGCGTAAGGATTTTCCAATCCTGCGTGAACTGGTCAATGGGCGTCCGCTAATTTGGTTTGATAATGCCGCGACAACACAAAAGCCACAAGCAGTGATTGATAGAATTAGTTATTTCTATCAACATGAAAACTCTAATATTCATCGTGCTGCACATGAATTAGCCGCACGTGCAACCGATGCCTATGAGGAAGCACGCGAAACAGTACGACGTTTTATCAACGCTCCAACAGTAGATAGCATTATCTTTGTACGCGGTACTACAGAAGCGATTAATCTAGTCGCCAAGACTTGGGGTAAAAAACACCTAAGTGCGGGTGATGAAATTGTGATTACGCATCTAGAGCATCACGCTAATATCGTACCTTGGCAGCAATTGTGCCAAGAAACAGGTGCCAAACTTAAAGTAGCGCCTGTGGACGATAGTGGCCAGGTCTTGTTGGCGGAATATCAACAGTTGCTCACTTCACGGGTTAAGCTGGTTTCATTTACGCAAGTGTCTAATGCGCTGGGAACAGTTACGCCAGCCGCTGAAATGATACAAATGGCGCATCGTGCTGGTGCTAAAGTATTGCTCGATGGCGCTCAGTCAATCTCACACATGCGTACCGATATTCAAGCGTTAGATGCGGATTTCTTTGTGTTCTCGGGTCATAAAGTATTTGGTCCAACGGGCATAGGCGCACTTTACGGTAAGCCTGAATTGCTAGCTGAGATGCCAGCATGGCAAGGTGGCGGCAATATGATTCAAGATGTGACGTTTGATAAAACCGTCTACCATGAAGCGCCAAACAAGTTTGAAGCTGGCACTGGCAATATTGCGGATGCGGTAGGTTTGGGTGCAGCGCTAGAATACGTAGAACGTATTGGCATTGATAATATTGCGCGCTACGAGCATGAATTATTGGTGTACGCAACGGCTGCGATGCAAAAAGTACCAGGTTTACATTTAGTCGGCACTGCAAAGGAAAAGGCCAGCGTATTATCGTTCACTCTAGATGGTTATAAAAGTGAAGAGGTTGGTGCAGCTTTAAATCAAGAGGGCATTGCAGTACGTTCTGGACATCATTGCGCACAGCCGATTTTGCGTCGTTTTGGCTTAGAAACAACAGTAAGGCCATCATTAGCTTTTTATAATACCCCAGCTGAAATCGATGTGATGGTGAGTGCTTTATTGCGTTTAACTTCCCATAAAACACCTGGCGGGCTATAAAAATAGCATAAAAAATCCGGCAACTGTATTTAAATACAGTTGCCGGAATGAGGCTAGGGAGATAAAACCGCTTAGTTTTAAGTGTTAAGCGGCAGCCACTTTTTGGAACATTGCCTCAATAATCAAAGTGGAAAAATCAGACTAATACCATCTGCGCACTTGAATATTATTTATTGGGTTGAGGTGTCAAACGCAAGTAAGGCTTAATGACGGTAAAGCCTTTAGGAAACTTACTCCTTAAAATTTCCGGATCAATAATAGAAGGCACAATCACTACATCATCACCATTTTTCCAGTTAGCAGGCGTTGCCACACTGTGATATTCCGTTAATTGCAGGGAATCAATCACACGCAGAATCTCGTTAAAATTTCTGCCGGTACTGGCAGGATAAGTGAGTGTTAGGCGAATCTTTTTATTAGGGTCAATCACATATACAGACCTGACGGTGGCGTTGCTAATGGCATTCGGGTGTATCAAGTCATAAAGTGTTGAAACTTTTCTATCAGCATCGGCAATAATAGGAAAATTAACCGTGGTCGATTGGGTTTCGTTGATATCTTTTATCCAGCCTAAA
>CAIYLB010000121.1 GCA_903926935.1 uncultured Pseudomonadota bacterium
AGCGGCAGCAGGCGGGCAATACACGCAGGCAAAACATATTATTGGACCCTTAATGGCGTTTACTGTGGGCTTATATCTGGTCATGGCTTATACCATGCTTTGTGCCGGCGATGCGCTGGTAGTGGGCGATTTAATGAAGTCTGGTGCTGAGGTGATGGGCTATGCCAACCTTGATACCAAGCCTTTTGTGGTGCTGACTATAGCTTTCCTAGCATGGCTAAATTATAGAGGTGTATTTGCAACCCTTACACTTAATTTAGTCATTACCTTCTTGGCATTCCTGTCATTAATCGTACTATTTTTTGCTGTGGACCCACTGCACCAAGGCGTCGTGCTACAGCATCAAGCCTTGCTTACTGATCTACCTTACGGTTGGATTGGTGTGATTGCTTCGCTACAGTTTGGTATGTGGTATTACTTGGGGATTGAAGGTACTTGTCAGGCGGCTGAAGAAGTACGCTCTGCCGGTAGATCAATTCCACTTGGTACCATGGGCGGCATGATGACACTATTAGTGGCAGCGACGATTACTTGGTTTGTCGCAACTGGGTTGATGCCTTGGCAATATTTAGGTCAAGCCGTAACGCCTATGTACGACGCAGCTACATTGCTTGGTAGTTCTCAGTTGCAACTAATGTTGTTTGTCGCCACGGCATTTGCGGCAATTGCTTCGGCCAACGGCTGTATTAATGATGCTTCACGTGCCTGGTTCTCATTAGCACGCGACCGATATATGCCGGTATTTTTTGGTGCCATTCATCCAAAATATCGTACACCATATCGTTCAGTATTGTTTCTAGTGCCGATTGCCGTGTCGTTTGCATTCACTGGATTATTAGATCAAGTCATTACCTTTTCTATCTTGTCAGGTTTGCTCGGCTATACCTTTATGACCTTCAATATGATCAAGTTTAGAAAAATGTGGCCATTAGGTAGTATTCATCGTGGTTACATTCATCCTTTTCATCCTATCCCAGCCATTACTTTACTCACCTTGTGTTGCGCAACTTATTTTGCGACATTTTTAGGTTACGGTGCTTCACTGTTATCTATTATGGCGTTTTATATTTTAGCTTCGATTTGGTTTGTGGTGCGCCGTTACAAATATGTAAAACGTGCAGATCAGTTCACAATGCCTTGGCCGCGTCCTAAAGGATATTAGTTTAATGACTTAAGTTTTAAACCATAAGCTTTTAAACAATATTGGCAACGGTGTAATAGCCGTTGCCAAAAGCGAGGTTCAAATGAACATAGTAGTATTGATTTTACTCGCGGCGATGATCGTGTTTATGGTTAGAAAATATCAGCATGATGCTGAGTATAAAAAACAAGCACGCAGCCACATTTTTGATGATTGCTCCGAATTACTGCAACAACCGCAGTTAAGTCAGGATAAAGCACATTTGCCTTTGTTGCATGGCACGTATGGCAAATACCAAATATCTCTCAGTATTGTTGAGGATACTATAGGTTGGCGCAAGATTCCTCCTTTATGGTTACTCATAAAAGTAACTGCCAATAAGCCTAGCCAGGGAAGCTTAGATTTTATAGCAAGACCCGCTAATAATGAATTTTACAGCCCGTCATGGCAATGGGACGGTAATTTAACTATTCCACCAAACTGGCCGCAACATGCCATTATTAAGTTTCATGAGCAAGCAGTGGATTTAGATTTGCTAACGCCGTATATACCAACATTGTTTAGCGATTCAAAAATGAAAGAATTGCTGGTCACGCCCAATATGCTCAGGCTGACTTACATGGTCAAGCAGGCAGAGCGTGGTGAATATCTCATCATGCGTAATGCTGTCTATGAAAACTCTCCCATAAGCAAGGAAGTTGTAGAAGGGTTGCTTAAACAAGCCGTAAGCATACGGCAAACAATAGAAGATGCTTTATAAAGCTATTAAAGGATACCAAATGACAACAAGCAGCAATGTCTTACAACGGCCGGTATCACCTAAATGGGTGTTGCTTATTGCAATTTTGCTACCAGGCATGGGCCAAGTGCTCAATAACGCGCCTAAGCGAGGTTTTTATATGGCCTGCTTTATGATTATTTTAGGGCTAATTACTTTTAATCTTGCCCAGCCGCAGATATCCATGATAGGCAAGCTTGCCGGGGGTATATTTATTTATGCAATTTCTGTACTCGACGCCTATTATTGGGCGAAATACCGTATGGAAGTATTTGTTAAAAGCAATCCTTAAGCTACTCATCATAATGGCGGTCAAACGTACATCAATACCTACCTAAACGGAGTAGTCCTTTAAGATAATTGTCTTGCCTTACCGCACAGTAGACAATGAATTACGTTAAGTTTTTGACGATTCTGTCATCTCCTAGCTGACGTTGAGTAGTCACTTTAAAGGAGGCATTTAATTTAATTGCGTGTGTTTACACCGGCCTCCTTCTTTTTCTGTGCTATTCATAGGTTTGCGCTTATGAACCTTTTTAAGTCGCTTTGAGTACAACTTAAATATATACAAACATTATTCTAACGATTACTAAGTATTTAATAACTAGAGAGTTAATCAATGAATCGCCCTATAGATTTTTCAATTGAAGATGTGCAAAACCTGCCTGACGTACGTCAGATTGCCATTGATAAGGTCGGTATTAAGGCGATACGCCACCCAGTTAAAGTGCAAGATAAAGCTGGCAATGCGCAACACACCGTTGCCATGTTTAATATGTATGTGCATTTACCACAACATTTTAAAGGTACGCACATGTCTCGCTTCATTGAGATTCTTAATGGCAATGAGCGTGAGATATCAGTCGAGAATTTCAAAGTTATTTTGCATGAAATGGCCACGCGACTTGAGGCGAAATCTGGCCATATTGAAATGACTTTCCCTTATTTTATTAATAAATCTGCACCAGTATCTGGTGTAAAGAGTCTGCTAGATTATGAAGTCACTTTTCTTGGTGAAGTGAATAATGGCCAATATGAGATTAAAGTCAAAGTACTGATTCCAGTGACCAGTCTTTGTCCCTGTTCGAAAAAGATTTCAGCTTATGGCGCTCATAACCAGCGTTCACACGTAACCGTGACAGTTGCCTTGAATGAATTTATGTGGGTAGAAGACATTATTACGATGGTTGAAGCGCAGGCTTCATCAGAGTTGTATGGCTTACTCAAGCGTCCTGATGAAAAATATGTTACTGAGCGTGCTTACGATAATCCCAAATTCGTTGAAGACATGGTGCGTGACATTGCTGCTGCATTTAATAATGAGGTGCGGATAAAAAATTATATTGTGGAATGTGAAAATTTTGAGTCCATCCATAACCATTCGGCATATGCCTGTATCTCAAGCGAGAAATTATGAATAACATCGTCAGTTTGAAGGTTTTAGGGCAGCCCAAGGTGGTTCCAGCGATTAGCTTCCTGCCTATCACACCAATATCAATAAGTCCTATTGTTGAAATTATTGAAGAAATGCGACTAGGCCGTATGGTGGTATTACTCGATGATGAAGATCGTGAAAATGAAGGTGATTTGGTGATGGCAGCCGAGTTTGCTACGCCAGCCGATATTAATTTTATGTCGAAACACGGTCGCGGATTGATTTGTCTTACGTTGACTGAGGCGCGGGGAAAGCAGCTTAATCTAACGCCTATGGTAAGCAAGAACGGCACTAAAATGGGCACCAATTTCACTGTTTCAATCGAAGCGGCTGAGGGCGTGACTACTGGAATTTCTGCGGCAGATAGAGCGCAGACCATAAAAGCCGCTGTGAATGTAAACGCGCGACCAGTGGATATTGTCAGTCCTGGTCACGTTTTTCCACTCATTGCCCAAAAAGGTGGAGTGCTTGCAAGGGCTGGACATACTGAAGCAGGTTGTGATATTGCCAAACTTGCTGGCCTAGAACCAGCTTCGGTGATTTGCGAGATTCTTAAAGATAATGGAGAAATGGCGCGTTTGCCAGATTTACTGGAGTTTGCAGCCATACATCAGCTTAAGGTTG
>CAIYLB010000122.1 GCA_903926935.1 uncultured Pseudomonadota bacterium
CTCTAACCGTGCTTCCGGCTAAATTCATATTAGCCTTGCATGGTACTAGCCGTGATTCTAAATTATGGGCCATTGAACATTGGGTAGCTCTGGGTAAAAAATTACAAGCACAAGGATTTTCTTTGGTTTTACCATGGGGAAGTAACTCGGAATTACAGCGTGCAAAACAAATTGCCAGCCACCTTGAACAAGCGCTAGTCCTACCTAAAATGGGTATTGCTTCATTAGCAAATATCATTCAAAAATCACAAGCAGTTATTGGTGTTGATACTGGATTAGCACATTTAGCCATAGCGCTAAATAAGCCTGTTATTGGCGTTTACACTGATACTAATCCAGTCCTGACCGGCTTATACGGCGGCGCTGAACAAGCATTTAAAAACTTAGGTAATCAGCATCAAAAAATCACAGCGCAAGATGTATTAATTCAACTTAAAGCATTTAAGATCATTGCTCATGACTAATCTAACAGTGCGAATTAAGAAGCTAATTATGCGCAGCCTAGTACAAGGCTTAAAGTGCCTACGATTTTTTCCTTTACCAGCAATCCATGGCTTGGGGGCCGTCGTTGGCTTGATTAATTATTTATTCAATCGAGATCACCGCGCTCACGCCAAAGGCAACTTAAATCAAAGCGGTTTATGCAATAGTAAAATCACTGCTGAAAAAATGTTATTCAAAAGCACAATTGAAAACAGCAAAGGTGCCTTTGAAACGTTTGCTATTTGGTTTAAATCTCAGTTAGAAGTACTTAATTGGGTAAAAAATGTAGACGGATGGGACGCAGTTGAAGATGCCATCAATTCAGGCAAAGGCCTGATTTTTCTGACGCCTCACCTAGGCTGCTTTGAAATTACTTCGCTTTATTACGGCGCACACTACCCGATGACAGTGCTTTATCGACAGCCACGTCAAGCATGGTTGATGCCTTTAATTGCCGCGGGTCGGCAACGCGGCAAAGTAACGCTTGCCCCCGCCAATAGCCAAGGTGTAAAGCTACTATTGCAAGCGCTTAAGCGTGGCGAAGCCATAGGCATTTTGCCAGACCAAGCGCCATTAGAAGGCGAAGGTGAATGGGCACCATTTTTTGGCCGCCCCGCTTACACGATGACTTTAGCATCAAAGTTAGCACAAAAAACTGGTGCGCAAGTATTCATGGCATTCGGTGAGCGAGTTAGTTGGGGCCGTGGTTACAACATTCACATACATGCAATTGAGTCAGGCGGCATTAATACACCAACGCTATTGAATGCTGAAATTGAACGCACAATACGGCAATGTCCCACACAATATTTATGGATGTATGACCGTTATAAAATACGTTAGTAGCAATATCAGCATAATTCATACAACCGACTTTGCGCCAAGCTGGATTTCAATCGATTATTTAGATAATTAACCATTATTTTTAAATCTATAACTTGAGATTTTTTAAGCCGCCCCCATTAATGACCATACAGAACAAAATATTTGAGGATGCTTCATGACTGAAAACACACAAGACTCACAATCTGCAGATTTACAAAGCCAAGAAATAGATGCCGAAGATTACCTACAAGAAAACGGTGCTGCTGGCTCACTAGATGATCGCATTGGCGAATTAGAAGCGCAACTTGCAGAAGCGCAAGCAGCGGTTTTATACATTAAAGCTGATGGTGAAAACATTCGTCGCCGTGCGATGGATGATATTGAAAAAGCGCGTAAATTTGCTTTAGAAAAATTCTCTAATGAACTATTGGCCGTTAAAGATAGTTTAGATGCAGCCTTGCTGATTGAATCTGCCGATGTGCAAAGTTATAAAGATGGCGTTCAAATCACCACTAACCAGCTTGCTTCTGTATTTGATAAATTCAATATTGCTGAAGTTAATCCGGTTGGCGAAAAGTTTGATCCAAACAAACATCAGGCCATTAGCATGTTAGATAGTGATCAAGAACCTAATACAGTGCTGACCGTATTGCAAAAAGGCTACACCTTGAACGACCGCGTATTACGCCCAGCATTGGTGATGGTCGCTAAAGCCAAATAGTTTTTAGCTGTGTTTATGCTAAACCTGTGGCTTAGCTTAAACAAGTAATTTACCAAAAAACTATTGGTTAAAACTACTTATTAAAAACCACTTGAAATAAATTAATTGAACACCATTGTTACAACATGGTTTAAAAAATCGCCAGTAAGCTAAGTCGCTAAACATTTAAAATTAAAGATTTAGCTTAACACCTGGATAATCTGTCATTAAAAAAGGAATAAGAAACATGGGTAAAATTATTGGTATTGACTTAGGTACAACGAACTCTTGCGTAGCCGTAATGGAAGGCGGCAAGCCACGTGTAATTGAGAACTCTGAAGGTACGCGTACTACACCTTCTATTATTGCTTATCAGGAAGATGGCGAAATTTTGACTGGCGCACCAGCAAAACGCCAAGCGGTAACTAACCCAAAAAATACGCTTTATGCGGTTAAACGTTTGATCGGTCGCCGTTTTGAAGAAAAAGAAGTACAAAAAGACATTGGTTTAATGCCTTACACGATTGCTAAAGCAGATAACGGCGATGCATGGGTAGAAATCCGTGGCGTTAAAATGGCACCGCCACAAATTTCTGCTGAAGTGCTCCGTAAAATGAAGAAAACGGCTGAAGATTATTTGGGCGAAGAAGTGACTGAGGCTGTGATTACAGTGCCTGCTTACTTTAACGATAGTCAACGTCAAGCTACAAAAGATGCTGGCCGTATCGCTGGTTTGGATGTTAAACGTATTATCAACGAGCCTACTGCTGCGGCACTAGCGTTTGGTTTAGATAAACAAGAAGGCGACCGTAAAATTGCCGTGTATGACTTAGGCGGCGGTACTTTTGACGTTTCAATTATTGAAATTTCTAACATTGATGGCGAACATCAATTTGAAGTACTTTCAACTAATGGCGATACATTCTTAGGCGGCGAAGACTTTGATAACCGTTTAATCGACTTTTTGGCTGATGAGTTCAAAAAAGAAAACAACGGCATGGATTTACGTAATGATTTATTGGCAAAACAACGCCTTAAAGAAGCTGCTGAAAAAGCGATAATTGAGCTTTCTGGCGCAACGCAAACTGAAGTTAATTTACCGTACATTACTGCCGATGCCACTGGCCCTAAACACTTAGTGGTAAAAATCACACGTGCTAAATTAGAGTCATTAGTAGACGATTTAATTGAGCGCACAATGGCTCCTTGCCGTACTGCGATTAAAGATGCTGGCGTTTCAATTGACGATATTACCGATGTGATTTTGGTTGGTGGTCAAAGCCGTATGCCTAAAGTGCAAGAGAAGGTAAAAGAGATTTTTGGTAAAGAGCCACGTAAAGACGTAAACCCTGACGAAGCGGTAGCGGTTGGTGCTGCAATTCAAGGTGGCGTACTAAAAGGTGATGTTAAAGATGTGTTGTTACTTGATGTAACGCCATTATCTTTAGGTATCGAAACATTAGGTGGCGTGATGACTAAAGTTATCAAGAAAAACACTACGATTCCTACTAAAGCTTCACAAACTTTCTCTACTGCTGATGACAACCAAAATGCGGTAACGATTCAAGTGTTGCAAGGCGAGCGTGAATTAGCTTCTGCGAATAAGAGCTTAGGTCAATTTAACTTAAGCGATATTCCACCAGCACCGCGTGGAATGCCACAAATTGAAGTGACTTTTGACATTGATGCCAACGGTATCTTGCATGTATCTGCTAAAGATAAAGCGACTGGTAAAGAAAACAAAATTACCGTTAAAGCGAACAGCGGTTTAAGCGAAGCTGAAATTCAGCAAATGGAAGAAGATGCAGTTAAATATGCGGATGAAGATCGCAAATTACGCGAGCTTGTAGATGCACGCAACGCTGCTGACGGCATGGTTCATTCAGTGAAAAAATCATTGGTTGAGCATGGCGATAAATTAGAAGCGGCTGAAAAAGAAGCGATTGAAACTGCACTTAAAGAGGTTGAAGAAGCGATGAAAACTGATGATAAAGACACCATTGAAGCTAAAACCAATGCTTTAACGGAAGCCGCTCAAAAACTAGGTGAAAAAGTTTATGCTGATCAACAAGCGCAAGCCA
>CAIYLB010000123.1 GCA_903926935.1 uncultured Pseudomonadota bacterium
AGAATTAGTCGAAAAATCCAAACAATTGGCGGCAGATTTAAACTTTTCGCGCATGGATTTCCTGCATTTAAGCGTAGAAGAATCCATTACTTCGGCAGCGCTGCCGAGTAAAGTGGATATTGTGACCGCGTTACATGCGTGCAATACTGCAACCGATGATGCAATTCAGTTTGGGCTCAAAAAACAAGCAAAATATATGGTACTTGTACCTTGTTGCCAAGCCGAAGTGGCGGAAGTATTGCGCCAACATAAAAATGAAAGTTTTGCCAAAACGCCTTTAAGTGAGATTTGGCGACATCCGATACACACGCGTGAATTTGGCAGCCAAATTACCAATGTTTTACGTTGCTTGCAATTAGAAGCGGCAGGTTATCAAGTGACCGTCACTGAGTTGGTTGGTTGGGAGCATTCCATGAAAAATGAGCTGATTATTGCCAAATATACTGGACAAGCACGCAAAAATGCACAAGAAAGATTAGAGTCAATTTTGCACGAGCTTAATTTAGAGTCGCTACACAATCGATTTTCCATAGCTACGCATTTGCCTGGTTGAAATAAACCCAACGACTAAGATGGCGTACTCAATGGCTAAGTCTCAGTTTATGATTAATTCTATATTTATACTGTTTTTAACTATTTTTATCTCATGAATAACACTATGTTTAGATTTGTTTAATGTTGTTAAACTCTCGCTACATTCGATGGTCACAGCATTTTATCATTGCCTACAAGCTAATTTGAGATAAAAATACTGCCAATTTAGCTACTTATAAATCAGACCATATAAATCAAACCATAATAAACTATGAGCTTAAAATTCCGATTAAATCTACTAGTAACTCTGCTGTCCTTGGCGTTTATCTTGGTGGTTGGCACAATATTGGTCAACGATACGCGCACATCAATTCGCGAACGGGTAGAGGCTGCCAGCCGTGTCACTGTGCAACTGCTTGATACGGTGATTATTAGCTCTGCACTCAATCCTGAATATGGCCCCACGCATAAAGTGCTAGAAAACTTCTTGCAATCGCTCGGTTATGTGCGCAGCAGCCAAATTATGCTCTACGATATGCGCGGCAATTTGCTTTACCACTCTCCAGAATCTACCTTTAAAAGCGATGTTCATCCACCTGCATGGTTCGTAAAATTAGTCGCTCCAAAAGTAGAAACGGTTGAACGTAAAATTCGCTATGGAACACTGGTGGTTTCATCTAGCGCTGCAGGCTCTTTGCGCGAGGCTTGGTCTGGTTTTAGTCAATTGATTTGGGCTGGTTTGGTATTTTTTGTCATGCTAAATGCCATGGTTTACATTCTTTTACGTTATTCTTTAAGGCCGATTAAACACATTCTTGCTTCTATTAATCGTATGGAGCAGGGCGATTTAACTACACGTTTGCCAGAATTCAGTCTGCCCGAATTTGAGCGAATTGGGCATAGCTTAAATCGCATGGCTGAATCGCTGACAGCTGAGCGTCAACTAGAAGAAAATCGACAGCTCACACATTTAATTCAACAGCATATTGAAGATGAGCGCAGAAGTTTGGCACGAGAGCTACATGACGAATTAGGTCAATATGTGACAGCGATTAAAAC
>CAIYLB010000124.1 GCA_903926935.1 uncultured Pseudomonadota bacterium
AAACTATCCTACAGTTAAAAGTAGTATACAGCAATGTATACTACAAATGAAAACGCCATCAAGACGTAAGTCATTGATGGCATTCATGATTTTGGTGAGGCGTGCGGGGATCGAACCCACGACAATCGGATTAAAAGTCCGGTGCTCTACCAGCTGAGCTAACGCCCCATTGTACTAATGGTTAATGCCACTTCTTATTCCCGCTTGGTAACTTGCGTCACCTAGGAAAGGGCGCAATTATGCTAGAAACTAAGCACTTGGTCAACCTAAAATTAGCAAATAAGTTAACTATTTATATACTATATTTTAGACGCCTTATATAATCTTTTTGAGCCATTGATTTTAAAGACTTTAGTTGAAAATACGCTTAGCGCATACCCGGCATTTTACCGCCCATCATGTTGCCCATACTCCGCATCATTTTAGCCATGCCGCCTTTTGCGAACATTTTCATCATTTTTTGTGTGTCTTCAAATTGTTTTAACAGGCGGTTCACCTCTTGCACTTGCACGCCACTACCATCGGCAATACGTTTTTTACGGGTGGCTTTAATAACCTCTGGCTTGCTGCGTTCAAGTGCCGTCATGCTGTTGATAATACCTTCAATTCTTCGAATCGCTTTATCAGCATCATCGGGATTCATTTTTGCTGCCATACCCGCCATTTGGCTAGGCATTTTATCCATTAATGCACCCATGCCGCCCATTTTCCGCATCTGCGACATTTGCATTTTAAAGTCGTTTAAATCAAAGTTTTTACCCGATTTAACTTTATCCGCAAGTTTTTGCGCCTCTGCCAAATCGACATTTTTATGTGCTTGCTCTATTAGACTCAGCACATCGCCCATACCTAGCACACGTGAAGCCATGCGTTCTGGATGGAATGGTTCTAATCCATCGACCTTTTCACTGACCCCAATAAACTTAATTGGCTTGCCAGTAATATGCCGAACAGACAGCGCCGCCCCTCCGCGAGAATCGCCGTCTAGCTTGGTTAATATGATGCCGGTAAGTGGAAGCGTATCCCCAAAAGCTTTAGCGGTATTTACGGCATCCTGACCTTGCATGGCATCAACCACAAACAAGGTTTCAATTGGATTCAAGTAGGTGTGTAGCGCTTTAATTTCAGCCATCATGGCATCATCAATACCCAAACGACCTGCGGTATCAAAAATAATGACATCATAATAGCCGCGCTTAGCGAAATCTAGCGTAGCACTGGCGATGTCTATTGGCTTCTGACTGGCGTTACTATCAAAACAATCTACGTCTAATTGTTTGGCTAGGGTTTTAAGCTGCTCAATCGCCGCTGGGCGATACACGTCGGCACTGGCGAGCAGCACTTTCTTTTTTTGTTCTTTTAATAGTTTGGCTAATTTGGCAGAAGTGGTGGTTTTACCTGACCCCTGCAAACCCGCCATTAAAATGATGGCTGGTGCTACGGCGGCTAAATTTAATCCTACATTAGCCTTGCCCATTAAGGTCGTTAGCTCATCATGCACTACTTGAATAACCGCCTGACCTGGCGTTAAGCTCTGTAAAACTTCTTGGCCTTGGGCACGCAATTTAACTTGGGCAATAAAGTCTTTGACTACCGGCAAAGCTACGTCAGCTTCTAGCAGCGCCATCCGTACTTCACGCATCGCGTCTGAAATATTGTCTTCAGTAAGTCGCGCTTGTCCACGTAAATTCTTAATAACGCCTTGTAGGCGGTCGGTTAAATTTTCTAGCATTACGTACTCTTACAAATCAATTAGAGCTCAATTTTACATCAAGCTATTATATTTCCGGCATATTTGCGCCATAATTACGTTATGCAAAAATTTATTCCGTATTTAGCGCTGGTATTTATCTATTTAGCCGTAGCGACTGACTTTTGGCGCTGTGCAAAAACGCCAGCAGTGTCGCAATATTTAAAGCTACACACCACCATGATAGCGATTGGGCTGATTATTCATGGCTGGCTGTTATACCAGGTGATTTTTGTTAACGGCTTTAACTTAGGCTTTTTTAATGTGATGTCTGCCATCGCTTGGCTAACCGTGCTTATTTACTGGATAGCAGATTTAAAACACGAGCTCACTAATTTACAAGCATTTGTGTTGCCACCAGCGGCTATTTTCGCATTATTGCCTGCGTCTAATGCGGCAAATCATGTAATGCCGACCACTGAATCGCCTTTATTTTTGGCGCATATCGCAATTGCGTTAACGGCTTACAGCTTATTTACCTTTGGTACATTTCATGCAATATTAATGACGATTGCTGAGCGTAGCTTGCACAATAAGCCAACTTTGATTAAATTGCCCAGTTTTCCGCCACTCATGGTGATGGAGAAATTATTATTCAGAATAATCAGCCTCGGTTTTATATTGCTGACTATTACGCTAATTAGCGGCATGTTGTTTTCTGAAGAAATTTTTGGAAAACCAATGCAACTGAATCACAAAAGCATATTCTCAGTCGCTAGCTGGCTTATTTATGGTGGTTTATTGTTTGGCCGATACCAATATGGCTGGCGTGGTGTAAAAGCCATCCGCTGGACCTTGGCAGGCTTTGTGTTGCTAATGCTTGCTTACGTGGGCAGTAAGTTTATATTGCAAGTTTTGCTGGGCCGCTAACGACCCAACAAGTTAAAAGTGCGCGCTTGGCTTTAATTAGGGTTAAGAACTTACCTAGTTTAACGCAAACTAATATGCGGCCAATTCTGCGCCTTAGCATATTCGGTGAGTGTTTCATCGGCATCTACAGCGACAGGATTGGTCACAATCTTCATGAGCGGCAAGTCATTGTGAGAATCGCTATAAAAATAACTGCTTTCAAAATCAGACAATTGCAGATGGCGTTCCGCCAACCATTGATTGATACGCGTCACTTTTCCGGCCTGAAAGCTCGGCACACCGCTCACACCGCCGGTGTATCTACCATCGATCATTTCAGGGTCTGTACCTATCAGGTGTTCAATGCCATAAGCCTCGGCGATCGGCTTGGTCACAAAGCTATTAGTCGCAGTAATAATCAAACATAAATCACCCGCAGCTTGATGCTTATTCACTAAATCTTGCGCTTTTGTAGTCATCATTGGACGAATCACTTCCTGCATAAATTTCAGATGTAATGTATCTAAAAACGCTACAGAATGCTGTGAAAGTGGGTTTAACTGAAATTCTAAAAACTTGTAAATATCTAGATTGCCATTTTTATAATCTTGGTAAAACTGCTCGTTACGCGCACGGTGCGAGCTAGCGTCAAGTAAACCTTGTTCAATTAAAAACAAGCTCCAGCTATAGTCGCTATCACCAGCTAGCAATGTATTATCTAGGTCAAATAGGGCAAGATTTTGTTTCATAGAATGTCTTTAAAGTTAAGGTTTTAAAATTTAGGTCTAAGCAAATTGGGTTCTAAGCTAATTTTAGATCTAAAAAATATAGTTTGTTTAATTTAAATATCTTTATTAGCAGCAGAAAGTACTAAAAAAACGCCGACCAAAATAACGCCAAGTGCAATAAATTCAATGGATGCCACATGCTCATTTGCAAACCAAATCCCACCCATAAAGGCAACCACTGGGTTAACAAAAGTATTGCTGCTAGCCACTAGTGGGCGCACAGTTTTAAGCAAAAATTGAAAAGCACTGTAGGCCACAAGAGATCCTAATGCCACTAAAAATAACATCGCCAACCATGATTTCTGGCTGATATGCTGCGGCCAAGCCTCGCCTTGCAACCCGCTCACCAACAACAAGGAAATGCCGCCCGCCAGCATTTGTGATGCGCTTGCCATTAGGCCGCTAGGCATATCTAACCGCCGGCCCCACATCGAGCCAAATGACCAACAAGCTGCGGCGAAAATTAGCAATAGTGCACTCACTAAATTACTGTGTCCCGCAGCACTACTAAAAGTACCGCCTAGGTTTAACAAAACAATGCCAACTAAACCGATAGCGATACCTAGCCACTCTTTTGCTGAGATTTTATAACCCCAGAGTGACGAAAAAATCGCCATCCAAATTGGTGCCGTGGCTATGGAAAGCGCGGCTACGCTAGAAGACACGGTTTGCTGCACATAACAGACAGTACCATTTCCTAGCGCAGGCAACAAAATACCAATGGCAGTTGCACTTAGCCATTGCTGCTTAGTTGGGTTTGGGGCGCCTAAATAACGCATAACACCATATAAAATTGCACCGGCTAATGTAAATCTGATGCCTGCCATTAAAAATGGCGGGAAACTTTCTAAACCAAACTTAATGGCAAGGTAAGTTAATCCCCATATAAAGTAGGTGCTTGCCAGCGCTAACGCTATCAATACTTGTTTGCGATTCAACTTTAATCCAAACACGCTTGAAACTGACGACATTGATTTGATTAAAATTTGACTAGCTTCCAGAACGGCTATCTTGGCCTAATAACAATTTACAAAATGCATCTAAATAAGTAACTCACCTACCCAATGTAATGTCAGATCAACATTAGTCGTTGAGTTACCTATTATGACTTCCTGATTAAAGCTAAACTTTAAAACAGAAGTGAAGATTAAATTTGAGGATGCGCACGCTCTGATTTGGACTGTATTTTATTAAGCGCGTTCAAATATGCTTTTACAGAAGCCACCACAATATCAGTATCTGCGCCTTGTCCGTTTACAATGCGACCACCTTTTGAAAGACGCACAGTCACTTCGCCTTGTGCATCAGTGCCACTGGTAATATTATTCACAGAATAAAGTTGCAACTCGGCACCACTTTCGACCAAGCTTTCAATCGCCTTAAACGCCGCGTCTACCGGGCCACCACCATCAGCCTCGGCACGTGCTTCCACGCCATTTTCTGACACGGTAATAATTGCATGCGGAACTTCACCGGTAATTGAGGCCACTTGCAAATAGACAAGTTTGAAGTGTTCAGTGGCTTCAGAGACAAATTCATCGCTGACTAAAGCATGTAAATCTTCGTCGAAAATCTCAGATTTTTTATCAGCTAAGGTTTTAAAACGGGCAAAAGCAGCATTCAACAAATCTTCAGTATCAAGCTCAATGCCCAACTCTTTTAAGCGCGTTCTAAAGGCGTTACGGCCAGACAATTTACCTAAAGTTAATTTATTCGCACCCCAGCCTACATCTTCCGCACGCATGATTTCGTAAGTTTCTCTATGCTTCAATACGCCATCTTGGTGAATGCCAGATTCATGCGCAAAAGCATTTGCGCCGACAATCGCTTTATTCGGCTGCACCGGATAACCAGTGATAGTCGAGACTAACTTTGACGTAGGCACGATTTGCGTGGTGTCGATGCTAGTGCGCAAATTGAAAATATCATTGCGGGTTTTAATCGCCATGACGATTTCTTCTAAACTCGCATTACCCGCACGCTCGCCCAAGCCATTAATCGTACATTCAACTTGCCTTGCACCACCCATTACTGCAGCCAAAGAGTTAGCAACCGCCATGCCTAAATCATTATGGCAATGCGTAGACCATACCACTTTATCGCTATTCGGAACGCGCGCAATCAATTCACGCATACGCTCACCCCAAGGGGCCGGAATAGAATAACCCACCGTATCAGGCACATTAATAGTAGTCGCGCCGGCTTGAATCACTGCATCAAAGATACGAATCAAAAAGTCCATGTCTGAACGTACCGCATCTTCAGCTGAGAACTCAACATCGGCAGTATATTCCAAGGCCCATTTTACGGCCTGCACCGCACGCTCTACCACTTGGTCTTCCGTCATGCGAAGTTTGTTTTCCATGTGAATTTTGCTGGTCGCAATAAACGTATGAATGCGGCCACTAGCCGCGTGTTTAATAGCTTCACCTGCACGACGCACATCGTTTTCACTAGCGCGCGCAAGTGAGCAAACGGTTGAATTTTTAATGACTTTAGCGATTTCTGATATGGCATCAAAGTCGCCGGGGCTTGCCGCAGCAAAGCCCGCTTCAATTACGTTTACACCTAATTTTTCAAGTTGGCGTGCAATACGTATTTTCTCTTCTTTAGTCATGGCCGCACCTGGGCTTTGTTCGCCATCGCGCAAGGTGGTGTCAAAAATAATAATTTGGTCTTGTTTCATCATCGTTACCTTATTCATCGTTAGCTTAAGTTACCTGGATTACTTAAGTTACTTAACTTTTAAATTAGCTTAATCTTTTAATTGGTATCTAGCTTATGGCTCGACTTAAACACTATCGTATTTAATCAAATTATAAATTAAATGGCCGATGTGTTTAATCTCGCTCAAATACTAGCATATCGCTGCCGTTTTTAAACGTAGCGTCATTGAATACATGTGGGGTGGGGGGGTAGTTTGCGCGCTAGCGCAGTGTATGTGTACGCAGCGCTTTGGCGCTGGCAGCAACACGTAAGGCAAGAATTTTACGTAAAAATAACGCGCTAGCCATTAAGCTAATCGCGTAAAAAGCATATGAAATAGTAATGTTCAACATAGTGTTAGAAATATAGTATTTTTTAATCTATTCCGCAAGCGTTTCAGCGTTTGAATTTATTTATCACGCCAATAAATAAAATATTCGCCATCATCATTCATTGCAAACGCATCAGCCAAAATTTCAGCAGATTGATAATCCGCTTAATCCCACTACTTCCGCTTAAATCGATCTTGCAGCCAGAGCGCATAACCAGAAAGCGCGTAGATAGTCATGATAAAAAGCAGCACTTCTGGTGGACTGTAAGACACCAGCACAATAGCAAGCATAACGCCGAGAATCACAAAAAATGGCACACTTTGTTTCAGATTGATATCTTTACCACTGTAATAGCGTAAATCCGTCACCATAGAAAGTCCGGCAAATACAGTAATGCCCCAAGCCATCCACTTCCATTGCAAAATACCGAAAAATATATCACGGCCACTGACACCATATTCATAAGACACCCAAACGAAACCCGCTAACAAAGCGGCTGCGCCAGGGCTAGGCAAGCCCTGGAAATAGCGCTTATCCTGATGCTCATCGTCTAATTTAGTATTAAATCTTGCTAAACGTAAAGCTGCGCATGCACAATACACAAAAGCAGCTAGCCAGCCCAGTTTCCCCAACGGCTTTAATGCCCATATATATAGAATTAGCGCAGGCGCAACGCCAAACGACACCATATCGGACAAGCTATCATATTCTGCACCAAATGCACTTTGCGTATTGGTCATGCGCGCTACACGACCATCTAAGCCATCCAACACCATCGCAATAAAAATCGCCATTGCAGAAAGCTCAAAGTGACCATTCATGGCCTGCACAATGGCAAAAAAACCAGCGAATAGTGCGGCAGAAGTAAAAAGGTTAGGCAGCAAATAGATGCCGCGCTCTTTTAAGCCGCCTTCTAATAAGGGCTTTTTAATGGGTGTACGTGTAGGTTTTTCAGCCATAATCAAATTTTTCTATGAGTAAACTTAGCGCTAGTATAACAAAGCTTAGTTTTTTTGCGTTTTATAAAAAGGTGTATTTAATGCCTATTTGTTGTAATGCCGGCTTTATCAAAGTTATGTGCTATCAGGAAGAATTAGAGCGATGTGTTAATATCGCGCAATACTAATAAAATTCACGAATATGCAATTTACACTACACAAACAAGATGGCCTTGCCCGTCGCGGCACCTTAAAACTTAAGCATGGTGAAGTACAAACACCGGCATTTATGCCAGTAGGCACTTATGGCACGGTAAAAGCCATGTCGCCTTTAGATTTAAAAGAAATTGATGCGCATATTGTATTGGGGAATACCTTCCATTTATGGCTACGTCCAGGGCTAGAAGTCATTGCAGCGCATGGCGGCTTACATCAGTTTATGGGTTGGGATGGCCCAATATTGACAGATTCCGGCGGCTTTCAGGTATGGAGCTTGGGCGCCTTACGTAAAATCTCTGAAGAAGGCGTGAAATTTCGCTCGCCGATTAATGGCGACAGTTGCTTTTTAACGCCAGAAGAATCCATGCGTATTCAAAAAGTATTGAATTCTGACATCGTGATGATTTTTGACGAATGCACTCCCTACCCAGCCACCGTAAAAGAAGCGAATGATTCGATGCAGCTATCATTACGCTGGGCACGCCGCAGTAAAGATGCACACGCTGGCAATGAAAACGCCCTGTTTGGCATTATTCAAGGTGGCATGTACGAAGATTTGCGCGACGTTTCATTAAAAGGTTTAACCGATATTGATTTTGATGGTTATGCCATTGGCGGTTTATCGGTAGGCGAGCCTAAAGAAGATATGTTGCGCATATTGGCTCACACTGCGCCAAAAATGCCAGTCAATAAACCACGCTATTTAATGGGCGTCGGTACGCCAGAAGATTTAGTGGCGGCTGTTAGCCAAGGTATCGACATGTTTGATTGCGTGATGCCTACGCGCAATGCGCGCAACGGCTGGTTATTTACCCAGCACGGCGATATTAAAATAAAAAATGCCTCCTATAAAACCGACATTAATCCTTTAGATGCAGACTGCAGTTGCTACACTTGCCAAAATTTCAGCCGTGCTTATTTACACCATTTGCATAAACTAGGTGAAATTCTTGGCTCACG
>CAIYLB010000125.1 GCA_903926935.1 uncultured Pseudomonadota bacterium
AGCGCCGATGATAGTATGCTTTTTGCATGCGAAAGTAGGTCACTGCCAAGCTATTTATTAGGCGAATTAACTGCAAAGTTACTTCTCCACAAAAACCCCCTCTGTGTGAATAGTGGGGGTTTTTTGTTGCGCGGGTGCGATCTTGATAATGTTGCGAGAACATTGGCATCAATTGTGTCATCCTGTCATCTTATAAATACTCCGATTTAGCAATAATATTCGAGCTATAACAAGCCGTGCCGGAACGAATAATTTCGATTATGGTAATATGAAACATGATTAAAATTAAAGAAATTGCTAACAATTCTTCTATTAGTGACAGTCTCACTCCCATGATGCGCCAGTATCATGGACTTAAAGCGCAACATCCGGATATGTTGTTGTTTTACCGTATGGGTGATTTTTACGAGCTATTTTTTGAGGATGCTGAAAAAGCTTCGCGCTTGCTAGGCATTACTTTAACGCATCGCGGTAGTAGTAATGGCCAGCCGATTAAGATGGCGGGTGTACCTTATCACGCAGCTGAAGGCTATCTAGCTAAGTTAGCTAAACTGGGCGAAGCGGTCGCTATTTGTGAACAAGTCGGCGATCCAGCAACCAGTAAAGGCCCAGTTGAGCGCCAAGTTGCGCGAATTTTAACCCCTGGCACATTAACTGACACGGCATTGTTAGATGAATCTCGCGATAATCAATTGCTGAGTATTTATCAGGCTGACGGCATGGTTGGTCTAGCACGTTTGAACTTGGCCTCAGGCGCGTTGATTTTGAGCGAAATTGCTATTGGCTTACTGGCTCAGGAACTTGAGCGTATTAGCCCCAGTGAAATCCTGTTGTCCGATGATTTTCAGCATGCGGCTATCAATATCAGCAAAGTTGCAAAAAAACGATTAAGCCCGTGGCAATTTGACTTTGATAGCGCTTTCAACACCTTGACCAAGCAGCTCAACACTTACGATTTAAATGGTTTTGGCTGTGCAAATTTAAAGACTGCCATTTGTGCTGCAGGCGCATTGCTTGATTACGTTAAGCATACGCAACGTACAACGTTGCCGCATATTAATGCCCTCAGCGTTGAAGCGACCAGTGAATATTTGCAACTAGATGCTGCTACACGCCGAAATTTAGAAATTGATATGACTTTGCGTGGCGAAGCATCGCCGACTTTATACTCGCTACTTAACACTACACAAACTGCAATGGGCGCACGCTTACTGAGGCACTGGCTACATAATCCTTTGCAAGACCGAAATCACGTCATTAAACGACATGAAGCTATTGCTGAATTGATTCAGTTAGATCGGGTTTCTTCAATCAGCCATGCATTGAAGGCAGTAGGCGATATAGAACGCATTACTGCAAGAATTGCTTTAAAAACGGCTAGGCCACGCGACTTATCTGGGTTAGCAATGAGCTTGCAGAAATTGCCCTTATTGCTGTTGCAGCTGCAAGATTCTCAAACCACTTTGCTACAAACATTAAACGCAAGTTTAATTGCGCCTGGTGAGGTTGTACATTTATTGAATACCGCCATTAAAATCGAGCCAAGCACAGTGTTGCGTGAAGGCGGCGTGATTGCCGATGGCTATGACGCTGAGTTAGATGAATTACGCGCGCTGCAAAATAATCATGGCGAATTCTTACTGCAATATGAAGCCGCTGAAAAACAGCGTACAGGTATTAATAATTTAAAAGTTGAGTACAACAGCGTACATGGTTTTTATATTGAAATGAGCCGTAGCCAGGCAGAAAGTGCCCCGGCAGAATACAGGCGTCGACAAACGTTAAAAAATGTTGAACGCTTTATTACGCCAGAATTAAAAGCCTTTGAAGATAAAGTGCTCAGCGCGAATGACCGTGCATTAGCTCGTGAAAAAATGCTTTATGCCGCGGTGCTAGAACAGTTACTACCATTTATTGCTACATTACAAACCAACGCTGGTGCGGTGGCTAGCCTAGATGTGCTGTGTTGTTTTGCTGAGCGTGCGCTTACTTTGAATTATGTTGTACCGCAGTTCAGCACCGAGGCTGGTATTCAGATTTCGAACGGTCGGCATCCGGTGGTAGAGCAGATATCTGTAGCAGCATCAGGCCAGCCATTTATTGCTAATGACGTGGTGCTAAATCCATATCGCCAATTATTGCTGATTACTGGACCAAATATGGGTGGTAAATCAACCTTTATGCGACAAACTGCACTGATCGTTTTGTTGGCACATTGTGGCTGTTATGTGCCGGCTACGTCCGCTAAAATAGGTGAAATTGACCGCATTATGACGCGAATAGGTGCATCAGATGATTTGGCAGGCGGCAGATCTACCTTTATGGTGGAAATGACAGAAACGGCTAATATTTTGCATAACGCGACTGATAAAAGCTTAGTGTTGCTTGATGAAATTGGCCGCGGCACATCTACTTTTGATGGTTTGAGTTTAGCTTGGGCGGTGGCTAAGCAGCTGCTTGAAAAAAATAAAGCTTATACTTTATTCGCCACACATTATTTTGAACTAACACGCATTGTCGATGAGTTTAAATATGCGGCCAATGTCCATTTAGATGCGGTTGAGCATGGCAATAACATTGTATTTATGCACAAGGTAGAAGAGGGTGCTGCCAATCAAAGTTACGGCTTACAAGTTGCGCAGTTAGCGGGTATTCCTAAAAGTGTCGTCGCCGCAGCTAAGCGAAAACTGGTTCAACTTGAGAACAATCAAGTCACAAATAATACCGCGCAACCAGACATGTTTATGATCAGTGAGCCTATGCTGGATTTGCCAATGCACCCGGTAATTAGCGAATTAGAAGCGATACAAGTAGATGACTTAACACCTAAACAAGCCTTGGATTTGTTGTATAAACTGAAGGCATTAGTCGATCAGCATTAAACTTATTTAATATTAAGAAATAAAAAAAGCACTCAAATCCTGAGTGCTTTTTTTTGATCTACCAATACTTGAAAACTAATACGAATAAATCCTAGTGGTGATGGCCGCCAGCACCATGTACATGTTTATGCGTTACTTCTTCTGATAGCGCTACACGTACATCTTTAACTGTAGCCGTAAACACAACACGTTCACCAGCCCATTGATGATTACCATCAACCACAACTTTACCGTCAGCGATTTCTGTCACAGTGTATAAAATCACATCACCAGTATCATCTTCGCCTTCAAACTGCATACCCACTTTTAGTTCGTCTGCTGGGAAAGCACTCGCTGGCTCAATTTGTACTAATTCTTCGTCGTACTCGCCAAACGCATCCGCTGGTTGTAAATCAACAATAACGACATCTCCGATATTTTTGCCGTGCATGGCTTCTTCAACTAATGGAAAAATATTGTCGTAGCCGCCGTGTAAATAAGATACTGGCTCTGCGCTTGATTCAAGCACGTTGCCATCTACATCTTTAAGCTCGTAAGTCATTGTTACTACTGTATTCATTGCAATTTGCATGTTCTGATCCTAAAGTGTCATTTGCTAAAAATTTTATGGGTAGAATTTTAATCTATTTTTCTATTCATCTCAATCACGGTTTTAGCGGCCTCTGCCACCACTGCGATGTTGGCTACCTGTACTAGGGTTTGTGCGCCCTGCACCCCCATTATTTGCGCTGCCTCGATTGAAATTGCCATTAGGACTTTTTGGTGAGAATAAAGCCGGTTGTGGCATGGCTTGATGGCGTGCCGCTTCTGACATATTTTTTGTGTTGTTGTTTTGTGAGTCGCCGCGTGATGAATTACCTTGACCATCTCTAGGCTGACTATTTGCCGGTCTAGCGCTACGGGCATTATCTCGCGCTGGTCTGCCATCTGCATTTGGCGCAGATTGGTTTCTGCCTTGAGATTGACCGCGAGGCTGGTTACTATTTCGGCCTGCATTTTGACCCGCACCTGCTGCGTTGCGCGTTTGTCCGCCACGTGGCGGTCTGCCATGCGGTTGACGTGGTTCGCGTGGTGCTTCAGCTTCAGGATTTGGGTTTGGTGTAAAGCCTTCTACATGTACTTTTGGAATCTCACGTTTGATCAGCTTTTCAATATCTTTTAGTAGCTTTAACTCTTCGCGGTCTACTAAAGAAACTGCTGCACCGCTACTGCCTGCGCGGCCAGTACGGCCAATTCTATGCACATAATCTTCTGGCACATTTGGTAATTCAAAATTGACCACTTGCGGTAATTGGTCAATATCTAAGCCGCGGGCAGCAATATCAGTTGCCACCAGTACGCGCATAGTGCCGTCTTTAAACTGTGCCAACGCTTTAGTACGCGCGCCTTGGCTTTTGTTGCCATGAATCGCAGCGGCTTGAATATCATCTTTAATCAGTTTTTCAGCTAAGCGGTTCGCACCATGTTTCGTGCGGGTGAAAATCAATACCTGCTTCCAATCGTGGTGCTTAATCAGGTAGCTCATTAATTCGCGTTTATGCGTTTGCGCAACCATGTGTACGGTTTGTTCAACCAACTCGGAAGCGGTATTGCGGCGCGCCACCTCAACAAAGCCGGGATTGTGCAATAAACCATCTGCTAAGCCTTTGATTTCGTCAGAAAATGTAGCTGAGAACAATAGGTTCTGACGTTGTTTAGGTAGCATTGCAAGTAATTTTTTAATATCGCGGATAAAGCCCATATCTAGCATACGGTCTGCTTCATCTAGCACCAAAATTTCAACACCTGATAAATCTACGTTTCTTTGATTTGCGTGATCTAGCAAACGACCAGGCGTGGCGACTAAAATATCTAATGGTTTTTTCAAGCGTGCAATTTGTGGATTGGCGTTTACGCCACCAAAAATCACCGTAGAAGTCAGTGGTAAATATTTACCATAAGTTTTTACAGACTCTTCAATCTGCGCCGCAAGCTCACGCGTAGGCGTAAGCATTAAGCAGCGTGGGCGACCTTTAGCAACTTCTGCTAAAGGTTTTTGGCTGAGTAAATGTAAAATTGGCAGCGTGAAGCCAGCGGTTTTCCCCGTACCAGTTTGTGCGCCTGCCAGTAAATCGCCACCACTTAAGACTAATGGAATTGCTTTCGCCTGAATCGGCGTTGGTGAGGTGTAACCCGCGTCGATAATCGCGCGTAGAATCGGTTCAGCTAGGCCAAGTTCGTTAAAACTTGCTGTGCTAATAATGTTAGGTGTGTTTGTTTCTACAGAAGATGTTTGTTCTGTTGATAGATTTGTTTCAATTGTCAAAGTAAAGCTCCAGCTTGGAAATGTAAGCCTACCTATTACTTATGAAGCAACACCAATCGAGGAAGGCAAAGTAATAATCATTCACGTGATTTGAACATCAAGAAGATTATGGTGAAAAGACCGCTACGCTGATTGGTTGGCATAGGGAAACTGCATTATACGTAAGATTATAATTAAAGCTAGTTTTGAATTTTTATTATATTGATTGGTGGCGCGAATTTGACCCAATGATTTTACATTAACGACTGTGCCAGTTGGCTAGGTTAGTTGTAATATAGATGCTGATGTCGCCAAACCCAAGGAGGTATTGGGTTGTCGTTAGCCCAAAGCCCTAGCGTTAAACGGCGAGCATTTTGGGCTGCTTTGTAAATTTCAATATCGCTGGAGTATTGGGCGTAATGCCAAGCTAATCCACGCTCTGCTAAGTATAAGCTGGCGTCGATGTCGTTGCATCGCAATCTACCTAATGCGCGATTGTATTTATCGGTGCCTGATAATTTGACTGTCGCAATGATGTTTTTACCGTAGCAGAGCTGAATAAGTGCGCGCCGTGCTTTTAACCCGTAAGCTTGGCTACGTTCAGGCGCGTCAATATCTGTGAGGCGAAGTTTAAACTCATCTGCTGGAGCGTATGCCTCTAGTGCACGTAATTTTACTGTATCGCCATCGTAAACATAGGTGACGGTATATGTTTTATTTGTAGTATAAGTGCGGTTTGTGTTGAATGAGTTTTGCGCATGACTGAAGGTCGAGAATAATAAACCTATGGAAATAAATGCAAGTCGAGCAACTAGCATTACTGTTGATCCCTACCGCCATCTCCACGATCCAGTAGGCTGTAATAATTGGATGGCTCCAGTACCGTTGGTATTGGGTCCATCTCAGTACTTGGGTGGTCTTTACTGTAGTGTAAGCCGCGACTTTCTTTGCGTGAAATAGCGCTTTCTACAATTAATTCAGCGACTTGTAATAGATTACGCAGCTCGATTAAGTCGTTGCTCACTTTAAAATTGCTGTAAAACTCATACACTTCATTACGTAGCATATGGATGCGATGCAGGGCGCGGCTAAGGCGCTTGTCGGTGCGAACAATACCCACGTAGTTCCACATAAAGCGGCGTAGCTCGTCCCATGTGTGGGTGATGAGCACTTCTTCGTCCGCATCAGTGACGCGACTTTCATCCCATGAAGGTAGTTGTGTTGTGGCCGTACTTGCTTGGCTGAGTATATCTTTAGCTGCAGATTCGCCAAACACTAAGCATTCTAGCAATGAATTACTGGCTAGGCGGTTAGCGCCATGTAATCCTGTACAGGCTGTTTCGCCAATAGCATATAAATTTTCAATGTCAGTGCGACCTTTGTCATCGGTCATCACGCCGCCGCAAGTGTAGTGCGCTGCAGGCACTACGGGAATCGGCGTTTTGCTAATATCAATGCCTAATTCCAAGCAACGTTTATAGATGTTGGGAAAGTGTTCTTCAATAAAGTTTAAAGGCTGGTGCGAAATGTCTAAATAAACGCAATCCAAACCACGTTTTTTCATTTCAAAATCTATTGCGCGAGCGACCACATCTCTTGGTGCCAGCTCTTCACGAATATCATGCTCAGGCATAAATCGCGTGCCATCTGCTAGCTTTAATAAACCGCCTTCACCACGCACGGCTTCACTAATTAAAAATGATTTTGCATGTGGATGGAATAAGCAGGTTGGGTGAAATTGTATGAATTCCATGTTTGCCACACGGCAACCTGCACGCCACGCCATGGCAATGCCATCACCAGTGCTAACATCTGGATTAGTCGTATACAGATAGACTTTACCCGCGCCGCCAGTGGCTAAAATAGTATTTTGTGCTGCTATGGTCACTACATTGCCTGTGCTGTTATCTAGTACATATGCACCTAAGCAGGCATTGTTATCAGTTGATTCTATTTTTGTATTACTGAACTTGCGTGTGGTAATTAAATCCACTGCAATGTGATTCTCCATCACGGTTATATTAGGATGTTGCTTTACTTTTTCTGATAAAGTAATTTGTACTGCATGGCCAGTGGCATCCGCGGCATGAATAATGCGCCTATGACTGTGGCCGCCTTCTCGGGTTAAATGGTAAGCACTGTTATCTTGCTCGCGGGTAAATCCTACGCCTTGCTCAATCAGCCATTCTACGGCTTTCTTAGCTTGTGCAGCGACCATCTTTGTGACAGCTATATCGCATAATCCCCCACCGGCAATTAAGGTGTCTTGGATGTGAGCATCAATGGAATCTTCATCATTTAATACTGCCGCAATACCTCCTTGCGCCCAATCGCTGGCTGTGTCATTAATGCTACGCTTGCTAACTAAACATACTTTTTTATCTGTTGCGGTGCGTAATGCAAGAGATAGGCCCGCGAGGCCGCTGCCAATAATTAAAACGTCAAATTGCTGCATATTTAATTAACTATAATTTCCGAAAAAGGCGTTACGTCGCGTGTTTGCAATGAACTTTTAAGAGTGTATATCTGTCATGATAAAACGCAATAGAAAGAATGCGGTGGCGTTGACAAATTTTGAAATGAATAGATTGTAAATTTATAACGATGGTTAGGAAAAACTGATGATATACACCAGTAAAATTCAACAGCTTGCACAATTAAGTTTTATGCAACCTTGCTCACAAGGTTATACTTCGATTAATGGAAAAAATAGTGGTGAAAAAATTGATATTAACATTAATCCTACAGAGACATTGACCAGAGTGGCCGAGACTCCTGCAGCAGGTAATAGAGAGATCGATCATGAGCTTGTACTTCTTGCGCAAGGAGGAGACAAGCGCGCGTTTGGTATGCTAGTTGATAAGTACCAACGTAAACTAGGACGTTTATTGTCGCGCATGATCCGGGATCAAACCGAAATCGAGGATGTGGTTCAAGAATCATTTATTAAAGCTTACCGTGCGCTACCTAATTTTCGTGGCGATAGCGCTTTTTATACTTGGTTATATCGTATTGGCATTAATACCGCAAAAAACCACTTAGTTTCTTTAGGTCGTAGACCTACGGTAAGTACTGATATTGAGCTTGAAGATGCTGAAAATTTCGATAGTGGTGGCGAGTTGCGTACCATGGAAACCCCAGAAACAGCCTTAATGACCAAAGAAATTGCACAAACTGTCAATGATACGGTTGCTAGTTTGCCTGAAGAATTACGTACTGCAATTACGCTGCGAGAGTTGGAGGGCTTTAGTTACGAAGAAATTGCTACCATGATGAACTGCCCGATAGGCACGGTGCGGTCACGTATTTTTAGAGCGCGTGAAACTATTTCACTCAAATTAAAACCATTGCTAGATACCCACGATAACAAGCGCTGGTAGTTAACTTGGCATTAAGTGTTTTCATTAACAATGACGTAACAAAGTATAAGATTTAGGAGTTAGTAATGAACGAACAAATATCAGCTTTACTTGATGATGAGATTGCACTGGAAGATGCGGCACATTTAATTAGCGCAGTGTTGAAAAGTAAGGACGCTGCGCAGGTGTGGAGCCACTATCATTTAATTGGCGATACCATGCGTGGTAACGCTGTGCTAAGTCAGCACTTTAAACAGAATTTAATGCAGAAAATTGAAATTGAACCGACGGTGTTGTCACCTAATGCCGCACTAGTAAATCAGGTTGCAAAAGTTAAGGATGCTAATAGACTGCCAACTTCATGGGCGATAGCCGCTTCTTTCGCTGCGGTAATGGTGATTGGCTTTATGCTGTTAAATCAGGAGACTAACCGTGGTAACGAGCTTG
This sequence comes from uncultured Pseudomonadota bacterium, assembly GCA_903926935.1. Taxonomy (GTDB): domain Bacteria; phylum Pseudomonadota; class Gammaproteobacteria; order Burkholderiales; family Methylophilaceae; genus Methylotenera. The sequence continues at coordinate 8,973 of CAIYLB010000125.1, forward strand.
CACCTACGGAAGTTGCACAAGCCGATATCAACAAAGATGCTGCTGCAGATGATGGTATTCCTGCAGAATATCTCAATGCGCACCAAGCTTCCGCACCTTCGGCCAGCGCTTACTATATTCAAACCGTGAGTTATTAATAGTGGTGTTCATAAGTCAACGATTGATTGCCGGACTATTTGCTATCGCAGGTCTGTTAATTATATTGCTCGCTAGTGTAAGTGCGCAAGCAAATGCTGATGACGACATGTGGCAAGTGTTACAAAAGGCCGCAGTTGCAGCACATGCACTAAGTTACCAAGGTATTTTTTATTATCAGGCAGGGACACAATCTAAGCCAATTCAAATTACACACATGTTTAATGGTCAAGGTGAATTTGCACGCAACGTGGTGCTAGATAACACCCCTCGAGAAGTATTTAGCCAAGGGGGTGATTTGACCATATTTAATCCAAAGAACGAAAACGTTGTAATTGAAAAACGACATGGACAAAATATGTTCCCGGCTATCTTGCCAACCAATTTGGATCTTATTAAACAAAGTTATTCACTGCGCCTAGGTGAACCTGACCGTGTGGCTGGACGTCCAGCACAAATGTTATTTTTAGATTCTAAAGACTCCTTGAGATACAGTTATCGTTTTTGGGTAGACGTTCAATATGGCTTGTTATTAAAGTCTGTCATGTTGAATAGTAGTAATGAAATAATAGAAAGCATTGTATTTAATCAGTTGGGCTTAATGGATACAGTTGATTTAGACTGGTTCCAGCCTAAAATTGATAGTAAGAAGAACTATGTGATGGAAGATGAAGTGGTCATTATTGCTGATAATGGCGTGCCGGTGGGTTGGTCTCTCAAGGGACTGCCGTCAGGGTTTAGGAAGGTTGATCAAATGATACGCATGGTGCATGGTAAGTCTCTACCTGTGACGCACTTGGTATTTTCAGATGGTTTAGCTTCGGTATCTTTGTTCATAGAGCCACTTAGCAAAAGCATTAAACCTCGAACCGGCCATAAGTCGGTTGGCGGTACAAGCTTTTACTCTAGTGTGAGTAATAGCTATCAAATAACTGTCGTTGGTGAAGTCCCCGAGGCTACGGTGGCGCAAGTAGCAAATGCAGTTGTTTTTAAGAAATAATTGATTAGAATAATGATTTTAAAAGTATGTTATTGACATGATAGAAGAATATGCAATTGTTACCCGCTGCCTTAATAGTCGTGCCACGCTAGAAATAGAGCGGCGCACAGCGTGTGGCTTATGTGGCCAAACGCGCGGTTGTGGTAACGCTATTTGGGGTAAGCTACTCGGTCATAAAAGTCACGCATTCGAGGCTGAAAATCCTATTCATGCAAATGTCGGTGATAGCGTAGTGGTAGGTGTCGATGAACACATCATGCTTAATTCTGTATTTTTACTTTATGTGGTGCCATTGTTGGTAATGTTAATCGGCGCTGTATTGGCTGATACATTGCTCAAAAATGAATTTTTAGTTATTTTGAGTGCAGCTTCAGGCTTAGTCTTGGGTTTCTTGTGGGTGAAAAGACATTTAATGAGTCATAAAGGTAAGCACTTGAACACTAAATGTTCCGCTGTCATATTACGTCTTGCAGACGACACAAAAGATCATGAGAATAACGCCGAGATGACAAAAGCAAACGATTTGACTAGCAATGTTAATAAATTTCAAACTAAACGAGGTCAATAGATGATGAAAAACTGGATTGCCATTGTTACTTTGGGCTTAATTTCTGGATTTAATATAAATGTAAACGCTCAAAGCTTACCTGATTTTACTGAGCTTGCTGAGAAGCATGGCGCTGAAGTGGTCAATATCAGTGTGACGCAAAATATACACACAGATGCAACTGCTATGGCTATGCCGGGCATGCCTGATGATGAGCAGTTGCAGGAGTTTTTTAAGCGCTTTGGTATTCCAAATATGCCAGGAATGCCTGGATCTCCTGGACAAAATGGCAATCCACTGCCAGACTATAAATCCCAGTCACTAGGTTCAGGTTTCATTATTAGTAGTGACGGTTATATATTAACCAATGCTCATGTGGTGAGTGAAGCTGATGAAGTGATTGTTAAATTATTTGATAAGCGTGAGTTTAAGGCGAAAATCATAGGTGCTGATAAGCGTACTGATGTTGCATTGGTTAAAATTGAAGCAACTGGCTTACCTAAAGTCACTGTGGGTGAACCAAATAAGCTTAAGGTGGGCGAGTGGGTGGCTGCGATTGGCTCTCCGTTTGGCTTGGAAAATACCATGACAGCAGGTATTGTAAGCGCCAAAGGTCGTGCCTTGCCACAAGAGAATTTTGTGCCGTTTATTCAGACTGATGTCGCGATTAATCCAGGTAATTCTGGTGGACCTTTGTTTAATTTGGCTGGTGAGGTGGTTGGTATTAATTCGCAAATTTATAGCCGTAGTGGAGGTTCAATGGGGCTGTCATTTGCGATTCCGATCGATGTTGCGATTGATGTTTCTAACCAACTAAAATCATCCGGAAAAGTAACCCGCGGATGGTTAGGTATAGCCATACAAGAGTTGACTAAAGAGCTTGCTGAGTCTTTTGGCATGAAAAACACCAATGGTGCTTTGGTTGCAGGTGTAGAGAAAAATGGTCCCGCAGATAAAGGTGGTTTAGACGCTGGCGATGTCATTACTAGGTTCGATGGTCAAGCTATTATAACTTCGGCCGACTTGCCAAGAGCCGTTGGTGCAAGCAAGCCAGGAAAAGTTGCCGTTGTGGAGATCTTGCGTAAAGGTAGCCCTAAAACGCTGAGTATAGCCATTGGTGAAATGCCCTCTGAGTCGGCTGAAGTGGCGCAAAATAATAAGCCTGCTGCCAAAGCAGAAGCTAATAAAGTTGGTTTAATACTTAAAGAACTCACGCCACAACAAAAGAAAAAGATTAACGGAAAAAATGGCTTATTGGTGATAAATAGCATGGGCGCTGCAGCGCAAGCTGGAATACGCAGTGGTGATGTGATACTGGGTTTAAACAATAGTGAAATACAAAACTTAGAGCAGTTTAATAAGCAAGTGAATAGTGTCGCCGCTGGTAAAACTATTGCTGTTTTAGTTCAGCGAGCTGAAAGTACTTTGTATGTACCTATTAAAATTATCAAATAATCCAGCAATATAACCTATCAACAAGTAAGCCGGTCAATAACAGTAGTTAAGCTATTTTGCTTAATTTTTTATTAAAATACCCGCTTTACGAACTGTTTCAGTTTGCTTAAAAGCTGGTCTTTTATTGCTCATTAGAATGGCCAATCAAACCCAAAAACCAGCGCACCAATCCATATGCAAGCCAAGAGGAAAATCGTTTTGCGAAAGTTCCTCTCGACCATTCCTGTGGTGAGATTTGATGCGCTCCTGCCTGAATAGATGCTAAAACATCAGTGCGTAGTTCTGTTGCAAATTCAGTATTTTTTATCAGTAGATTGGCTTCTCTCGCTAAAAACAGACTGAATGGATCAATATTTGAAGAGCCTACCGTGGCCCAGTGCTGATCAATGACTGCCACTTTACTATGCATAAAGCTCTTACGATATTCGTAGATTTCAATGCCATTCTTCAGAAAATCGCTATAAAATGCATGAGTGGCAAACATTAGAAAATACTCCATACGACCTTGCAGTAGCAGTTTTACATTCACACCGCGTTTGGCTGCATCCAATAACGCCTGTCTGAATCTTCTACCCGGCACAAAGTAGGCGTTTGCGATAATAATTTCTGATTGTGCCTGCGCAATTGCGGTTAAATAAGCCTGCTCAATATCACGCCTATGAAGCATATTGTCTCGTAATACCAATGCCGCTTTAGTGCCATGATTACTGTGTTTTAGTTTATCGATACGTATTAACTTATTTTTAGGGAGTGTTGTGTTATCTGTATCTAAAGCGCGTAAATGCGCCCATGAAGTGTGACGCCAAAGCTTATCAACGTTTAATGCGATCGTTGGGACTAAATTACCTTCTATCCGAACCGCATAATCAATGCGTGGAGGTACGTTGTTGGGTATGCGATTTGGCACATCAAAGTCGTCGATAATATTAATTCCACCAATAAAGCCAATTTTACGATCGATGACAATCATTTTATGATGTAAGCGCCTTAATCTATTCTTTTTGAGCGTCCACGGCGATATTTTTGGTCGGTAAAACATGACTTGCACATTGGCGAGCTGTAATTCCTTCACAAATGATTGTGGTAAATCTTTGGAGCCAAATCCATCCAGCAACACGTTGACCATTACGCCGCGAAGTGCTGCTTTCTTAAGTAAATTTCCAATCTGAATGCCGGTCGCATCGACTGCAAATATGTAGCTTTGTAGATGAATTTCATGCTGCGCCGATTCAATGGCGGCTTCAAGTGCAGGAAAATATTCTGCTCCATTGCGCAATAGTTTAAGTTGATTTCCACCGACAAAGTGCGTCATATTCGGTTTAATGTTGCAGTAAGAATTGCGTGGTCTGATACTTTAATAAATTGAGGCCCGGAATGCACTTCGACATGCTTAACTCGGAAGCCGCGTATGTAAATTCGATCGAGTCGCAACATTGGTAGCCACGAAGGGAAGCTTTTCGCGTGTTTGCCGGCATGATGCTCAAACACTTCATGCAGATTCAATCGTTCAGCAAAAACGCGTCCGCTACTCACACCCCAATCGTTAAAATCTCCGGCAATAATCAGCGGTGCAGTGGCAGGTACGTGTTGCTCAATATACTCAGCAACACTCAATAATTGCTGTTTACGCCACTTTGCAAACAAGCCCAGATGCACGCAAACTGCATGTAGGGATGTATCCCAATGTTCAACCTTGATTTCACAATGCAGCATACCGCGCTGTTCAGAAGTGTGTGCAGAAATGTCTTGATTAGTGCTACTAATAATTGGAAACTTAGAGAGTAAGGCGTTGCCATGATGCCCTGCTGGGTATACTGAATTTTTACCATAGGCAAAGTCTGGCCAGACTGAATCTGCTAAAAACTCTGCCTGACCGAATACTGGCCAAGCTTTGAAGCGTTGGCTATGCTGTGCGTGTTCCTCACGTACTTCTTGCAGAAAAACTATGTCCGACTGTAATTTTCTGAGCATGTCCCTTTGATGGTGCAAGGCAAAGCGCGCGTTAAAATGTGTAACGCCTTTATGAATATTGAATGTTGCGATGCGTAGTGTGTTGTGCAAATTAATCTCAGTGAATATGGCGCTTCATTGGATTAATCATACAACAATCGCTTTTTTAAGCAATGCCTAATCACGCGCTGAGTTGTATGTTTTGTTTATTTAGGTTATCAGCATTTCATTGTGTCTACCTATATAAAATAGGCTCAAACAAAACTTATATGTTTAGACATGATCAGATATTGCAAGCAGAGCAATGCGGCATGCATATGCCTAAGAAGCGGCTATACTGTTTCAGTTCAACTTATGCTGCTAATACAACCTTACATTTAGAGTCTCAATATTATGAGTTTGATCCTAGAAATTATCGACAGTATTGGGCAGGTTGATGCGAATCAGTGGGATGCTTTAGTTGGTGATATGCCGTTGTTAAGTCATGCTTTTTTAAGTGCGCTCGAAACTTCGAATTCTGTCGGCAAAGGAACTGGGTGGCAACCGTACCCAATGCTAGTGCATGATGATGGTGAGCTTGTTGGCGCTATTCCGCTGTATTTAAAAAGTCATTCTTACGGTGAGTACGTGTTTGACTGGGCTTGGGCTGATGCTTATCAGCGGAGTGGCCTCAATTACTACCCAAAATTATTGGCGGCTATACCGTTTACGCCTATAACTAGTCCAAGATTACTTGCCAAAAATATTGAAATTCAAGCTTTAATGATAGCCGCTTTAGGCGAAACCATGCTTAAACATAAGCTATCGTCAGTGCATGTGATTTTCCCGGATGATGACTCTGCAGCGGCCTTATTGCAAGATGGCTGGATGCAGCGCCACGGTGTGCAATTCAGATGGGAGAATGAAGGTTTTAGCGATTTTGATGATTTTTTAGCTGTTTTAAGTCACGATAAGCGTAAA
>CAIYLB010000126.1 GCA_903926935.1 uncultured Pseudomonadota bacterium
AATCATTGGACGATGCAAAAAAAATAACTTATGTCAACGCTAATTTTGATGCCAGCCAACTTACAGGCGCATGTTTGGTCATTGCCGCGACCGATATTGAAGCTGTCAATATTGCTGTTTCAATCGCCGCTAAAGCGCAAAATATACCGGTGAATGTGGTCGACTCTCCAGCCTTATGCACTTTTACCATGGCATCTATTGTGGAGCGATCTCCTATCGTGATTGCGATTTCTAGCGAAGGTAATGCACCGGTGCTGGCGCGTTATATTCGCACAAAAATTGAAACCATGTTGCCAGCCGGTTATGGAAAAATTGCCGGTATTGCGGGTGAATTTAGAGATAAAGTGAAAACAAAATTTGCCACTACTCAACAGCGTCGTATTTTCTGGGAAGGGGTGCTGCAAGGGCCTATTGTTGAACGTATTTTATCCGGACAAGAAGCCGCTGCTCGACAATCGCTAGATGCATTATTGTCAGACAACGCTGAAGCTAGCCATCACGGTGAAGTGTATTTAGTGGGCGGTGGTCCAGGCGACCCGGATTTATTAACCTTTAGAGCGTTACGCTTAATGCAGCAATGCGATGTTTGCGTGTACGATAAGTTGGTAAGCCCTGAAGTGATGGAGTTGGTGCGCCGCGATGCTGAATTAATTTATGTGGGTAAATCACGCGACCAACATACTTTACCGCAAGAAGAAATTAACGATTTATTAGCTAAACTAGCCTTGCAAGGTAAACGGGTATTGCGCTTAAAAGGTGGCGATCCATTTATTTTTGGTCGCGGAGGTGAGGAAATTGAAACGCTGATGGATCATGGTGTGCCGTTTCAGGTAGTGCCTGGCATTACTGCCGCAAACGGTGTTTCTAGCTACGCTGGTATTCCTTTAACACATCGAGATTATGCGCAAGCCTGTTTGTTTATCACGGGTCATCTTAAAAATGGCACCATAGATTTAGATTGGGTGGCTATGTCCCGCCCACGCCAAACAGTGGTTATTTACATGGGCTTGGTAGGTTTGGCGGAAATTTGCCGGCAATTAATTGCACATGGAGTTCCGGCAGATATGCCGTGTGCTGTCATTCAGCAAGGCACTACGCAGCGCCAACGGGTGGTGACTGCAACCTTATTAGATTTGGCTGAGAAAGTAGCTGAGGCCGGCATGAAACCACCATGTTTGACTATTATTGGCGAAGTGGTGAAGTTACGTGAAAAATTAAACTGGTTTGAGCCTAGCGTTAATAACGCTGCCAAAGTTAAGCTTGAAGCCGAGAATTAAGGTTTAGCGATTTATAACTTCATATAGGGGAATCTCTCTCCTTACAAGCGAACAATTCACCTCGTCATTCCGACAAAAGTCGGAATCCAGTGACGTTCTTGCCAAATATCATCGACACTGGACAAGCTAACAAGCTCGCTGACTTTGATTGGCCCCGACTTTCGTTGGGATGACTGCTTTTTAATGTTTTTTATTTGATTTTTGTTTCGTGAAAATCTCTCAATCAGTATTTCAGTTAATTTTTAATTGGTAAGCTTAATCGCGCTTCTAATCCACCCTCTGGTCGGTTGATTAGTTCTAATTTTCCGCCGTGTAGTTTGGCAATGCGTTCCGCAATTGCTAAACCCAAACCGCTACCACCGGCATTGCTACGCGCGGTATCTAAACGCTCAAATGGGCGCAATAACTTTTCAACATGCGTTTCTGGTATACCTGGGCCATTATCAAACACACTAATCATAATGTGATCCGCCATGATTTTACTGGCCACCCGGACTTCTCCACGGCCATAGGCATAAGCGTTACCGACCAAGTTGTCTAATAAGCGTTGCATTGCCAGGGGCCTAATGGAAATAAAATAAGTGGGTGCTAATTGCACTACTAAGTCACGCCCAGCGCGAGTTTGTCTGTCATGCATCGCTTGTAGTAGCGTATTAATATCTATCATTTGCGTAGGCTCGCCTTCTACCCCACGCACAAAATCTAAAAACTGATTAATAATATTGTTCATATCGCCAATATCTTCAATCATGCCATTTTTTAAACTAACACCACCATCATCTGGCAGCATTTCTACAGCTAGGCGCAGTCTTGCTAATGGCGTTCGAATATCATGCGATACGCCAGCTAAAATCAAGGTACGTTCTGCATCTAACTCTGCCAGTGAATCGGCCATTTTGTTAAAAGTGTTGTTTACTTCGCGTAGTTCGGCAAAGCTACCTTCAGGCAGTTTTTCTGGGTGTTCGCCATTACGCAATCTATCAGCTGCATTCATTAATAAGCGAAGAGGGCGGTTAATACGAGCGGCAATAACATAGCCGCCAGCCAGTGATAGAAGTAAAACTAGCGCTCCCCAACCTAGCCACTGCCATGGGAATGGTCGTTCTACGTGCATGCGTGGAATGACTACCCAAAAGTCATCTTGGCCAATATTAAAACTTACCCACAGACCTTGTACGCCATAGTGGTTAACAGTAATGATGGTCTCATCGCCTAGGCGTTGACGAATTTTTTCAGCGACCATGCGGATAAATGGATCCGCTGGCAATGGCTCAATTTCTTCCATAAAGTCTGCGTAGTAAATTCGCACACCTTCTTTGCCAGTAATTTCTGAGAGCAATGCTAGCCTAAGGTTATCTTGCGAGGCAATAAGCGAAGCGCGCGTATAGTTCACCACGGTTACTGCTTGCAAGGCGGTAGCTTCTGCGCGTGGTTCGCGTTCAAAATACTCAAAAATCTGTAGGGATGCAAACTGACCAACTGCCAGTAATACTGCAACCAGTAGCATTCCTCTGGCGAGTAGTGTTTTAGGTAAAAGGCGTAGTTTCAAGTGGTGGCTTATCTTTTATAAAGAAAAATTGATATAAGGCGGATTTGAGCTACTAAAGTACATCTGAGCTATAAAGCGTATATTTGGCTATTTGAGTCATATTCAATAAATTGAGTGAGGTGCTTAAATTACTAAAATAGGCTTAGCAGTGCAGCATCTATGAATAATAGAACACCAGACTTATTAATCAACTTCACCATCTGGAATAAACACATAACCAAAGCCCCACATGGTTTGTAAATAACGTGGATGTGATGCATCTGGTTCAATGAGTTTGCGTAAACGTGACACTTGTACATCAATGCTACGATCGAATACATCTAATTCACGACCACGCGCAAGTTGCATTAGTCTGTCGCGTGACAATGGCTGGCGTGGATGATCAATAAATACTTTAAGCAAAGCAAATTCACCACTAGTAATGGTAATCGCCATACCATCTTTAGTGAGCGAGCGCGTAGAGGGGTTAAACACAAACTCACCTATAGTAACGCTATCACTATTAATGCTCGGTGCGCTCGGTTGTAAACGTTCGTGCCTGCGTAAGACAGCATTGATTCGTGCTAACAATTCGCGTGGGTTAAAAGGCTTGGGCAGGTAATCGTCTGCACCCATTTCCAAGCCAATAATTCTATCTACCTCATCACCGCGAGCGGTTAGCATGATTATCGGCAACATAGTACCTACGCCACGAATTCTGCGGCAAATGGATAAACCATCTTCGCCTGGCAACATTAAATCTAACACCATCACATCAAAAGGCTCAGACGCAAGGATGGCATCCATCTCTCTGGCGTCTGATACCGACTTAACACTAAATCCCTGCTCGGTTAGGTAGCGCTGTAATAGCTCACGTAAACGAATGTCATCATCAACGACTAATATTTTTTTTGTTTGATTTATCATGATTTAACTTGAGTCCGCTTTTGAAATTTATTGAATATAGTTTGATTAATTGAAGTTCTTATATGCGAATTAACTTTCTGTATGATAATTTACTTAATAATTAATTAACGGAGTAATTGACTAATAGAGAAGTTATATTCAATTTAATTTAACCTATATTTTATATGCTATGAAGTGTAGTCTAAATTGATAAAAAAGTTAAATACTAAGCATGAAACTAAAGTAATTTCTGTGCGTCATAGGCATAAATAAACGAACATATTACAATTACTTACAATTTTACTGTCAAATGAAACATTCAATTAACAATCTTACTTCATGCTAAGAGTCCTTAATTTAGACAACCAACCTTTATAAAGTTGATGCATTGAATTCAATTTCACCTAAAAATAGCCCGATATACAAGTGCACACTCCTAGTCTTTTGTTTAGGTCTTGGTGTATCTTACAATGCGGCGGCTGGTGATAAAAATACAATATTTAAAGCTCAAAACTCCTATAAATTGATAGCGGAGGCTGATGCTGGCAATGATGGTATGCAGCAGACGCTAGAGCTAAATTTTAGCCCAGAAAATCGTCAAAAATTACGTAAAGCTTTAGATGATTATGCTAAATCAATTGATCATGACCATGAGTTAATTGAAGAGCGCCGCCGCGCTATGCAAGAAAGCATAAAAATTCGTTTTTTTGATGCGGATAATGATGGCGATGGAACGATTGATCGACAAGAGGCGACTGAGCGACTTCCACAAATTGCACGGCATTTTAG
>CAIYLB010000127.1 GCA_903926935.1 uncultured Pseudomonadota bacterium
ACAAACGGTGTTGCTACGCTCTATGCAGCAAGCGGTTTACAGCCCAGATAATGTCGGCCATTTTGGCTTGGCGTATGAGGCATATGCGCACTTTACTTCGCCAATTCGTCGTTATCCAGATTTGTTAATTCATCGTGCTATTAAAGCAGTTATCAACGGTGATAAATATAAAGCTGGCGATTGGGCTGAGCTAGGCATTCATTGCTCAATGACTGAGCGCCGTGCCGATGATGCGACGCGCGACGTGACCAATTGGCTGAAATGCTTTTACATGCAAGATAAAATTGGTGATGTGTTTGAAGGTACTGTGGCTGGCGTAACAAGTTTTGGCTTGTTTGTAGCTTTAGATGGCGTTTACGTAGAAGGCTTATTACACGTGACCGAACTAGGTAATGATTACTTTCATTACGATAAAGCCCATCACGAAATGGCCGGTGAGCGCACCGGAGTGCGTTATCGTTTAGGCGATAGATTGACTATTAAGGTGGTGCGTGTAGATTTAGAAACCACTAAGATTGATTTTACTTTAGTGAATAAAAACATAGTTGTAGATAGTGAATCTAATGTTATTTCTGATAATGAGAGCACCACAATTAAACTACGTGCGGGTGATAAAAAACCTGTAAAATCCAGCGTTAAATTTGATGGTAGGTTTGGCGCGAAGCCTGCATCTTCTAATAAGTCTGGTTCCTCTAGTAAGCCTGATTCTTATGGCAAAGCTGGTTCGTCTGGTAAACCTAGCTCTTCTGGTAAAGCGGGCTCCGCGGAAAAATCAAGAGCTGGAACTAAAGCCAGTGATGGAAAGCCTAGGTTTGGCAGTAAACCTGCGGATCAAAGCGCAGGTAAGCCGGCCTTTAACAATGGACCAAAACCGACCAAATCAAAGAAAAGTCACAAAAAAACAACTAAACGTTAGTAATCGAAATATTAATTTAAGGTAACGAAATGAGCGATGCCCGTATTTTATTTGGCTTTCATGCAGTATTAAGCCGTTTACGCCAGCACGGCGCAAGTGTACAAGAGATTTTAATCGACCGCGATCGCTTAGATGCGCGTATGAAAGATTTGCTAAAAATGGCTGAAGTCGCCGGCGTACGCACCATGGAGGTGGATCGTGCGCGATTAGATGGTATTGCTGGCATGAATGGCCGTCATCAAGGTGTAATTGCCCGCGTGGTCGATACGCCAATTCCGTATAAAGATATTCATGATATTTTGGAATCTGATTTAACTGAACCGCCATTTTTCTTAATTTTAGATGGTGTCGAAGATCCGCATAACCTAGGAGCTTGCTTGCGTGTGGCTGATGCCATGGGTGTACATGCCGTTATTGCCCCTAAAGATAGAGCTGTTGGATTGAACGCAACCGTGCGTAAAGTTGCCAGTGGAGCAGCTGAAACAGTACCGTTTATTGCCGTAACAAACTTAGCCAGAACCATACGCGAACTTAAAGAGGCGGGCGTTTTTGTGGTGGGCACTACCATGGATGCGCCAAGTAATTTGCTAAATATTAAGCTGGATGGCCCAATCGCTATTGTATTGGGAGCTGAAGGTGATGGTATTCGTCGTTTAACCGCAGAAACTTGCGATGCCTTGGTCACTATTCCGATGTTTGGCTCTGTAGAAAGCTTAAATGTGAGCGTGGCGAGCGGTATTTGTTTGTATGAAGTAAGACGTCAGCGTAGCTTGTTGGCGGCATCTTAATATTAAAAATTTCTGCTAAGAACTGATGGTTTTTATACAATCGTCGGAGCGAATTAGCCTCGCTAAGACATTGTAAATTTATACCAGATTTAAAGTTTTTAGATTGTAATCACGGACTTTTTTTAGTAAATCAGCATCTTCAATCAGCGATTGGCCGTAACTCGGCACGATGGCTTTCATTTTAGTTTGCCATTCAGCGCTTTTTAACTGCGTAGAAAAACAGCGCTCAAGCACGTCTAGCATGGCTTGCACGGCCACTGATGCGCCCGGTGATGCGCCTAATAATGTAGCGATTGTGCCATCTTGCGAGGCAACAATTTCAGTGCCAAACTCTAGCTTGCCACCTTTTACATCACATTTTTTTATGATTTGTACGCGTTTTCCAGCATTTTCTAAATGCCAATCAGCTTTGCTAGCTTGTGGGTAAAATTGCTGCAATGTCGCCACACGCGACTTATGTGTTTGCAGCGCTTCGCCTATCAAATAACGGGTTAAATCTGAATTGTGACGGCCAACTTTTAGCATCGGTTTGATATTGCTGGTTTTCACTGATTTAATTAAATCTAGGAAAGAACCTTCTTTTAAAAACTTGGTAGTAAAACCCGCATATGGACCAAAAAGTAGGGCAGGTTTACCGTTAATAATACGTGTGTCTAAATGCGGCACAGACATAGGTGGCGCGCCTAATGCGGCTTTACCATATACTTTGCTATCGTGATGCTGGGTCACGTCAGGGTTGTTGCATACAAGCCATTGGCCGCTCACAGGGAATCCGCCATAGCCGTGGCTTTCAGGAATACCCGATTTTTGTAATAATTTAAGCGCGCCACCACCAGCACCTAAGAAGATAAAACCAGCATCGATAGTCCTTAACTTTTTACTAATTAAGTCTTTTATGCGGACTAGCCATCTGCCGTTACTGAGCTGTTTTAAACTTTTGACTTCAGTATTTAGCGCGAGATTGAAATTATGTTTAGTTTGTAAATACGCGACGAAATGACGCGTTAATGAGCCAAAGTCGACATCGCTGCCATAGCTAATGCGGGTGGCTGCTACAGCCTGTGATTCATCACGGTTTTGCATGATGAGTGGCATCCATTTTTTTAACGTGGCAACATCATCGCTGAATTCCATGTCTTTAAACATATGATGTTTTTTGAGTAAAGCGTAGCGTTTGCGCAAAAATTCAACGTCGGCTTCACCCCAAACAAAACTTAAATGCGGCGTGGCATTAATAAAGCTTTTTGGTGAAGGCAGTATCTTTTGTTCCACCAAATAGGACCAAAATTGTAGTGACGTTTCAAACGATGCGTTAATCGCCAAAGCGCGATTAATCTCAATGCTACCATCGGCATTTTCTGGGGTGTAATTCAGTTCACAATAGCCGGCATGGCCTGTGCCAGCGTTGTTCCAAGCGTCGGTGCTTTCCGCCGCAATCATAGGTAAACGTTCTACCATCATCATATTTAATGAACTGTCTAATTCAGATAATAGTGAAGCTAGCGTAGCGCTCATTACGCCACTGCCTACTAATAGCACGTCAACTTTTGTGTCGATTATTTTTTCGATTGTCATTAATTTTGTAAGTTTTACGATAGATTCTAGTCAATAAAAAAGCCTGTTATCGGCAGGCTCTTGTTTCATCATCTGTTTTTAGTAATTTATTGAAATAATATAATTACCTAAGCGGATAAAATTTTACAGTAAATAGCGTAGTTTCGGTGAATAATAATGACTCGCACGCGCCTAAACAACTTAAAAAAACCGTGAGGCGAAATAACTGCCGGTATTGCCCGGTAAGCATTATTGCTGGCTTTAAACGGTAAACATTTTTTTGATGTCAGCTTCCAAGCTCATTCTGTTGCCAATTTGCCCGCATACCAAGTCACATAGCTCATAAACACTTTGATCAGCAATGCTGTAATAGACGTTCGTGCCACGTGATTCTCTTTTCACCAGTCCATGCTGAGCCAACATGGATAAATGTTTTGACACATTTGCCTGTGTGCCACCAGATATTTCTGTTAATTGACTGACGTTTTTCTCACCATCCTGAAGTGCATTTAGCACTTTAAGGCGCATAGGCTCAGCTAGCGCTTTAAAGTATTTGGCTACATATTCAAGTGCTCTGTCATCAAGTTTACTCATTAAATTTTTCCGTACATGGGCTAATCATAGAATAATTATACACAAAATTTAAATATTGACTATATAACTATACGGTAATATTATGCTTCTATAATTATTTTTTTACGTCATCACCATGACCAAAAGGAAACTAGCTTGATCACATCACGCAAATGGGTATTCGCATTATTAATAGGGTTGTCTAATATAGCTAGTGCAGCTGGCTTATCTACGGCACCGGTAACGCAATCGAATGATGACCAAGTGTTTACCGCAGAAGGTGTGGTGGAGGCGATTAAGGGTAGCGTTATCGCGCCGCAGGTTTCTGGCAGTATTACTCTTTTATCGGTAAAAGTGGGTGATCACGTTAAAGCGGGTCAATTATTGGCACGCATTGATACTCGCATGGCAAACCAACAAGCCCTAACCAATCAAGCGCAAGTAGCCGCAGCCCAGGCTCAGTTATCTGCCGCGCGCAGTGAATATGAGCGTAAGCATCGCTTGTTTGAAAAACAATATATTAGCCAAGCGGCATTAGAGCGCTCTGAGTCTGATTTCAAAACAGCCGAGGCGCAAGCTAAAGCGCAACTTGCACAAACTGGCATGGCTGGCGTGCAAACCGGTTTGCATACCATTAACGCGCCTTACGCAGGGATTATTGCTGAAGTAATGGCTGAGATGGGTGATATGGCCATGCCAGGCAAGCCGCTATTCGCAATATATGAGCCTAATGGATATAGATTAGTGGTCAATGTACCGCAAAGTAAAATTGCTTATTTGAAGCATGATGCTGCTATTAAAGTGCTGATTCCAGCCGCAAAAGAAAATGAGCGTAGCTTAATGAGTACGCAGATTACGCTCTTTCCAACAGCAGACCCAATCAGTAATATGGTCATGCTGCGATTAACACTTCCTCTGAAATTAACTAGCGTTGCACCAGGGATGTTTGCACGGGCGATGTTGCCAGTTGAAGGGCTGAAAGGACAGTCACAAATTTACATTCCAGCTAAAGCGGTTATTAAGCGTAGCGAGTTGATGGCGGTATATGTCGTGGATAAGCAGGGCAATCCACATTTAAGACAAGTCCGGCTGGGCCGAAAAGTTGGCGATAATATAGAAGTATTTGCTGGGTTGCTGGCCGGTGAAATAGTTGCGCTAGATCCAATTGCTGCCGCAAACTTTAAGTAGAGATGTCTTTAATGCTCAATAATAATCAAGAACAATCAGTCAAGCCGAAATTAGGCGTTTCTGGGCGCATCGCCAGCTATTTTCAATCGGCACAAATTACACCTTTAATTGCGCTGGTCGCATTATTACTTGGTCTTTTTGCCGTATTGGTGACGCCACGTGAAGAAGAGCCGCAGATTAATGTGACGATGGCAAACGTGATGATTCCGTTTCCTGGCGCATCTGCCAAAAATGTCGAGCAGATGGTAGCGGTGCCTGCCGAACAAGTGTTATCGCAAATTGCCGATATTGAACATGTGACTTCGGTTTCGCGCCCTGGCATGGCGGTCATTACTGTGCAGTTTCAGGTCGGCGTACCTCGTACTGAAGCTTTAGTGCGACTTTACAACACCATACAATCTAATCAGGATTGGTTACCAAAAAACTTGGGCGTAGGCGAGCCTATCATCAAACCCAAAGGGATTGATGATGTCCCAATTTTAACCGCCACCTTGTACAGTAAAAATAATGAGCAAGGTGCATATGAGATTGAACGCGTAGCGCATGCGCTAGAGGCTGAAATTAAACATGTAAAGGGTACGCGTGAGGTTGTTACGCTGGGTGGCCCGGGGCGTGCGGTTAATATTGATATTGATCCTGTACGTATGGCTGCGGCTAATATCACGATTGCAGATATGCGACATGCGTTGCAATCAGCGAATCTTGGAGCACCTTTGGGCGAAGTCATTAACGGCAATCAATCGATAGCGGTTGAAGTCGGCCGATATTTCACTGATGCAAAAGATATTGCTGATTTAGTGGTTGGTTTACACGCTGGGCGCCCAGTGTATTTAAGTGAAGTCGCTGAAATTAGTGATGGCCCACCACCAGCAGAGCGTTACGTTTGGTACGGCGAAGGCAGCCATAATGCTGCTAAAGACGCTATTACAAAAGATACTGATACTAATAATACGCACGAATATCCAGCGGTTAATATTAGCGTTACTAAGAAGCCCGGACAAAATGCAGTGGCAGTAGCTGATGCGGTTATCAAACAGATCGACAGCTTAAAAAACGTGCTGATTCCAGCTAATATCGAAGTAAAAATAACCAGAAACTATGGTGAAACCGCTAACGATAAAGCCAAAAAACTTATACAAAAATTGATATTTGCCACTTCTGCAGTAGTTTTGTTAGTGTTTGTTGCACTAGGTAAACGCGAGGCCGCCATCGTAGGCACCGCAGTTGTTTTAACGTTAATGGCAACTTTATTTGCCTCATGGGCTTGGGGCTTTACGCTAAATCGAGTTTCATTATTTGCGCTAATTTTCTCTATAGGCATTCTGGTCGATGATGCCATTGTGGTGGTCGAAAACATTCATCGTCATATGAAACTAAAGCCAACCGCCAGTCTTACGGATATTATTCCGACAGCGGTGGATGAAGTTGGTGGCCCGACTATTTTAGCTACACTGGCGGTGATCGCCGCATTATTGCCGATGGCTTTTGTCAGCGGTTTAATGGGGCCATATATGAGCCCAATTCCTATTAATGCCAGTATGGGCATGCTCATTTCATTGGCGGTTGCTTTTATTATTACGCCTTGGCTATCTCGCCTTTGGTTGCGCCATGCGCACCATGAAGATGCACTCACTAAACGTATAGCTCCAGTATTCACCCGCCTATTTAATCCATTTTTATGTGATCTAAATGGCAAAAAAAATAGACGTAAATTAGGCTTGGGTGTAGTGGTGTTGATATTGATTTCGCTAGCATTGCCGATAGCAAAATTGGTGGTATTGAAAATGCTGCCATTTGATAATAAGTCTGAGTTTCAAGTTATAGTCGATATGCCATCTGGCACGCCTCCAGAAAAAACGGCGAGCGTGTTGCACGCCATGACCGCTTATCTTACAAATGTGCCAGAAGTTACTAATTATCAGGCTTATGTTGGCCTTGCCGCGCCTATCAATTTTAATGGCTTAGTACGCCAGTATTACTTGCGTAGCGGTGGTGAAGTGGCTGACATTCAAGTTAATTTGCTTGATAAGCACCAGCGTAGTGAAAAGAGTCACGCCATTGCTAGTCGAGTAAGACCTGAGTTACAGAAAATTGCCCGTGACATGGGCGCGAAAGTCAAGGTTGTAGAAGTTCCTCCAGGGCCACCAGTAATCTCGCCATTAGTCGCAGAAGTCTATGGTCCAGACGATGGTGAGCGCCTAAAACTAGCAAGGCAGGTTAAGCAGGTATTTGATGCAACTGAAGGTATTGTTGATACTGATGATAGCGGCATTGCCGATGCTAGAAAAATCGAGTTAATTGTAGATAAGAAAAAAGCGTCCTTATTAGGCGTTTCGCAAGCCGTCATCGTTAGTACATTAAGGACTGGCTTAGCCGGTGAAGATGTCACTTATTTACACGATGCCAGCAAATATCCAGCGGGTACACGCTTACGCTTACCGGTATCAGCACAAGGTGATATTGAAGATTTGCTGAAATTATCTGTTGCAACTGTCAGCGGAAAATTAGTGCCTATACGTGAATTGGTGAGCATTGAAGATACTTTGCGCGAGCAACCCATTTTTCACAAAGATTTATTACCAGTGAATTATGTACTGGGTGATATGGCCGGTAAGCTAGATAGTCCGCTTTATGGCATGTTCAGTATGCGCGCTGCAGTTGGCAAAATTGCCGCGCCGGGTGGAGGGCATTTAGGTGAGTTTTTCATTCAGCAGCCAGAAGACAACCAACGCGGCTATGCGATTAAATGGGACGGCGAATGGCAAGTAACTTATGAAACATTCCGTGACATGGGCGCCGCCTATGCGGTTGGCCTGATACTGATCTACTTGCTGGTTGTAGCGCAGTTCGGCTCATATTTAACGCCTCTTATCATCATGGCGCCTATTCCGTTAACCATAATCGGCGTCATGCCTGGTCATGCGCTACTTGGTGCGCAATATACCGCCACCTCTATGATAGGCATGATTGCCCTGGCCGGTATTATCGTTAGAAATTCGATTCTGTTGGTTGACTTTATTAATCTAGAAGTCGCGTCAGGCAAGCCATTTAAAGAAGCCGTGATTAACTCGGCCATTACCCGTGCGCAACCGATTGTGTTGACTGGCTTATCTGCCATGTTGGGTGCATTTTTTATTTTGGATGACCCCATTTTTAATGGCTTAGCGATTTCCTTGATATTTGGTATTTTTGTATCAACCTTACTGACGCTAATTGTCATTCCTTTACTGTATTTTGTGGCTTATAAACATAAGTTTAATTAAGCGCAATCATTTGAAATTTTTAGGAGAAATATAATGACTTCATGGAAACTTGTACGCATATTTGCCGGCTTATTGATTTTATTATCACTAGCACTAGGCGTGTCAGAAAGCCCACTTTTTGTGAGTAATTATTGGTTATTATTTACCACATTTATTGGACTTAACCTATTTCAAAGTGGCTTGACCAATTGGTGCCTAATGGAGAATATTTTGCGCAAGCTTGGTGTTAAAGCTGGGTGCTAAAAATTATTGCTAGTATCGCTGTAGAGGTCTATTAATTATGCTTAACCTTGTCACTAAACGGCAACCG
>CAIYLB010000128.1 GCA_903926935.1 uncultured Pseudomonadota bacterium
ATGCGTATCATTCTTTTAGGCGCTCCTGGCGCAGGCAAAGGTACACAAGCCACCTTTATTAAACAACACTTCAATATTCCGCAAATATCAACCGGTGACATGTTACGTGCCGCAGTTAAAGCAGGCACACCACTAGGCCTAGAAGCAAAAAGCTTTATGGATAGCGGCGGTTTAGTGCCGGATGCAGTGATTATTGGCATGGTAAATGAGCGTATTAAAGAAGCCGATTGTGCCAACGGCTTTTTATTTGATGGCTTTCCACGCACTATTACACAAGCTGAAGCCATGAAAAACGGCGGCGTAACCATTGATTACGTAGTAGAAATCGACGTGCCTGACAGCGCGATTATGGAACGTATGACAGGTCGCCGCAGCCACCCAGCCAGCGGCCGCACCTACCACGTAAAATTTAATCCGCCAAAAGTAGCAGGCAAAGACGATATCACAGGCGAAGACCTAGTACAGCGCGCTGATGAAGCACCAGATGTAGTCAACAAGCGCTTAGTTGAATACCACGACCAAACAGAACCGCTAGTTGAATATTACGGCAGCTGGGCAAAAAGCGGTGCAGTTGGTGCGCCAAAACATGTAAAAATAAACGGCTTAGGCGAGCTTGAGACGATTAAGGCTAATATTTTTGCGGCTTTGAAATAACTAAGCATAGTTTGGTGGGCAAATTAGGTTTATTTGCCCACTGTTAGACCCGAGCTCAAATTGTATAGATAAGTCCTGCATCACAAGTTCATCGTTACACGCTTCAGTCTAGTCATAATCCAGCAAAATCAAGCGCTTCAAGGTATAATTTTGATATTGAATTTATATTAAAGAATACCTAGCCATGCAACAGCAGTACCCTTTCAAAGACATCGAACAATCCGCCCAAGCTTATTGGGAAGCCAACCAGTCATTTGCCGCCTCTGAAACTTCCGATAAACCAAAATACTATTGTTTATCCATGTTTCCGTATCCATCTGGTCGCCTACACATGGGCCATGTACGCAATTACACTATTGGTGACGTATTGAGCCGCTTTCATAAAATGAAAGGCTTCAATGTTATGCAGCCTATGGGTTGGGATGCGTTTGGCTTGCCAGCTGAAAATGCAGCGATTAAGCATGAAACCGCGCCTGCTAAGTGGACTTATGAAAACATAGAGCACATGAAAACGCAGCTTAAGCAATTAGGTTTAGGCGTAGATTGGAACCGTGAAATTGCCACTTGTAAGCCAGAATACTACAAATGGGAACAGTGGCTATTTACTGAGCTTTTCAAAAAAGGTCTAATCTACAAAAAAACGTCTACAGTGAATTGGGACCCTGTTGACGGTACTGTACTGGCAAATGAGCAAGTAATTGATGGTCGCGGTTGGCGCAGTGGCGCGCTGGTAGAAAAGCGTGAAATTCCGCAGTATTTTATGAAAATTACCGCGTATGCCGAAGAATTGCTGAATGATTTAGATACGCTAGACGGCTGGCCTGAACAAGTAAAAACCATGCAACGTAACTGGATAGGCAAAAGCTTTGGTTGCGAAGTTGAGTTTCCGATTGTCGGCCAAACTGGCAACTTAAAAGTTTATACCACACGGCCGGATACATTAATGGGCGCGACTTACGTAGCTGTAGCGGCAGAACATGTATTGGCCACGCAAGCGGCGCAAAATAATCCAGCATTGGCTGACTTTATCGCTGAATGCAAACGCGGCAGCGTAGCAGAAGCTGATGTTGCAACGGCTGAGAAAAAAGGCATGGCGACTGGTTTATTTGTCACTCATCCATTAAATGGCGAAAAATTACCCGTTTGGGTCGCTAATTACGTATTGGCTAGTTATGGCGAAGGCGCAGTAATGGCCGTGCCTGCGCATGACGACAGAGATTTTGAGTTTGCCAATAAATATGGCTTGGCGATTAAAGCGGTCATTCAAAAAACTGACGATGACACTTTGCCAATGACTGATCATGGTATTTTGTTTAATTCCAGCACCTTTGATGGCTTGAATTTTGAGCAAGCTTCAGATGCTATTTCAGCAGCTTTAAGCGCAGATAATCTAGGCAAAAAACGTACGCAATATCGTTTACGCGATTGGGGCATTTCACGCCAGCGCTATTGGGGTTGCCCAATTCCGATTGTGCATTGTGCATGTTGTGGCGAAGTGCCGGTGCCAGTTGAGCAATTACCAGTGGTATTGCCAGAAGATGTCATCATGGACGGGGTAGGTTCGCCCATTAAAAAAGATGCTAGCTTTTACGAAACTACTTGCCCAACTTGCGGCGGCAAAGCCACGCGTGAAACCGATACTTTAGATACGTTTTTTGAATCTTCTTGGTATTTTGCCCGCTACGCCAGTTTTGATAGCCACACAGCAATGGTTGATGAGCGCGCTAATTATTGGCTGCCAGTTGACCAATATGTCGGCGGCATTGAGCATGCGATTTTGCATTTACTATATGCACGTTTTTTTAATAAACTGATGCGTGATGTCGGTTTAATTAAAAATGATGAGCCATTTATCAACTTGCTCACGCAAGGCATGGTGCTAAAAGATGGCACTAAAATGAGTAAATCTAAAGGCAACACGGTTGACCCACAAGAGTTAATTGATAACTACGGCGCAGATACCGCTCGGCTATTTATGATGTTTGCCGCGCCGCCTGAACAAAGTTTAGAATGGGCTGATAGCGGTGTAGAAGGGGCAAATCGCTTTCTACGCAGACTTTGGAAGGCCGTTTATGACCACATTAACATTGGTGAAATTGCCGCTTACAAAATGGCAGATTCTACTGAAAATTCTTCAGCAGAGTTAAGCGCAGAACTTAAAAGCATTCGTTTACAGTTACATTTAACCATAGAAAAAGTGGCTGATGATTATGCCCGTCGCCACAGTTTCAATACCGCAATTTCATCAGTGATGGAGTTAATGAATGCCCTGACTAAAATAGAAGGCACTGATATTGCCACGCGCCAAGTACGCCAAGAAGTGCTACAAAATGTCGCACTATTACTGTCGCCTATCGTGCCGCACATTTGCCAGGCAATGTGGGCCGAGCTTTGTCCTGCTAGCCATATTTTAGAAGTTAGCTGGCCCATGGCAGATCAATCGGCAATGGTACAAGATAGCGTAGAATATGTAATTCAGGTGAATGGTAAGCTTCGTGGTAGCATTACCGTGGCGAAAACTGAGACCAAAGAAGCACTAGAAACATTAGCGCTAGCACAACCTTTTGTGCAAAAATTCATAGAAGAAAATATGACCGTGCGTAAAATTGTCGTGGTGCCGAATAAACTTATCAATATTGTGGTGGCATAGCATTCTGAATAAAAGTGCTGTTTTTAACAGTACCATTTTGACAATGCTATTAAGGAAATTAACGATGCAAAATAGTCATACTAAGCAAAACAGATTTACCAAACTTGGGCTAGGTTTGACTTTATTACTAAGCTTAAGCCTTGCCGCCTGCGGATTTCAACTACGTGGTGTAGCTAACTTGTCGTTCAAAACACTCTATATTCAAGGCGGCACTTTAAGTATATCTAGAGATCTAAACCAGTCACTTAAAACCAACGGCATTAAAGTAGTTAAAGAGGTAGAAGACGCTGAGTTGTTGCTAGAAATGATGAGCGAAAGCAACGAAAAACGCATTTTATCTCTAAGTGGTGGTGGTGTGGTGCGCGAATATGAGCTGAATTACAGTGTAAAATTCAGAACACGTACACCAGCTAGCCCTACCTGGAGCTCTGTGCAAATTGTGCAAGCACGTCGTGATTTATCATATAGCGATAGTAACTTGCTGGGGAAATTAGATGAAGAGTCTAGATTGGTCAATGATATGCATAGCGATGCAGTCCGAGAAGTATTACGTCGCTTAACGGCCATCAAGCCTGAGATTAATTAATTAACCATGCGTCTTGCAACTACCCAACTGGCAAGCCACTTAAAACAAGACTTACAAGCACTTTATGTTTTAGTGGGCGATGAACCATTAGCCCAGCGCGAAAGCTTGGATGCGATTCGAGCTGCAGCACGTGCTCAGGGCTTCGATGAGCGTAATAGTTTAAACGTTGAACGCTATTTTAATTGGCAGCAAATTCAAGCTTATGGGCAATCAATCTCGCTATTTGCAAGCCGCAGATTATTGGAAATTAATATTCCAAATGGTAAACCCGGCATTGATGGCGGAAAAGCCCTACAAGCATTAGCAGATCAAGCAATTCCTGACACTTGCGTGGTGATTATTCTACCTAAATTGGAGCGCGAGACTAAAAGTAGCGCTTGGTTTATTGCACTGGAGAAAAAAGCGGTCACGATTTCACTAGAGGAAGTAGAAGCCACGCATTTACCCAAATGGATTGCCAACCGACTCGCGCAACAAGGTCAGCACACCAGCCAGCAAACATTGGAGTTTTTAGCACATCAGATAGAAGGCAATCTGCTGGCAGCCGATCAAGAAGTACAGAAGTTAGGCTTACTCTATCCACAAGGCGAGTTAAGCGACGCTATTGTGCGTGAAGCGGTACTTAACGTATCGCGCTATGATGCTTTTCAACTGGGTGATGCAGTTTTGGCCGGTGATACTGAACGCACAGTGCGTATTCTGCAAGGTTTGCAAGATGAAGGCGAAAATGCAGTGGCGGTGATGAATCCGCTGATGTGGGCGCTACGGCCTCTGGTACGCATTAAACAAGCGGAAGCGCGTGGTGAAAATTTAACGAACGCCATGACTAACGCACGCATTTATGGCGACAAACAAGTATTAGTCAAACGGGCGCTGGCTAGATTAAATTTGCGCCAATTAGAAGCTGCCTTACAAAAACTAGCGGATATTGACAGAACGGCTAAAGGTGTAATGTTAGGCGATGCCTGGCTGGAAATTTCTCGGCTTTGTTTTGGGTTGGCTAGAGTACGTGGGCGCTAAAACACTATCAGACATTGATATAAATATCATCAATATTAAAAACATGGATACAAAGATCATGGATATTAAAAACATGGATACAAAGATCATGGATATTAAACTAATGGATATTAAGAACTACATGCAAAATATGGGTATCGAAGCCCGCAAAGCCTCGCGCTTGATGGCAAGTGCAGATACCAATATTAAAAACCAGGCACTGCTACATATTGCAGCAGCCATTTTGCGTGAAAAAACTGCCTTATTGGCAGCTAATAAATTAGATTTAGACGCCGCACGCGCCAACGGGCTTGATGAAGCCATGTTGGACAGACTCACAATTAGTGAAAAATCCATCAACACCATGGTTGAAGGTTTGACGCAAATTGCCAACCTTGCTGACCCAATTGGTGAAATGTCTGATTTCAAATATAGGCCTAGTGGCATACAAATAGGCAAAATGCGCGTGCCACTCGGTGTGATCGGTATTATTTACGAAGCACGGCCAAATGTAACGGTAGATGCGGCTGGCTTATGCATAAAATCTGGCAATGCGGCGATTTTACGTGGTGGTAGCGAGGCGATTCATTGCAATCAAGCGTTAGCAAAATTAGTCCATGAAGGCTTGGCCGCCGTAGGCTTGCCAGCCACAGCAGTGCAAGTGGTCGAAACCACAGACCGTGCAGCGGTTGGTGAATTAATCACCATGAAACAATATGTAGACGTGATTGTTCCGCGCGGTGGCAAGGGCTTGATTGAGCGCATTTCAAACGATGCGCGTATTCCTGTGATTAAACATTTAGACGGCAATTGCCATGTTTATGTAGATGATGATGCCGATTTTGACAAAGCTTTGCGCATTGTTGAAAATAGCAAAACGCAGCGTTTGGGCACTTGCAATACGACTGAATCTTTATTGATCGCACGCTCTGTTGCTGATGAAATGCTACCAAAAATTGCTGACATGCTCACCGCACATGGTATTGAAATACGTGGTTGCAGCGAAACCTGTGCGCTAGTAAAACAAGCCAAACCAGCCACTGAGCAAGATTATTACACGGAATATTTAGCGGCTATTATTTCATGCAAAGTTGTCAGCGGCCTAGATGAAGCGATCGCGCATATCAACCAACATTCATCGCAACATACCGAAGCCATCGTGACAGAAAACTACACAAAAGCGCGTAGATTTTTACGAGAAGTCGATTCAAGCAGTGTAATGGTGAACGCCTCTACCCGCTTTGCCGATGGCTTTGAATATGGCTTAGGTGCTGAAATTGGCATCTCTACCGATAAGTTGCACGCACGCGGACCGGTAGGCTTAGAAGGTCTAACTTCGCTCAAATATATTGTACTGGGCGACGGCCAAGTGCGAGCTTAAATACTCAATTAATGGCGCGTGCGCAATCTATGTTAAGACCTGTCATTGGCCTGTTGGGCGGTACGTTTAACCCAATACATTTTGGACATTTGCGCATGGCGCAGGAACTTGCTCAATCACTAGCTCTCGACGAAGTGCGCTTTATTCCAGCCGCTAATCCTCCGCATAAAGTAGCGCCCAGTGTGAGCGCAACCGATCGCGCTGAAATGGTCAAACTAGCCATTGCGGACAACACAGCTTTTAAATTTGATGATACTGAATTATGTAGAAGCGGCGCTTCCTATATGGTGGACACTTTACAAAGCCTACGCACAGAATTAAGCGATGAAACTAGTTTGGTGTTGTTTTTGGGCGGCGATGCATTTAGTGAATTTCATACTTGGCATCGCTGGGAGGAAATAATAAATCTCTGCCACATTGCTTTGGTAAAACGGCCAACAGACATTAGTGCAGCACCTTTACCTGAAGCATTAAAGTTATTTTTGCATAATCGCCATACAGATAACATTGATGATTTACACCAAACTAGTGCGGGTTATGTGATTACGCAGATCATTACAGCACTAGATATTTCATCTACGGCGATACGTAATCAGCTCACGGCTAAACAATCTGCGCGCTATTTAATGCCAGATAATGTCATTGATTATATAAAACATCACCAGCTTTACCGGGCGTAATTTTAGCCAACTAGCCATAATTTTTTAAAACAAGAATTTATCCAAAGCCTTTAAAAATATTGTCACTGAAATATTTTTACGCTAGGATTCCATTAAACGAGTTGGCGAAATGATGATGCTAAAACCAAATAAATCAGCTGGAAACCATGAGGTTAAAACAAACTTATCAAGTAACTTTTATAAAAACTTCGTCCTAGTTTCACTTGCAACCATCACGTTGCTAACTTCTTCTTGCGGCGTTAATCCCGTCACCAAAAAACGTGAATTCCAAATGGTTTCGGAATCGGAAGAAATTGCGATTGGTAAACAAAATTACGCTCCAGCACGCCAATCGCAAGGTGGCGATTATATTATTGATCCAGAGTTGACGGCATATGTGCAAAGTGTAGGTAATAAGCTCGCCGCCGTTTCTGACCGCCAATTACCTTATGAATATACCGTGCTAAATGACTCAGTGCCCAATGCTTGGGCAATGCCTGGCGGTAAAATTGCCTTTAATCGCGGCCTACTTTATGAATTGAATAGTGAGGCTGAACTGGCTGCCGTTATGGGCCATGAAATGGTGCATGCTGCCGCTAGGCATGGCGCTAAAAGCATGGAGCGCGGCATGCTCATGCAAGGTGCGATGATTGTGGTGGGCATAGGCGCGCAAAATACCAATTACGCCAATTTAATTGTAGGCGGCGCCAAACTTAGCAGCCAACTAGCCACCAGCAAATATGGTCGCGATGCAGAAAGCGAGGCCGATTTGTATGGCATGCAATATATGAAAAGAGCCGGCTATGACCCTACGGCAGCCGTGACTTTGCAAGAAACTTTTGTACGTTTAAGTGCTGACAAAAAAAGTAGCTTTATTGATGGCTTATTTGCCAGCCACCCACCTTCTCCAGAACGTGTCGCAGACAATAAACGTACACTTGCGCAAGTAGGCGCTGGTGGTGAATGGGGCAAAGAAATCTACGCGCAAAAAGTAGCAAAACTAAAATCTACCCAAGCGGCTTATAAAGCGTATGACGACGGGGTAAAAGCACTAGCGGCAAAAGATACAGCCAAAGCGACCACTCTAGCGAAGCAAGCCATTGCTGGTGAGCCGCGCGAGGCGCGCTTTCAAGAACTGTTAGGCGACATTGCACTATCGCAAAAAAAATCGCTAGAGGCTTTAGCGTTTTACGAAAAAGCCATCAAAATGCAGCCCGACTATTTTAAACCGCATATACAAAGTGGCATCGCGCTGTTTAATATGGGCAAAAAAACTGAAGCCGAAGCCTATCTTAAGCGCGCTAATGAGCTGTTACCTACCGCGCCTAGCCATGCATTGCTAGGCCAAATTGCCGAAGGGCGTGGCGAAACAGATGCAGCATTACAACACTATCAAATGGCTGCAGATTCTAATTCTGAAATTGGTAAAGACGCCTTAAATAGAGCGGTGCATATAGATTTACCTCGTAATCCAGCTAAGTACATTCAAGCCGCGGCACAAGCTGATAATGCCGGTAACTTATATGCTGTTGTGCAGAATAATACGTCCACTCCAATAGTGCGCGTGAGAGTGCGCGTAGTGAAATACGAGGCTAAAACAGGCCGTATAGTAGCGCAAAGTGAATCGATGCAAATTGCTGGCAGCGTCGCGCCAGGAAAGCGCTCGCAAATAGCCGTTGGTGCGCAAGTGAATAACATACAGGAAGTGCAATTATATAAAGTGGTAGTAGAGGCTGCAGAGCTGGCGCAATAGATTACTAATTTAACTTAGGCCGGCAATAACCAGCAAGCTAAGCCATCCTTAAATTAAATCAGTCTCGTTAAATCGAACGTCTTCCTGCCAACCCACTACACTCAAACACGGTGCAACAATGCGTTTCTTTAAGCTAGCTAAATTCTCTTCAAACATTTCAAAGTTCGGGTCAATCTGATTCGCCACCCACCCAGTCAGGCATAAGCCTCGTGACTGAATCGCTGCCATCGTAAGTAGCGCATGATTAATGCAACCCAAGCGCATGCCTACGACTAAAATAATAGGAATATTCAACTGCACGGCCAGATCAGCCAATGTTTGTTTTTCATTGAGTGGCACAAAAAAACCACCCGCACCTTCCACAACCAACGCCTCAGCTAAAGTGGTGAGTTGCGCATAAGCTCGCGTAATCTCATACAAATCGATAACGACACCCGCCTGCATTGCCGCAATATGCGGCGCAATAGCAGGTTCAAATCGGTATGGATTGATTAAATTTAGCGGCGCACTAACGTTGCTGGCGTTGATTAATGCCTGTGCATCTTGATTGATAAGTTCGCCACGCTGATTACGCTCACAGCCGGAAGCAATTGGCTTCATGCCTAGTGATTGAAAACCTAATCGAACAAAATGCTGTACTAGAGCAC